>NZ_JBXYJH010000012.1:0-159109 GCF_057396215.1 Psychrobacter sp. CX18 | reverse complement strand
TTAGAGCACCGTGTTGATAACGCGGGGGTCATAAGTTCAAGTCTTATCAGACCCACCATATTATTAGCACGGTAGATACAACAGCTTATTGTAAAAACGCTCAATGCGTAAGCAATTTTCTCTTGCTAAGAGTTAATAAAAAGAGCTCAGAAAGTAATTTAAGCTTTTTGAAAATCCCCTTTAAGGGATTTTCCTTGCGAAGCTAAAATTGCGATGCAATTTTTTAACGCTTCTCAGGGGCCATAGCTCAGTTGGTAGAGCGCCTGCCTTGCACGCAGGAGGTCAGGAGTTCGACTCTCCTTGGCTCCACCATATTACAGACTAACAGAGTCAAAGAAAGCATAGCAGTAAGACAAAGCCATAAAATAGAACTAAGTGATTATAAGGTTACTCAATAACCGGTAAACAAACAATTACTTACTTCTGTTTTATACAGAGAGAATATGACGACTGGATGACAGCGTCATTACTATTTAAAAACATAGATATGAGTTGTAATACGGTTAATACCTAAACTTTCACGTTTAAGTATTAACCAGTAACCAGCCTTTTAACGACATCAGTTGTTATCCCAAGAGGTTGGTTACAAAGTAAAGAGAACTGAATCAAGCGTAAATTATCAAGGTGATATCGTTATAATTGCTGACTAAAGACCCTTTGGGGTTGTATGGTCAAGTAATTAAGCGCACATGGTGGATGCCTTGGCAGTCAGAGGCGATGAAAGACGTGACAGCCTGCGATAAGCTTCGGGGAGATGGCAATAATCTGTGATCCGGAGGTTTCTGAATGGGGAAACCCACCTAACGTAAGTTAGGTATCCTAATTTATTAGGAAGCGAACGAGGGGAAGTGAAACATCTCAGTACCCTTAGGAAAAGACATCAAACGAGATTCCCCTAGTAGCGGCGAGCGAACGGGGAGGAGCCGACTTAATTTTATGTAGAAGAACAGAGTGGGAAATCTGGCCATAGTGGGTGATAGCCCCGTATTCGAAACATAAATGCAAGCATATTAAGTAGTGCGGGACACGAGAAATCCTGTATGAAGATGGGGGGACCATCCTCCAAGGCTAAATACTCCTGACTGACCGATAGTGAACCAGTACCGTGAGGGAAAGGCGAAAAGAACCCCTGTGAGGGGAGTGAAATAGAACCTGAAACCGTGTGCGTACAAGCAGTGGGAGCCCACTTGTTGGGTGACCGCGTACCTTTTGTATAATGGGTCAGCGACTTATATTCTGTAGCGAGGTTAACCGTTAGGGGAGCCGTAGGGAAACCGAGTCTTAATAGGGCGTTTAGTTGCAGGGTATAGACCCGAAACCGAGTGATCTATCCATGAGCAGGTTGAAAGTGCCGTAACAGGCACCGGAGGACCGAACCCACTGTCGTTGAAAAGCCAGGGGATGACTTGTGGATAGGGGTGAAAGGCTAATCAAACTCGGTGATAGCTGGTTCTCCCCGAAAGCTATTTAGGTAGCGCCTCGGACGAACACCATTGGGGGTAGAGCACTGTTTCGGCTAGGGGGTCATACCGACTTACCAAACCGATGCAAACTCCGAATACCGATGAGTGATATCCGGGAGACACACGGCGGGTGCTAACGTCCGTCGTGGAGAGGGAAACAACCCAGACCGCCAGCTAAGGCCCCAAATTCCTAGTTAAGTGGGAAACGAAGTGGGAAGGCATAGACAGCTAGGAGGTTGGCTTAGAAGCAGCCATCCTTTAAAGAAAGCGTAATAGCTCACTAGTCGAGTCGGCCCGCGCGGAAGATGTAACGGGGCTCAAACTAGGAGCCGAAGCTGCGGATTTGAACATGTTTCAAGTGGTAGGGGAGCGTTGTGTAAGCCTGTGAAGGTGTGTTGTAAGGCATGCTGGAGGTATCACAAGAGCGAATGCTGACGTGAGTAACGATAATGGGTGTGAAAAGCATCCACGCCGGAAGATCAAGGGTTCCAGTCCAACGTTAATCGGGGCTGGGTGAGTCGACCCCTAAGGCGAGGCCGAAAGGCGTAGTCGATGGGAAATCAGTTAATATTCTGATACTTGTTTATGATGTGATGGAGGGACGGAGAAGGTTATACCAGCCTGGCGATGGTTGTCCAGGTGAAAGGATGTAGGCAGACTACTTAGGTAAATCCGGGTGGTTATATGCTGAGATCTGATAGCAAGCCAGTTTACTGGCGAAGTGGTCTATACCATGCTTCCAGGAAAAGCTTCTAAACTTAAGTCATAAACGAATCGTACCCTAAACCGACACAGGTGATCAGGTAGAGAATACCAAGGCGCTTGAGAGAACTCTGCTGAAGGAACTAGGCAAAATGGTACCGTAACTTCGGGAGAAGGTACGCTGCTGGTGGTGAAGCCCTTTGCGGTGTAAGCTACTAGCAGTCGCAGATACCAGGCTGCTGCAACTGTTTATTAAAAACACAGCACTCTGCAAACACGAAAGTGGACGTATAGGGTGTGATGCCTGCCCGGTGCTGGAAGGTTAATTGATGGGGTAAGCCGTAAGGCGAAGCTCTTGATCGAAGCCCCAGTAAACGGCGGCCGTAACTATAACGGTCCTAAGGTAGCGAAATTCCTTGTCGGGTAAGTTCCGACCTGCACGAATGGCATAATGATGGCAGCGCTGTCTCCAGCAGAGACTCAGTGAAATCGAAATCGCAGTGAAGATGCTGTGTACCCGCGGCTAGACGGAAAGACCCCGTGAACCTTTACTACAGCTTTACATTGAACTTTGACCTGACTTGTGCAGGATAGGTGGGAGGCTTTGAAGCAGATACGCCAGTATTTGTGGAGCCAACCTTGAAATACCACCCTGGTCATGTTGGGGTTCTAACTCAGGTATAACAATACCGAGGACAATGTATGGTGGGTAGTTTGACTGGGGCGGTCTCCTCCTAAAGAGTAACGGAGGAGTACGAAGGTGCGCTCAGAACGGTCGGAAATCGTTCAAAGAGTATAAAGGCAAAAGCGCGCTTAACTGCGAGACCCACAAGTCGAGCAGGTACGAAAGTAGGTCTTAGTGATCCGGTGGTTCTGTATGGAAGGGCCATCGCTCAACGGATAAAAGGTACTCTGGGGATAACAGGCTGATACCGCCCAAGAGTTCATATCGACGGCGGTGTTTGGCACCTCGATGTCGGCTCATCTCATCCTAGGGCTGAAGCAGGTCCTAAGGGTATGGCTGTTCGCCATTTAAAGAGGTACGCGAGCTGGGTTTAGAACGTCGTGAGACAGTTCGGTCCCTATCTACCGTGGGCGTTGGAAATTTGAGAGGATCTGCTCCTAGTACGAGAGGACCAGAGTGGACGAACCGCTGGTGTTCGGGTTGTCATGCCAATGGCATTGCCCGGTAGCTACGTTCGGATTGGATAACCGCTGAAAGCATCTAAGCGGGAAGCCAACCTCAAGATTAGATTTCCCTTAAGAGCCGTTCAAGACTAGGACGTTGATAGGCAGGATGTGGAAGCGCAGTGATGCGTGTAGCTAACCTGTACTAATTGCTCGTTTGGCTTGACCATACAACACCCAAGTGGTTTTAGTATGTTGCCAATTATTTCGATATCATCCTGATGATTGCTTATAAATAGCAACCTTGATTCAGGTTCTTGATACTATAGTCAATACAACGTTAAGTAAATAACTTAACCAACTCATATCTATACCCCCTTTGCTGACGACAATAGCACGATGGAACCACCTGATCCCTTCTCGAACTCAGAAGTGAAACATCGTCGCGCCAATGGTAGTGTGGTTCGCCCATGTGAGAGTAGGTCATCGTCAGCTCCTTATACTTAAAAGCCCCCAACAAATTTCATGTTGGGGGCTTTTTCTTTGGTCTAAAATTATATTATTAATTTAAGCAGTTAGCTTATTGAAATCATGATTAATATTAAGGAGCTTTATTAAGGTAAATTTTATAAAATGATTTGACTTATATCAGTATAGTTGCTACTTTCATGATATAGTTTTTTCTTAATTTAACGTAGCTATTGTCTAGAATAACTTAAAAGTGTTCTTTTAAGTAATTAATACTTTAAAATAACAGCTAATTATAATTCGAGCTTGTTAAATAAGTATTCGAATTGCTACAAGTTAAAGCTATATCTCTTTTAAGCCTATTAAGGATTAATAGGTATTTATAATTTTATCAAAGGATCTGATAATGAAACTCCGCACCTCCCTTTCAGCTGCTATCTTAATTTCGTTTGGACTTTTTGGCTGTTCAAATCAATCTTCGGAAGAAACAACAGACAGGTCAGCGACATCTGATACTTCTACTGAAACCACCGCTAGCAAATCGAACTCTGACGAAGTTACCACACTTCGTTTTTCTCATTTTTGGCCAGCGACCTCTTCATTTAGCAAAGAAGTATTAGAGCCTTGGGCTAAAACTATCGAAGATGAATCTAATGGACGTTTGAAAGTTGAGCTCTATCCTTCGGCAACCTTAAGTAAACCGCAGGTGACCTATGAAGCAGCCGTAAAAGGCACCGCTGATATTGGCTCACAAGCACATGGTTATACTAATGGTCGCTTCCCTTTAACTCAGATTGCTGAGCTACCAGGTTTGTCCAGTTCTGCTACTCAAATGGGCTGTATATTACAAACACTTTATGAAGATGGCACCATTGCCAGTGAATATGAAGATTCGCATGTTCTATTCATGTACGGTGCAGGCCCTGGTGCATTGCATACCACCGACAAACTTATTAAAACTCCTGATGATATGAAAGGACTACGTATCCGTCGCCCATCTGCTGTCGCTGGAGATATTATCGAAAGTATGGGCGCTTCACCTGTAGGCTTACCTGCGAATGATATATATACCGCTTTACAACGTGGTGTTGTAGACGGCTTAAGCTTTCCTTGGGAAGCAGTGACTACCTTCAAGATTGATGAAGTCACCAAATATCATACCAATATTCCATTTTATAGTTCAGGTCTGATGGTCGCCATGAATAAGGATACGTATCAAAACCTACCTGACGATTTAAAAACTGTTATAGATAATAATTCAGGCATGGCACTTGCTAAGAAAGTGGGTGAAGTTTTTGATAAACATGATAAAACAGCTTTACAACATGCGAAAGATTTAGGTCATGAAGTGATTGAAATTCCAGATCCCTTAAATGATCCTGCTTGGAAGGGACCTTTAGAGAAAGGTACCAATAAATATCTGAGTGATGTAGAAGCTTTAGGGCATGACGCTCAAGGTGTTTATGAAAAAGCAAAAGCTGCCAGTGAAAACTGTGAAGCGTAATCGTCAGGATAAAGAATGATGTTATTTTTAAATAATATAAGCCGCTTTTTAGCTCGTATATGTGAAGTCATTGGTGGTATAAGCCTGATTGTCATAGTATTAGTGACGATATCTGATGTCATCACGCGTTATATTTTCAAGCTCACGGGTGGCGCGTTTGGTTTTACCATCAAGGGTACAGTTGAAATTGTGTCTTACATGATGCTATTTGCTTTACTGGCTGCCTTTGCTGCCTATGTTGAACGCTCTCAAGTAATTGTGGATGTTTTTACTCAAAAAATGTCTCAAAAGATGAAAGGTTATATGATGGGCGTATTTATGGTGGGTTTCTTTGCTCTAGGCATTATATTTGTCTGGGGTCTTTCCGAGAGTGCAGTGGATGCGGCTGAATTTGGAAAAGTAACTCAGGACTTAAGGATATCAATGACACCAATATACGGGTTTAGTGCATTCTTAAGCGTGATGTTAGCCATACGCTCATTTATAGAGTCTATCAAAATCTTTGTTACGGGCGAGTTTTATGATGCCGAGGAGACAGGCGCATGAGTCCAGAAATTATTGGTGCATTTGGCTTGGCAGCTATGATTTTGCTGGTGTGTTTGCGAGTGCCAGTAGCGTTAGCCATGTTGGGAGTTGGACTTGTTGGATTTGGTGCTGTGACTAGCCCAAGCAGTGCCTTGCAAATGCTAAGAGATATTCCAACCGATGTATTAGCAAAGTATGATTTTAGTGCCATTCCTCTATTTATCTTGATGGGAGTATTTGCAGCCCATTCGGGAATGGCAGGAAAGTTGTTTGATGCAACAAGAACTATTTTTGGCGGTGTACGTGGTAGCCTGGGGATTGCAGGTATTGGTTCTTCCGGTATCTTTGCCTCTATCTCAGGATCATCATTGGCGACGGCGTCAACGATGACTCGAGTCGCTTTACCCGAAATGGAGAAGTACGGTTATAATCCTGGTTTTGCTTGCGGAATTTTAGCAGCCGGTGGTACCTTAGGTATTATGATTCCACCAAGTATCGCACTACTTGTCTATGCGATCTTAACCGAGCAGTCCGTCGGTCATATGTTTATTGCTGGTTTCCTACCCGGTATACTGGGTATGGTTATGTATTCTATTACCGTGATGATTATGGTGCGATGGAAGCCTCATTTAGCTGAGCGAGGCGAGAAAACATCATGGAAGGCTAAGTTCTTCTCATTAACTGGATTGATACCTTTTAGTTTCATTTTTATCATTATTATCGCCGGTATATTCTTTGGTCTATTTACCCCAACTGAAGGCGCTGCTGTAGGTGCTTTTGCCTCATGGCTATATGCAGCATTTAAAGGCATGCGTCTCAAGGGCTTAAAGCAATCTTTGATAGAAACTCTCGCGTTATCAGCAGTTGTTTTCTTTATGCTATTAGGCGCTGAAGCATTAGGATATTTCATCTCAGTCTCTAGAATAGCAAATTCATTAGCTGCTTGGATTGGGGCATTAGACGTTAGTCCTCTTGTTGTACTGATTTGTATTTTAATCATGTATTTCTTGCTAGGGTTGTTTATGGACGCTCTTGCAATGCTGGTAATCACAATACCTGTGGTATTCCCAATTATTCTAGCATTAGGGTATGATCCAGTATGGTTTGGTATTGTGGCAGTGCTAACGGTGGAGCTTGGATTAATCACACCGCCAATGGGAATGAATATTTTCGTTATTAAAGCGATGGCCCCACATATTAAGCTTGGTGATATGTTTAAAGGGGTAACGCCCTTCATTGTCTCTGATGTAATACGTTTGGTTATACTGGTGGCTTTCCCAGCGATATCATTGGTGTTATTAAATTAATTCGGTCTAACTCAGCAAGTCAGTTATCATTTACCTTTTTCGATCACGTTTTTCGACCACACTATTTAAATAATGGTGTGGTTTTTGTTTTTTCATCTAGGCGTTCATAATAACGAACCACGAAATTATCCTGTCATAGCGCTTAAAGTATAAAAGGGTGAATGAAACATTTTTAAACTCACTAAAGAGGGATAACCTATATAATTGTTGATAGCAAAAATTTATTTATCATATATTCAATTAACTTTCCTGGTCTAGCGTCAATGTCTATAGATTTATCAAATACACTTATCGTAGCAATATCAGCCACTGCACTGTTTGATTTAACCGAGTCAGAAGAATATCGCGAAACGCTTTTAAACAGCCACCCTCAACAAGCGGCGCAGTTGTTCCGTGACTATATGCAAAAAAGTGAAAATGAACCTTTACAGATAGGGGCAGGTTTTCCGCTTATTCAAGCCATATTAAATCTTAATAAATACAATCGCGACAGTAAGGATCAAGACAACTGTATTCCGGATGAAGAGATTGATATTTATGCCGATAATGCCCCTTTGGTCGAGGTGGTTATTATCTCAAAAAGCTCACCTGAGACAGGTATCCGAGTGTTAAATGCTATTCGAGCGAGAGGCTTGAATATTACCCGTTCAGCCTTTATATCTGGCGGTAAAATTGCAGACTATATCGCAGACTTTAAGGTTGACTTATTCTTAACAACAAACCGAGAAGATGCACAGAGCGTGACGGATGCCAAAATATGTGCCTGTGCTATTTTAGATGCCACACCAGTTAATACCTTTAAACTGGATACAGAACAATTACGCATCGCATTTGACGGTGATGCCGTACTGTTTGATGATTCTGGAGAATTATTGTATAAACAAAAAGGGTTAAAGGCGTTTCATGATAGAGAAGCTGAAATGGCAGATTTACCTATAGAAAAGGGCCCTTATGCTGATTTGTTAATAAAATTGTCCCATTTACAACGTCGTTTGCCTTGTTGGTTAGAGCATTCGCCGATTCAAATCGCTTTGGTCACTGCACGCAATTCTCCAGCTGATCTGCGAGCCATCAAGACGTTACGGCAATGGGGCGTCACTGTCGATATGGCGTTCTTTTTGGGAGGACTGGAGAAGACGTCTGTGTTAAAAACCTTTGCGCCTCATATCTTTTTTGATGATTCTGTTCAGCATATCGAAGCGGCTAGACACTATGTACCTACAGCATTGGTGCCTTATTACTCAACCTCAGAGCTTCATTCACATACCTGGCACTTGGCTCATAAATAGAAATAACCTTTGATTGATCTTCTTCTCAAAAGTTTAGACTATGAGTCTAAACTTTGAAGAGATGAAGCCTATTTTTCCTAAACTGATTTTGATCTAAATTAATAATATGGCGTTGCGTATGAATTGGCAGAGGATATTGACACTAATACGGCATCGTGTTAGTCAAGTTTTTGGATTGTATGGCTTTGTATTTATCCCCATGTGGGTAATGTATGTCTTAAATAATACGGTGTTGTTCAATTTTTGGAACTCGCTAGGGATTGTTCCACGGTCACTAAGTTTGGGCAGTATGATCGGTGTGACAGCGTCATGGACAATGCATGGCAATTTTGCGCATATTTTTGGAAATACCATAGTATTGGCACAGATATTGTTTTTATTCGGTCTCTTTGAGCGAAATGCTTACCGTACTGTGGTAAAGCTTATTATAGGGTCCGGTTTGATGACATGGGGTCTAGGCTCACCCTTTTCTATTCATATTGGGGCGTCGGGACTAATATTTGCCATGTTAGGCTATATGATAGGCGGTGCGGTATTTGCTAGGCGTTGGGGTTATCTAATCGCCTGCATTGTTATGGGCGCAAGTTATTGGTTAATTCTCAAAGAGGGACTTATGCCGCAGACAGGCATATCGTTCGCCGCCCATTTTGGTGGCTTATGTGTAGGGCTATTAATCGGGTCAAATTCCAAACATTACTATCCTAATAGTTATTTAGAACGGTAGTTGTGACGTAAAAGTAGAGTATGTTAGGCATTTATAGTGAAAATTTGTTACACTAACATATATATATGCTTTGTATTATCGGTACTATTCACCGAACTAAATACAAGGCTTTGATTTGGTTGTAGGGAGTATATGCATGGCAGAACGTTCAGCCAAGCAATTAGGGTTAAGTAAGGCGGATTTACCCAATTCGATTATTGAAGTAATTTCCACTTTGAATAAAGGTGGTTTTGATGCGTATATTGTCGGTGGCGGTGTTCGTGATACGCTTATGGGTTTAAACCCTAAAGATTTTGATGCCGTAACTGATGCTAAACCGCATGAAGTAAAAGACTTATTTGGCAAACGTTGCCGTATTATTGGACGACGATTTCAGCTGGCGCATGTATACTCAGGTCGCGACATGATTGAGGTCGCCACTTTTCGTGCGCCACCCAATGGAGATGCTCATACTACCAGTGATGGTATGATTGTACGTGATAACGTATGGGGAACTATTGAACAAGATTTTGCCCGTCGCGACTTTTCTATCAATGCTATGTACTATCAGCCTATTAAGGGTACAGTGCTTGATTTTTGTAATGCCCTTGATGATATTAAAAATAAAACGTTAAGATTGTTAGGCGATGCGCCTGTGCGTATTGAAGAAGATCCGGTACGCTTGTTACGTGCCCTAAGGTTTAAGGCAAAACTAGGCTTTGAGTTTGATGCAGCCCTAGCTGAGCAGTTCCACGATGACAATTGGGCTTTATTAGATCAGGTGTCGCCGCATAGACTGTACGATGAGTCACAAAAAATGTTTACCGGTGGGTATCTGGTGCCTTTATTGCCTTTATTATTCGAATATGGTGCAATACGTCATTTAATTATATATCCGCCTAAACAACCCACGGCACTGGTCAATCAAGTGGCTATAAATACTGATAAACGTATATCTCAGGGCAAAAGTATAAACCCTGCATTTTTTTATGCGGCTCTTCTTTGGGATAATTATCTGTATCAGCTGGCGAAGTTTAAGAAAAAGAACATGCCCTTTCATGATGCGCAGCTTCAAGCGGGTAGTAAGGTTATTGAGCGTCAGCGTATAAAAACTGCGATACCTCGTTTCGCAGAACAATTTATTCGTGATATTTGGATGTTGCAACCTAAGCTTGCAAGCCCCCGAGTCAAACAAATTCCGCAATTGGCGGAGCACCCTCGTTTTCGTGCAGCCTTTGATTTTCTTTTATTACGTGAACAGTGTAATGATGACGCCAATCCTTTATCCGAGTCTACCAATGGCATGGGTGAATGGTGGCAGAATTATCAGACTTTGTCTGAAAAGCAAAAACAACAGGCAATGGATGATTTTGCAGGAGACAGTCGCCGCGGTGCCAGTAAGTCTAGTCGTAATCGCAATCGCAGACGTAACAGAAATGAGGGGAATGTTGAGGCTCATACCGATCCGTCTCAAACTTCGAACTCATCTACTGTAGCAAATTCTGAATCTGCTACCCATAAAACTACTGACGTAACATCGAAATCGCCTAAACAAACATCAAGTGATCACACTCGTGGCCGATCAGCTAAATATCTAGACCACTATGCACAAGAGCGTGCTCAGCTTGAGAAACTGTCATTAGGCAATCTTGCGAGGGAGGCGCCTAACACGCAAAATCAACCAAGTCCATTGTTTACCATTAATGCGGATAAAATGGCAAAACAAGTACCTCAGCAATCCGATATTGAAGCTCAGGTAGTACAACCAGCTCTTAATGAGAAACCTAATGACAAACCTAAAGATAAAAAGGAACCGCAAGCGCCGAAAAAAGAGCAACAGTTTACTTCGCGCGCTACTAAGAACAATGAGCCGGTATCTACACAAGCAGGTGCTTCAGATGACGGTTTGCTAGCGAAAGCTGACTTGGTTTTATTACCTAAGTTTGAGCCTATTCCTAATAAACGTCGTCGTCGCCAGCCTAGTCAACAAGGTGGTCATGATGCAAATCCTAACGTTAGTCACAAAGCAAGTTCTAAAGTAAATGACGATGAAAATAGTAGTCAGCAGTTCCAGCAATCGACTGGTGACATTAAGTCGGATAACCAAGCGGACTCAAATAGCAGGCAGGTGAAGGATAGCAAAACGGTTGCCCCATCTGTTAACACTATAAAGCCAGCTAAGACGAATAAGACAGCTAATAGTACTAAATCAGAATCTATCGTAGCGGATAAAGATAAGGCTTCAGTTGCTGACAAGCTTATCACCAAAAGTGATCGAATACCGGCTACTCGACGCCGCCGACTGCCGAGCTCCACTTTAAGTGTTAGCGAAAAAAAGAACGTCAGTGAAGGTGTGTAATACCTTTTTATATAAAATAACTTATCTTTGTCAGGCTCACTGAATCTCTTATTTACAGCTTTCGTAGCCTTCTTCGATAGGTTAATTTATGGATTCGCTATAACTATCAATGGTATTAAATTGAATGAAGGCAGATTACATAATGGATAAAGACTCTTTATCTGACAATATGTATCAGTGTTATCTTGGGGTAGGGGGCAATATCAGTAATGAGTTAGGCACACCCAAGGACCATATTCAAAACGCACTTGAGTATTTAAAGGCCCATCCCAGTATCAGTCACGTACGTACATCGTCATTGTATGCTTCTAAGCCATTGGGCCCACAAGACCAGCCAGATTTTATCAATGCTGTTATAGAGATTGATACCTGTTTATCACCTCAAGACTTATTGTCGCTGTGCCAATTACTTGAGCAACAGGCACAGCGGGTGCGGGTGCGTCACTGGGGAGAGCGTAGTCTAGATGTCGATATCCTATTATATGCGGATAAGATAATGTCTACTCCGACATTAACGGTGCCCCACCCTGGAGTAACAGAGCGTAATTTCGTTTTAATACCGCTAGCCGAGCTAAACCCCGAGTTAAAAATTGCAGGAAAGCGAATAACTGAATACAAACAGAGTCATAACTGGTCTGGACTGACTAAACTGTAGTTCTGTCTACTCTTTAACTTTACACCTGTTTTACGCCTTGTTCTTTGGTCTTTTATTCTGCCAGAAATATCCTTTTCAAAACCTATTAAATCCTAATCGATGTTTAAAACACTTATTTTACCCCTATACTTACTTCGGGATGACCCACTATGATTACATTATCTACCTTAAAAAAATATAAAAAAGAGGGTCGTAAATTCAGCTGCTTGACATGTTACGATGCTATGTTTGCTAAGATGATGGAGAAAGCAGAGATTGATGCTATCTTAATCGGTGATAGCTTGGGCATGGTCGTTCAGGGTAATGACTCTACGCTGCCAGTAACTGTTGCAGATATTGTGTATCATACGAGAAATGTTGCCCGAAGTAATAAACATGCACTTATATTAGCTGACCTACCTTTTATGAGTTATGTCACTATTGAGGATGCCATTGCCAATACTCGGCAAGTCATGCAAGCTGGAGCTCATGTTGTCAAATTGGAAGGGGGTGCTGAGCTCAGTGAGTTAGTGGCTACTTTAACTCGTGCAGGGGCGCCTGTTTGTGTGCACTTGGGACTAACACCTCAATCCGTCAACGTGTTTGGTGGCTATAAAGTTCAAGGGAAAACCGAAGACAGTGCCAGCAAGCTTATGAATGATGTCAAGGCAGTCGTAGAAGCAGGGGCTGCCATTATACTGTTAGAGTGTGTTCCAGCACCGCTGGCTAAAGCCGTTACGGAAGCTATTGAGGTGCCTGTGATTGGTATTGGTGCCGGAGCAGATACGGATGGTCAAGTATTGGTAATGCACGATATGCTAGGTGTCACACATGGAAGAACAGCACGGTTTGTGCACGATTTCTTAACAGATGAGCGTAATCAACAAGGCGATCATGCGGGAAGTGTTGAAGGCGCTTTTTCGCTATATCATCAGTCCGTTTTAGAGGGAAGCTACCCCCAGCCTCAGCATCAGTTTAATTAGGAACCTAAGTTTATTTTTGGATGCTTAATATGACCGTGACATTTAGTTCAATAAAAGAGTTACGTGAGACATTACAGCCACTTAGAGCAGATAATAAGATCGCCCTTGTGCCAACCATGGGAAATCTGCATGATGGGCATATATCATTAGTGACGCTAGCAAAACAGCACGCCGATATCGTTATTGTTAGTATTTTTGTGAACCCTACACAGTTTGGTCCTGGTGAGGATTTAGACAGCTATCCTCGCACGTTGGACGAAGATACCGCTAAGCTTAAACAAGCAGGGGTGGATTATATATTTGCTCCGACAGTTGCTGAGATGTATCCCGTTATGCCACCACCAACACAAGTTTTAGCAGGCGGTATTGGTCAACAGCTATGCGGGAAATCAAGACCGACTCACTTCGATGGGGTAGGTATTGTAGTGACTAAACTGTTTAATATTGTGCAGCCAGATATAGCGGTATTTGGCAAAAAAGATTACCAACAATTGGCGATTATCAAACAACTGGTTCGTGACTTAAGTTATGAGATAGAAATTTTAGGGGGCCCTATTGTACGTGCAGAGGATGGCTTAGCTCTATCTTCACGCAATCAATACTTAAGTACAGATGAGCGTCAAATAGCGCCAATGCTTCATCAAGAAATTCAAAAGTTAGCTGACAAGCTGGTACAGGGTCAAGCTAAAAGTAGTAAAGAGTTACAAACTTTAGTCTCGCAATCTATTGTCAGTATTGAGAGTCTAGGTTATAAAGTAGATTATCTAGACGTTCTAAATCGAGACTTAACTCAAAT
The DNA here is from genome assembly GCF_057396215.1 of Psychrobacter sp. CX18. Taxonomy (NCBI): domain Bacteria; kingdom Pseudomonadati; phylum Pseudomonadota; class Gammaproteobacteria; order Moraxellales; family Moraxellaceae; genus Psychrobacter; species Psychrobacter sp. CX18. The sequence goes on along the minus strand of NZ_JBXYJH010000012.1, from coordinate 145,248 downwards.
AACCAACTTTGATACTGAGAAAAAGTGGGTGATAGCCGTTGCCGCCTGGTTGGGTAAAGCCCGGTTATTAGATAATCAAGAAATAGACCTTATTGATTAAAACGTAACCCGAGAATTTTAAGATCATCATTTAGAGTCTGTTCGATAAATGCTCCTTGAGTATTAAATAAATCTCAAAGCCTTACCGATTTTTGAGCTTATGTGGAGAATGATCAAACAGACCCTATTGTTAATGTGCTAGTGTCATAATGGATTTTGGAGATCCTCATGTCAATGAATAAGGGCGCAGTCAGTAACGCAATTGAGCAGCAAGTAGTCCTAAAGAAGGCGACTGTGAGCATAATAATTGTTTCTGGTCGTTCAGGGTCAGGTAAAACCTCTGTGCTGCATATCCTAGAAGACTTGGGGTATTATGCCATTGACAATATGCCATTGTCGTTAGTACCCGATGCTATTGCTAAGCTGATCAAAGATGGTGCTATTCATAAGTTAGCTCTCGGTGTCGATATTCGTACCTTGCGTGCCGATAGCTCAAGCTTTTCTTCAATAAAGGATGAGCTGGTAAATAGCTATGGCGCGGGTAGCATTAAGGTGATGTACGTGACCGCGCAAGAGTCAGTATTAGTGGCTAGATTTGCCGCCTCTCGGCGTGTGCACCCGTTAATGGCAGTGACTGAAGAACAAGTCAAAAATTTACCCAGTGCCATTCGGATTGAAACCGAGACACTACGACCTATTGTCAGTAATTCAGACATCATTATCGATACTAGCCAACTGAATATACATCAATTAAAAGATCAAGTTAGAGAGTATGTTGGTGTTGATAATGAAGTGACGGTAAACTTGCTGTCCTTTGGTTTTAAATACGGTGTTCCTATTGACGCTGACTTTGTTTTTGATGCTAGAATACTGCCAAATCCGCATTGGGAACCAAAACTTCGCGCCATGACGGGCAAAGATTCAGAAGTGATAGCGTTCTTTTCTAAATTTCCAGAAGTGGAAGAGCTGCTGCAAGATATCTATCAATTTTTAAACCGCTGGTTGCCTGAGTTCTTGCATAATAATCGCCATTCTATCACTGTGGCAGTTGGCTGCACGGGCGGGAAGCATCGGTCCGTATTCATTGCCGAAACCTTGTATGCTAAGCTTTCAAATAACTTACCTTCAGAACTAAAAATGACAGTTAAGCATCGTGAAAAAGCCCATTGGAGTGCTTAGCGTTTTAATCTTTATTATTAATTTGAGAGTTTTATGATTGATTGGTCCGAACACGATATGCGCGTATCGCGTACAGAGCTTAAAAAAGCCCACGAGCGTTTGCAGAAACTGTCTGTGCCTTTGGCTGGCTTATCAAAAAAACAAATGAAGAAACTACCTGCCAGCGAGTATTTTTTAGCAGAGCTTATGACACTCACTGATATTACCAGTCCCACTGCGCGTAACCGTCAGATTAAACGGGTGGGTAAACTGATTAGTGAAGAAGATCGCCATGCGTTAGTAGATGCGCTGTTTCAGACGCGCTTTAGCAATGAGCAAGCGGCTAAGATTGAAGGATGGTTTACTCGACTTAACTTTAACGATGAAAGCACGTTAAAGCAATTTTGCCAACAGTTTAAAGCAGCTGAGCGCAACAGTGTCTATCAACTACTACTGTGGATAGAATATGCTAAGCACATGAATGATGATGAGCTGTTACTCGAATCTGAAAATGACTTAAAAAGCTATATTAAAGAAGTGGCTATATTGACGCAATTGAACTAATAACAGTGGTTCTAAAAAAAAGCAAATCTAATAGGCGTTAATCTTATAACAACCTATAGACTTATATATCTAACAATTTGATAACATCATAAGCAGGCGTCTCGTAAGGATGAGCCTGCTTTAATATATCTATGACACGATGAATGTTCTCTTCAGCAACCACCATTTCAACTCGCCACTCAGTCACCTTTTCAACATTGTTTTGTTGTCCAATATGGGGTTGGCTACCTTCAAGTGGCATAAATTGACCGGTTCCCTGAACCTGCCAACAGCAATTAGAATAATTTCCAATATGACCAGCCCCTGCCGAAAATAAGGCGTCTTTCACGTCATCTAGCGCAGTATCCGGAATAAAAACAGTCAACTTATACATGGCAACAGGCCCGAGTTAAAATACTGGGTGAAATAATGTGTGTCGGTTTAAATGCTGTGTGTCTGACCAAAAACCACTGTTAAAAAAGCTGACTATAATTTGATCACAGTCAGCGATGTACAATTAGTACAATACAATTTTATTAGAGCAATAACACAAAACGAGTAATCGACATCACATCAAAGATCTAACCTAATCAATAGGAACGCCAATACGTTGTGCGACTTCCTCATAAGACTCAATAACGTCACCAAGACTTTGGCGGAAACGGTCTTTGTCTAACTTTTTCTTGGTCTCTTTATCCCAAATACGACAGCCATCTGGTGAAAACTCATCACCAAGGATAATACGATTATGGAAAACGCCAAATTCGAGCTTGAAATCAACCAGCATTAAGCCACCTGCATCGAAGATCTCTTGTAACACCTCATTGACTTTAAAGGTTAGCTCTTTCATAGTTGCTAACTGTTCTTCAGTCGCCCAGCCTAATGAGACTGACAATGATTCATTGACCATTGGATCACCTAGTGCATCATCTTTAAAGAATAACTCATAAGTAGGCGGGGTTAACTTTTGGCCTTCTTCTAAACCAAGACGACGTACTAAGCTACCTGCCGCAAAGTTTCGTACCACACACTCTACAGGAATCATCTGTAAGCGCTTCACCAACACTTCATCTTGTGAAAGCTGCTTTTCAAAGTGAGTCTCAATGCCTGCCTCTTCAAGTTTTTGCATAATATAGGCATTAAAACGGTTATTGACTTGACCCTTACGGTTTAATTGTTCTACGCGCTCGCCATTAAAAGCTGACGTATCGTCTCGAAAATGAAGAATCAGATAATCTGCATTTTCAGTTTCATAAACTGATTTAGCCTTACCTTTATAAAGAAGATCTTGTTTTTGAAGTTGCATGATTTACGTCCTATGCCTATAGCTATGTTTAATAAGCGTCACATTAGCTAAAGTTTTTAAAAAGGTTGAAAGGGTTTAAAGAGTAATGATATTTAAAAAATAAATATGAATATAGAATTTTGAGACCAACGCTGTTAATCGCCAGTCTATAACAATAAATTAAAACTATTTTATAAGGGCTATTCTAGTAAGGGGCTAAGCATTCCCAATTGAAAACAATACGCTTAAACGTAACCCCATATTTATATTAATCATGACAATTAATGAGTAATCACGATAATTAATGGGTTAATTTAATTATTAATTGGCAGGTACTTGACGATAAGGTGGTGGTAACTCATAGCGATTACCAGAGTCATTCTCAAGATCCAGTGTATTCACACCCACAGCGGGCGTTGGATAAAGAGGGGTGAAAGGTGCTGTTTCTTGTTCTGCGGGCAGCTCAATGGGCTCTAGCTTTTTTGCGTCTTGATACTTCAAGCTGCCATTATCAAACTTACCAAAAAAGTTACTAGTGGCTTGGCAACCTGTTAAAGCGATAATACTGGTCAAGCCAATAACTTTCACACTCACCATGAAAGCCTGAACGCCTTTGCGAAGAGCCGTATTAGAGCCTTGATGTAAGTCAAACTGTTGCATGGATTATCCTTATGAGTCGTTTGCTATTTAATGCAATAATCAAAAATCTAATGAATAGGTAATTAAGACTGACGCAGAACTAAAATATGGGTGACTGGCTATCATTCATTGGCACTGCATGAATAAGAAAGCCGGACGATTTATAAATAATTTCCAGTCGCTCATATATTTAAATATTGCTATATGCGTAAGTCCTAGTAATAAACGACTTGTATTCACGTATACCTATAGTTAATGAAGAACAATAAAATAAATGATCTATGAGATCAAACCTGCTGTTCTCAGACCAGCATCCACATCATCATGGAATCTACGATCTAACCAAACTAAAGGCAGACGTATTCCCTTTTCAATGATACCCATTTTATTGAGGGCATATTTAACCGGTATTGGACTTGATTCTATAAACATAAGTTTATGTAGTGGCTCGATAAGGTCGTGCGCTTTTTGAGCGGTGTCATAATCACCTTTTAGAGCTGTGCTAAAAATGTCGCTCATGGCCTTAGGAATAATATTGGCAGTGACGGAGATATTACCTTTTGCGCCATATGGCATCAGCTTAAGGGCGGTACCATCATCGCCAGACAAGACAACCATACGATCGCCTAACGCTTCGATAAGTAATTTGCCACGTTCAACTGATCCAGTCGCATCTTTGATAGCCACAATATTGTCAATATCGGCCAAACGTTCAACCGTTTCTTGAGCTATGTCTACCACTGTACGACCAGGCACATTATAAAGCATTTGAGGCATATCTACCGCTTCAGCAATGGCTTTGTAATGCTGGTATAACCCTTCTTGAGTTGGCTTATTGTAGTAAGGCGCTACCAATAAAGCACAATCAGCCCCAGCGTCCTTTGCCTCGGACGTCAGATGAATGGCCTCTTTGGTATTATTTGCCCCTGTACCGGCTATAACGGGCACACGACCTTTTACATGATTGACATAAAATCGAATCACATCGCTGTGCTCTTGCATAGACAAAGTGGCAGATTCGCCAGTTGTACCCACGGCCACTAAGCAATGTGTACCTTGTTCAATCTGCCAATCGATTAAATCTGCTAGGCGGGGATAATCAACCTCTCCATTAGCATGCATAGGAGTTACAAGGGCTACCATTGAGCCTTGTAATTGCGACTGGAAATCAGAATAGGGGTTACTCATAATATCGCCTTGTTAAATCAATTGTATACTGTAATCTAAACTGTTATTTAAACTATATTTCAATGAAAATGTTGCCAAAATTTGCGGCATGAGCGTTCGTTCTGTCATTTAAAGTTATTTTAATTTATATGTCTGTTAATCATTCAACATATTCTAAACTAATCTGGGAATTTGCGGATGCAAATAGTGTAGCACATTCCCCCTACCGCAATCATTAAGCTATTTTACGTCTAAATGGTGATTAGTGATACCATGCGCCTAAAAAAACTATGAATATACCGTGAAAAAGGGCATATAACCTCCTTTTGAAGCACCTTTATGCACGCGCATACTCTTTTTGGTATTGAATCTTTCTTACAATCTGTAGTTTAGTCAATACAATAACTGTGCTTAAATGAACAAGTCTAAATCAATACTTTGATTGATAACCTTAACAACTAACTTTGATAATTATAACTGACGCCAAGGGAGTATGACGCATGGATAACCACGAGACAAAGACGACTAAAGATTCATATAAAAAAGAGGTACAAGAGGTGCAAGCAACACAAGACACGAGCAATAAAAAGGAAGCTACTAATAATGAAGCCACTAATAAAAACGAGACAATGAAAGTATCAGATAACCTACAAGACAATCCGCAAGACAATCCGCAAGACAATCCTCAAGACAATCCACTTAATAATAAACCACAGGAAAATGATAGCCGTCAGTTTGATATCATTTTATACGGAGCAACTAGTTTTGTGGGTCAACTGTGTGCCGCTTATTTACAAAAGTTTCTCTCAGAAAATAGCAGTGCTATAAGTGACAATCCTCATTCAGGTTCTGTTCGCTGGGCGATTGCGGGGCGTAATCAAGATAAGTTAGATCAAGTCAAAAAAGATATTGGCAATGATAACTTAGCGACGATTATTGCAGATAGCGAAGATGCAGAAAGTCTGGACAGGATGACAGCGCAAACTCAGGTCATTATATCCACTGTCGGACCCTATTTAAAATATGGTGAGCCTTTAATTAAAGCTTGTACAGATAACGGAACAGACTATGTTGATCTGACCGGAGAGGCCATCTTTATTAAAGATATGATGGATAAATATCAGCAATCAGCGCAAGCGTCAGGGGCCCGTATTGTGAATGCCTGCGGTTTTGATTCTTTGCCTTCTGACTTAGGCGTATTATATACCCAAAAGCTTGCTCAAGAGCAATTTGGAGAGTACTGCGATACCATTAATATGCGCGTAAAAGCAGCCAAAGGGGGTTTGTCAGGTGGCACAGTAGCCTCAATGGCGACTATTTTTGAAGCTGTTGGTAAAGACAAGTCGCTTCGCAAGCAGTTGTCAAATCCATATCTATTAAATGATGATAGTTCACGGCCCGATATTCGCCAAGTCAATATCAGCAAGCCACAATGGGACGCTAAGAGTGACCATTGGTTAGCACCCTTTATTATGGCGACCATCAATACGCGAATTGTGCATCGCAGTAATCAATTGCGTGATTATCAATATGGACGTGATTTTAAGTATGACGAAGCAGTATGGATGCCAACAGGCGTAAAAGGACGTCTCATGAGTTATGGTATGACTGCAGGGATTGCGGGCTTTGCTGCAGGCATGATGTTTAAACCCAGTCGTGACTTCTTGAATGACCATGTGTTACCTAAATCAGGAGACGGTCCTTCTCAATCAGAGCGTGACAATGGGTATTTCGATATCCGTTTCTTCGGCTATACCAATAAACACCATAAGATTGAGACAAAAGTCACGGGTGATAAAGACCCAGGGTATGGCAGTACGTGTCAGATGCTATCGCAAAGTGCGCTATGTTTGTTGCAGGATATACCCAAAGATAAGGTAGGCGGTGGGTTCTGGACGTCAGCATCTGCGATGGGTGAGCCCTTAATCGAGCGCTTAGAAAAATATGCTGGAATTGAGTTTTCACAGCTTGCTACTGAATAATAAATGATCCCATTAAACATAAAACAAAGAGCCTCTTTTTTTAGAGGCTCTTTGTTTTATTTAAGGTCTATAGACCTTAATCGTACATCGATAAACTATTGATTATTTCAGACCCGCTTGTTTTAACAAAGCGCCTAATGAACCAATTTTATTATCATCTGCTTTAGGCTTAGACGATTTACCAGATTGACTAGGTCTGGGCTTATCGCTACGCGAATGATCTCGCTTACCTTTCGCATTAGGTTTATTCGATCTAGGCTTGTCCTTAAATGAACGACGTGCGGCGTGTTCTGGTTTGGCAGAGGTCGATTTATCATTAGATTGCTTGCCATCTAAGCTAGGGCTTTCAGAACGACGCTTGGCCGGTGCGGCATTTTCAGACTTCATACTAAAGCCAATGCGATTGCGTTTTTCATCAACTGACAGTACACGTACGCTCACGATATCGCCAGGCTTAACTAAATTCATTGGGTCTTCAACGAAGTCATTAGCCATCTCAGAGATATGCACTAAGCCATCTTGATGTACGCCCACATCCACGAAGCAGCCAAAGCCTGTAACATTTGTCACCACACCTTCAAGCTGCATACCCTCTTCAAGATCACTCACACTGTTCACATCATCTCTGAATTGAGCCGTTTTGAACTCAGGGCGGGGATCGTGAGCAGGCTTAGCCAACTCTTGCTTAATCGCAGCAATGCTAATATTGTCGTCGTTAGCCGCTTCTATACCGTCGACGGCTAGAGTATTAATGACACTATCATTACCCAAAACCTCAGTAATCTCTTTACCTGACTGGTTAAGTATCTCTTTGACCAATGCATAGCTTTCTGGATGGACACCCGTGGCATCTAATGGCTCTTCGCCATCACGGATACGTAAGAATCCAGCAGCCTGCTCAAAGGTTTTAGCGCCAAGTCTTGGCACATCTTTGAGTTGCTCACGGTTGGTAAAGGCGCCATGTTCTTTACGATAGTTGACAATCTGTTGAGCGACATTACGGTTAAGACCGGCAATATGCGCCAAAATAGCAGGACTGGCAGTATTGACATCAACGCCTACCGCATTCACACAGTCTTGAGTGACTTTATCTAGGCTATCAGAGAGTTGAGTTTGGTTAACATCGTGTTGATATTGACCAACACCAATGGCTTTGGGTTCTACTTTGACCAGCTCTGATAAGGGGTCTTGTAGGCGGCGAGCAATAGAGACTGCGCCCCGTATTGAGACGTCTAAGTCAGCAAGCTCATCGCTGGCAAGCTCACTGGCAGAATAGACCGAAGCGCCAGACTCATTAACCACCACTGCTTTGGCAGTAATGGCATCGTCCTCGTCAATAAGCTCTTTGATCATGGCATCCGTTTCACGGCTGGCGGTGCCATTGCCAATTGCTACCAGATCTACTTGATGAGACTTCAATAAGTCTGCAATAGTTGCCTTCGCTTCGGCCATTTTATTATCTGGCGCAAACGGATAGACGGTTGCCGTCGCAGGCTTGCCTTCGTCATCTCGGATCACTTGACCTTGCGGATCGATAACCGCCATTTTGACACCATGGCGAATGCCAGGATCGACACCGAGTATGACTTTACGCCCAGCAGGTGCGGCCATCAGTAAGTGTTGTAAGTTGCTTGCAAACACATCAATGGCATCCGCTTCTGCTGTTAAACGCTTTTCAGTCAGTAAGCGATGCTCTAAATGAGGACGCCATTTGTCTTTCCATAAGCTATTGGCCGCATTTAATAAAAACTCACGGCGTGCTTCAGGCAGCTTTGCGTCAATCTCAAATTTACTGATAATCTTTTCTACAAAGGGAGCGTCTTCACCGTCAACTTTTAACACCAGTACGTTCTCTTGTCGACCACGTAGCATAGCCAACAGGCGATGATTGGGTAGACGTGCTAAGCTTTCACTATGCTCAAAGTAGTCTGCAAACTTTTCACCAACGTCGCGCTTATCTTCATTAGCTAAGCTTGAGTTAATGGTGGCTGTTTTAGCAAATCCCTGGCGTAGATTGTCAAGCAGTTCAAGCTCTTGCGTCCACGTATCAATGATGATCGCTTCGATACCGGCAAGCTGCTTTTCAGTATCTGAAAAGTCAACATCAATCTCCGTACCTGCATCATCGGTAATAGTCTCCGGCAAGGTATAGTTTGCTAGCGCATCGAGTGGTGCGATGTCATTATTTAAAATATTATTCGCTACGTCTCCTAAGCCAGCTGCGCGTGCTTTGGCTGCTAGTGAACGGCGACGAGGACGATAGGGCAGATAGATGTCTTCAAGCTCAAGCTTAGACGTCGCTTGCTCAATACGAGCTTGCAACGCTTCTGTCAGATTACCTTGGCTCTGGAGAAGATCGAGAATCTTAGCACGGCGTGTCGCCATATCCCGTTCGTAATTTAAGCCCTTCTCTAAAGCACGTAATTGACTGTCATCGAGGCCCTGCGTTTTTTCCTTACGATAACGAGCGATAAACGGCACCGTCGCACCTTCGTCGTAAAGCTTAACAAACGCATTGACTTGCGCAGGCTTGATGCCCAGTTCTTTTGCAAGCTTGTTATGAATGTTGGCAGTGACATCAGTCGGCAATGTTGAAGTGCTCTGACTGGTGGGGGTGATGTTAGTGTTAGTATCGGTTTGGGTCATATCCGTATCGAGTTTAAGTAAGTGAGGTTTGCATTATAGCAAAAGCTGACCTATAAAAAACGATTTTGCTTATTTTGTTTATTTCTATGGTTTTTACACGGTTAATTAACAAACACATACAGCATTGCACTGTATTAGGTGTGTAATTTGCGTCACAATCTTATACACTAAAAGATAACATAGATTTGAAATAGACTGTCTAAATGAATAGTTCATAGACTGTCATAATGAATAAGTGCAAACTAAAAAACCAATCAAATAGGCATAAACTGATTAAAGGGTATTTTATTCCATAAACCCTAAGTAAAAGGATACAAAGTATGTCGGACAATAAAATAAACAATACTGATAGCTTGACCCACCGTATATTAGTGGTCGATGACGATGCACGCCTACGCTCACTCTTACAGCGCTTTCTGGAAGATGATGGCTTTGTGGTACGCACCGCCCATGACGGCAGTCAAATGGACAAGCTTATGCAGCGCGAGCTGTTTTCCCTAGTGGTGTTAGATCTGATGCTGCCAGGTGAAGATGGTATTAGTATCTGTAAGCGCTTGCGTGAAGACAATAGTGATATCCCCATCATTATGTTGACGGCAAAAGGCTCAGACAGTGATCGTATTGCGGGTCTTGAAGCAGGTGCAGATGACTATTTACCCAAACCCTTTAACCCAAAAGAGTTGTTAGCTCGTATTAAAGCTGTTTTACGTCGGCATAGCCGTGAACTGCCAGGCGCGCCGTCACAACAAGTCGAAGTCGTTCAGTTTGGCCCTTGGACGCTGGACCTATCGACGCGGACGCTTAAGCGTGATGGCAACCTAGTGACGCTGACGACGGGTGAATTCTCTGTATTAAAAGCCTTGGTACAACACCCGCGTGAGCCGTTGACTCGTGACAAATTGATGAATTTAGCACGCGGCCGTGAGTGGGGCGCAATGGAGCGCTCTATTGATGTGCAAGTTTCCCGTCTACGTCGTTTGATTGAGGACAACCCCTCACAAGCTCGATATATTCAAACGGTTTGGGGCGTCGGTTATGTATTTGTTCCTGACGAGGAAGATAGTGAATAACTAGCTGTGTATATATAGGTTATAGGCTCAGACATGTTATGTAGATGCCGATAGAAAAAATGGTCTGTTAAACGCACTTTAGGGCATGGTTTTATGGTATTAACAGACCCCTAATTTTCTTAACGCTTTAGTTTATTTATAGCTCACATTTAATTAAAAAGGCTAAAACGTAGTATGGGCAACGATACACACTCAAATAATTTTCAAAACAATGATAATAGGACCAAACCCAATCAAAACAACGACAATCAAAACAATGATAAAGACTCATCATCGAAGCGCTTAACCGAAGTACTAAACAAAATAGATCCTAAAGATGAAAACGGTAAAGCAAGTATCGGCGATATTATGGATACTCTTGAATCAAGAGGTTTTGGTCCGTTATTATTTGGTCCAGCGTTGATAGCCGTTATGCCGACAGGTGGTATTCCTGGAGTTCCCACGGTCTGCGGTATTATTATTACGCTATTAAGTGTTCAGATGATCTTTGGTAAACGTAATCCTTGGCTACCGAACTTTGTGAATAAGATCGATTTTGAAAAGGAAAAGCTTGAAAAAGGGGTGTCTATCGCCTCTAAAGTAACTCAGAAAATTGACAAGGTATCTAAACCGCGTCTTGAGCAGCTCTCTACCGATAATGCTAAGAAAGTTATTGCGGTGGTATGTACCTTTGCGGCGCTGTCGATGATACCGCTTGAAGCGCTCCCCTTTGCAGTCATGATTCCTGCAAGCTCAATTATTTTATTTGCAATTGGTTTGATTACCAAAGATGGCTATTTTACTTTAGCAGCCTTGCTCTTAAACTTGGCAACCTTTTACTTTTTAGTAACGAAAGTCATCGGTGGGTGAATTCGGATATCGTTCGTATTATTGAATACACTCTCTTTTAAAGCCCTGCTAAACATTAGCCTTAAGTCTTCAGTATTGGTAGTAGAGACAACTTTAGTGCTAAACCTCTAATAGCCATCTAATCGGCTATAATCATATTAGCGAAGCTGACTGTCCTTACTGCCACGGCGGTTGAAGAGTTCTTGAGATTTAGTGTATGCTTCAAGCTCACTTTGACAACTGACACAGTATTCGACGCCAGGCAGCGCCAGCCTACGTGCTTCAGGAATGGCGTTTCCACACTCTTCACAATACTCTAAACTGTCCCCCTTTGGAAGCGCTCGTCTAGCACGCTCTAAGGCGTCGTTAACAGTAGCATCCATTTGCTCATGTTCTGCGCCATCACGCGCCCATCCTCCGGCCATAGCAACTCCTATCTATCTACAACTAGATTATATAAATAGAGACATGGGCAGATAATTTCAAGGATATGCGATAGCAAGCTATATTCTTTTTAATTTAATTTTCTACTTAATTCTTAATTCAATTATCTGGCTAATGATCTATTCTATTATCTACCTAGAAAGCTATTTGGGTTGCAGTGCGATGACTTGCCCACGTACCCCAATGCTGGCATCACTCATCAAGCACACATAGGCAGGCATGATATCCTCCGGTGTCTTTAACGACATTGGATCTTCACCAGGGTAGGCATGGGCACGCATATTGGTACGGGTCGCACCAGGATTAATACAGTTAAAGCGCAGGCTGGTGGTATTTTTGGTTTCTTGAGTGAAAATATCACTCATCCCTTCGACAGCTTGTTTAGATAAAGCATAAGCACCCCAAAACGCTCTAGGATGGGTGCCGACAGAGCTGGTGGTAAATACAAACGAGCCATTATTTACCGCTTTAACTAATGGCATCAACACTTGAGTGAGCATAAAAGTAGCCGTTGTATTCACACGCATGACCTGCTCGAAGGTCACAATATCGTACATCTCTAATGGGGTTAATGCGCCTAAAACACTCGCATTATGAAGTACACCATGTAATTCACCGATTTCAGTTTCAATCAGGTTAGCTAATTTTTGCATATCGCTATAGCTAGCAGTCTCAAGGTTTAGTGGCATTATGGCAGGTTGTTTACCGCCCGCCTCTTCAATCTCATCATAGACGGCTTCGAGTTTACTGAGTGTTTTCCCAAGTAGCAGTACGGTTGCTCCATATTTTGCATAGGTTAAGGCGGCAACTCGCCCGATACCGTCACTTGCGCCTGTGACTAAGATGGTTTTACCTTCTAAGCAATTTGGCGTTGGCATAAAGTGTCGAATTTGGTCGTGATTTAAGATTTTTAAAGCGTTTGAAGCGTCGTCAGTCATAATTATACTACTTTGGTTGTCATACTAAATTTTAAAATTAACGTATCTTTTAATAGCGATAATACCTGTTCAACAGGCCCTAATAAATCATTTATAGATAATCAAACTCTTTGGAGCGTAACAGCTTAACCAAGTCTTTTGGGGATTTGACGATATAGTCTGCTCCCCAAAGATGCAAGTCTTTTTGATCTTCTGGGGGTATATAGCCGTAACTGGCTAATACAGTGGTCATACCTGCTGCTGCACCTGCTTGAATATCCCGAATATGATCACCGACATAAATGACACTGTTGGCAATACCACGAGGAAGCTCAAGCTTTTCTAACGCTAAATATAAGGGCTCAGGGTCAGGCTTGGTATTACGAACATCATCTGGACAAACCACCACTGTACAACGCTCTTCTAAATTTAGAGCCTCTAATAGCTTGAGGGTTAAATGGCGTGGTTTGTTAGTGACTATGCCCCAAGGTATGTTGTTATGATCATAAAACGCTAGTAACGCATTAATCTCTGAAAAAACGACGCTATCGACACAGATATCTGCCTCATATTCGTCCAAAAACTGCTGACGATACTGCCCCAACGTCTCATCATCTATAGGCTGACTATTAAACTCAAGCATGAGGCGGACCATAGCCCCAGCCCCTACTGATACCTGCTCGCGGATAGCATCACTTAAGGGGACTTGCCAGCCATTTTGATCTGACATTCGCTTAATGATACGAACAAAGTCTGCGGCGGTATCTATTAAGGTGCCATCTAAGTCGAATAGGACGGCTTTGATATAATGAGTGGACATAATTTTATACTTATTAATGTTTTAGTTGTAGTGGTTAAGCGGGCTTAACGACTGCCATCATATAATTGACATCGACGTTTTGTGCCAGCCAATAGCGTTTGGTAATAGGATTATAATGCAGACCAATTAAGTCATAACGATTAAATCCAGCAGAGATAGCCATTTTATCAAGCTCTGCTGGAGTGATAAATTTTGCATAATCGTGAGTGCCTCGGTCTAATAGCCCTAAGACGTATTCAGCACCGATAATAGCAAATAGGTATGATTTGGGGTTACGGTTAATGGTGGATAATACGCAGACGCCGCCCGGTTTTAACAGATCAAAGCAGGCCTGTACAATTTGACTGGGATCTGGCACGTGCTCAAGCATCTCCATACACGTCACGACATCAAAGCTTTCAGGTTGTTCTTTAGCCAGACGCTCAATCGCAATATGCTGGTATCTCAGGGTGTCAGTTAACCCACTTTGCTTGGCATGGACACTGGCCGCTTTTAAGTTTTCAACTCCTAAATCAATCCCCGTTGCATCAGCTCCTCGGCGCGCCATTGATTCGGTTAAGATACCACCTCCACAGCCAACATCTAATACCTTTTTACCGGTCAGACCACTTCCCATATAACGACTGACATTTTCCTCAATCCAATTTAACCGTAGTGGGTTAATTTGGTGCAAGGTGGCGAAGGGGCCTTGCTTGTCCCACCATTGGCTGGCAAGTTGAGTAAATTTACCGACTTCACTCATATCGACATTGCTGTCCAAATCTTTGTCTAAAGAGCTGTCTAAGTTATTGTCTATAGAGTTGTCTAAATCGTTGTCTAAATCGTTGTCTAAAGTAGTGTCTTCTACGATAGGGGTCTTTGAAGCGGCGAGGGGAGTCTGAGTCTGAGTCTGAGTATGATTATGAGTATCTTTATCGGCGTTGAAATCTGTCTGAATCTGAGTCATGTGCATTCCTAAACTAAAGAATATTATAAGTATGATTTTGGGTAAAACATCTTTGATAAATAATTAACGCATAGGCATTCAAAACAAGTATTCGATATTATTGAGACTGACCCTATCTTACCATGCTTCATAAGCTAGCTTAAGAAAATAGGGTATCTCTTAAGTTATTCGGCTGCATTAGAATATAAAAGGATTTTTAGACATTTTTAGTCAAATTGACTCTAATATATAAAAAGAAAACGGTATACATGACAATTTTTTATGTAAGTTTAAGCTATGTAAATTAAAGCTATGTAAATTAAAGCTATGTAAATTAAAGCTATGTAAATTAAAGCTATGCAAATTAAAGATTTCGATGTAACTACACTTATCTCAAAGTCGGTTAAGTCTCAAAGTTAGTTAAGCCTAAAAGATGCTTAAGTTGTATCCTAGCGTACTATTTTTAATAAAGCATAAATCAAATCTATGCTCTCATCATTTAAAATTCGTTTAAAATTCGATATATGATTTAAGGGTATCTACATTAAACGTTGTGAGCATTTAATAACGCATGTCAAACCATTAATTAAGGTTTTAGCAAGGCTAATAGTTCACAGAACCTTATCAAATGCGGTATTATAATCAAATACGTTATCATTACCATAATTGTATACTATTGGTCGCATTATATTTAAGTCGCAGTATGCAATAGTTTGCTGTTTTTATTAGTAGCGGGGAATCGGTAATGAGTCGAAAAATCTAAATCCAACCCATCATATTTAAAATTTTCTTAAGGAATTACAATGAAGTCTTATTCTCAACGAGGTTTTAGTTTGCCCTCTTTTGCTTTAGCCTCATTAGTAGCGGCTATTAGTTTTGCCTCAATGCCAGCAAATGCAGAGAACTATGTCGCAGGTAAAGACTATAGAGTGTTAGATAATCCAGAAAAAATTAGTGGTGACAAAATCATCGTACGTGAGTTCTTTTGGTACGGTTGTCCACATTGTTACGCTTTAAATCCGCATATGCAGAAATGGGCTAAGAGCAAACCTAATGATGTGGTATTTTTAGAATCTCCAGCGGCGCTTAACCCCACTTGGGAGGCAAATGCTCGCGGATTTTACGCAGCACAACTGATGGGATATCAAAGCCAAACTCACAATAAGCTATTCGACGCTATTCATAAAGACAATAAGCGTTTATTTGACCAAAGCTCTTTATCTAAATGGTATGCCAGCCAAGGTTTGGATCAAAAGAAATTTAACAGCTTATACAACTCTTTTGCTGTCAGCACCAAGGTAGCTCGCTCTAAAGCAGGTGCTATGCGTTATCAGTTAACAGGGGTTCCTGCTGTTGTCGTGCATGGTAGATATGTGGTACAAGGTGAGAGTGAGAAAGTACCCAAGGTCGTCAATTATCTCGTGAATAAAGTGCGTACTGACTTAAAAGCAGGTAAATAAGACACTGTATTCATAAGCTGATATTACGCTGTTTTAAAAAAACAAACCATTTTCACCTGTGAATACAGATTTTCGTAAGGACTAAGCGCTGCTTGGTCCTTTTTTTTGAAATATTGTAAGGTGTTTCATTAATTTAAAATAGTCAAAAAAAATGTTGTAAACAAGAACTATTATCGTTATCATACGTATTAACAAATTAAATAATTATGATTTAAATTACTAATGTTAATCGAGCTATGCTTAGCGAGTGTGGCGAAAATAGCAGAAGCATATAGAGCATTGGTAACCACTGGAATACGATAAAAAAGGATTCTGAAATGGTCGTTTGTATATGTAACAATGTGAAAGACCGCCAAATTAAGGCCGCTTTGGCATCAGGTATTGATTCTATGGAAGCACTGAAAGAAACCCTTGATGTGGCAACTTGCTGTGGCTGCTGTGAGCCAATGGTTAAAGACTTCATAGATGACCATCATGCGATGAATATTGATCGTGATGTAGTCAATCAATTGGCGTATGCTGTGTAATCATAATAATCCTTTCTATCTTAATTGATTGATTAAATAAAGTGTTTAACCTTTTAATGTTAAGCACTTTTTTTTGGTTTGCGGCTTCCTGATTGATGTACAGGGCTTGATGTTTTCGGTCTTAGTATGTTTCTCTTTATCGGTTAATCCTAAGTGCGCTTAAGTGCAAGTGTTTCTTATTCGTGATTGCACCTTCATTCTCTGTTCTAAAGACAACTGTGAATCTTTCTAAGTTTTGTTATGCTATATAACATCATCAGATTGAATATGAGTTTGATTACATTTAAGTTTGTTTCATTTAGCTATGGAAACATTCAGCTATGTAAACATTTAGCTATTTAAATGACTTATAGAGATTATGAGAGCAGAGGTTATTAGGGTTGATTCGACACCCCTTAATTGAACTTGTTTTATTGAATAAATTTATTGGTATTAAAAAAGGTACATAGTATGCAAGGCAGTCAAAAAGTAATAGATTATTTAAACTTCCTATTGGGTGGAGAGCTTGGTGCTCGTGACCAGTATTTTATCCATTCAGAAATGTATGGTGAATGGAACTATGGCAAATTGTATGATCGCATCCATCATGAAATGCATGATGAGACTCAACACGCTCAAGCCATTATTCGCCGTTTATTAATGATTGGCGGTAAGCCTGATATGTCGGTGGATGAGATTAAAGTCGGCACCACAGTTCCTGAAATGTTACGACTTGATCTTGAGCTTGAATACAAAGTACAACAGCATCTTAAAGAGGGTATCGCAATTTGTGAGCAGGAGCGTGACTATGTCACACGTGATATGCTAGTGGAGCAACTTGAAGATACCGAAGAGGACCACGCGCACTGGTTAGAGCAGCAGTTGCGTTTAATTGATATGATCGGTCTGCAAAACTATCTACAAAGTCAAATAGCTGACGTATCAGACGACGAATCGTAAATACGAGTCTAACAATATGAAGCTAATAAACTAGATAAATGGACTAAGTGGAGAAGATTATGCAGGGTGATAAAGAGGTTATCCAAGCCTTAAATAAGGTGTTAGGACAAGCATTGATTGCGATTAATCAGTATTTTTTGCACGCCCGTATTGCAAAAAACTGGGATATAGAAGAGCTTAATGAGATGTTCTATAAGCAATCAATTAAAGAGATGAAATGGGCAGACGAAATAATCGAACGTATACTGCTATTAGAGGGTCTACCAAATCTACAAGACTATGGTAAGTTACTGATCGGTGAAAATGTCGCTGAAATGATTGAATGTGACTTGCGACTTGAAGACAGAAAATACCAAATCATTGCCGATGCGATCACTTTGTGTGAGCAAAAGCAAGACTATGTGTCACGTAAGCTGTTAACCAGTCTTAAAGATGGTAATGAAGAGTATCAAGATTGGTTAGATACTCAGCAAGACTTAATACGCGATGTGGGTATCGAAAACTATATTCAACAGAAGATTGAAGACTAGTTCTGTTGTACTAATATGCTTGGTGAATTATAAGTTTTATCTAAGACCAGCTTTCTATAAGTTGGTCTTTTTTGTATTCAGTTCTTTCTCTAACTTTGTATTAAGGGGCCGTATAAGTCGATAGGGTTAGGATAAAAGGGCTGATAAGTTGTACTCGCCGTCGAGTTAAGGCTATACTTAGTAGGCATCAAATAGCCAGTACTTTGGCTGATATCAGAACAAATAACCCAATATATACAAGTTCTTATCAAGTTCATATAAATAAAATTAGGAGTCGGTATGCCTGCATTACTTCCCCATGTTGATCCAGATGGATTACTAGAATATTCAGTGGTCTATACTGATCGCGCTTTAAATCATATGTCTAAAGCTTTTCAACAAGTTATGATCGACTTATCAAGCAACTTAAAAGAAGTCTATAGCGCAGACGCTGTCGCCATTGTTCCAGGGTCTGGTACCTTTGCAATGGAGGCGATTGCCCGTCAATTGGCGACTGATAAAGATTGTATGGTCATACGTAATGGCTGGTTTAGCTATCGCTGGACACAAATTTTGGAAAAAGGAAAAATTGCCAAGTCAGTTGCCGCTCTAAAAGCACATCCTGTAGAGGCAGAAGCCGAAGAGGGCGCGCCCCAACCCTTCGCACCAGTGGCTATTGAAGACGTTGTAGCGGCTATTAAAGAGCAAAAGCCAGCGCTGGTATTCGCACCTCACGTGGAAACGGCGTCGGGTATGATATTGTCTGATGACTATATTAAACAGTTGGCAGATGCGGTGCATAGCGTTGGTGGCTTATTGGTAATCGACTGTATCGCTTCTGGCTGTATCTGGTTAGATATGAAAGCGCTGGATATCGATGTTTTGGTTTCTGCACCACAAAAAGGGTGGAGTAGTACACCATGTGCGGGCCTCGTTATGATGAATGATAAGGCAGTCGCTGAAGTTGAAGCGACAGAGTCTGATAGCTTTAGTTTAGATCTTAAGCAGTGGCTCACCATCATGCGAGCTTTTGAAAATGGTGGTCATGCGTATCATGCAACCATGCCAACCGACGGGCTGCGTATCTTCCGTGATGTGATGCTTGAAGCAAAAGAAGTAGGCTTTGAAACACTAAAAGAAGCTCAGTGGGAACTGGGAAATCGTATCCGTGATCTGCTAGAAGATCGTGGTATTCAAAGTGTGGCCGCGGAAGGCTATCAAGCACCAGGGGTCGTGGTTTGCTATACCCAAGATGAGGAGATGCACAAAGGGCGTGCTTTTGCTAGTCAAGGCATGCAGATTGCTGCGGGTGTGCCGTTACAAGTGGATGAGCCAGAAGGATTCAAAACGTTCCGAATCGGCCTATTTGGCTTAGATAAGCTGACGGATGTGGATGGCGCCGTTGAACGCTTTAAAGAAACATTAGACAAAGTTCATCCTTCATAGTTGACTAGCGATTTAGTTTGAAATCCTCGATTAATTATATCCGTGAAAAAGCCAGCTTAATAGCTGGCTTTTTTATGCAATGTTGAAAGGTTTTTAACAGATGGCGACAAATCACTACGGCCTTTAATAAATCGTAAGTCCTGAATTGTTAGGCTAGCAGTGTTATATGGCTAGCCTGAATTCGGGATAAGAGTTTTTGCAAGCCATTGTTTTTATTTGGGTTAAAAAATCCATCCCCAACCCTTCCTTTGGAAAAGGAAGGGAGCTAACCTTTCCAAAGTTAAATAGGAATGAATTGTTCCGAATTCAGGTTAGACTGGTATTGTTATATATAGTCATAGGCAACTAAATGAGATACAAGGCAACCGAGCGCAAGTACTACTATAGTAGGCTTAGTGAGGTTAACACCGTAACTCTTTAGTCAGGCTATGACTATAGCTAATGTTTGACCTTAGGCTCTTGCATTGCCATAGATTGCGCTGCTTGTCGTAATTCAAATTTTTGGATTTTACCGGTACTGGTTTTTGGTAATTCGGCGAATATAATGTGCTTGGGTACTTTAAACTTCGCCAGATGCTGACGACAGTGTTCAATGACTTGATCTCTCGTCAAAGTCGCTCCTTCTGCTATTTCAATAAATGCTACAGGAACCTCACCCCACTTCTCATTAGACGCCGCGACAACTCCGCAACTATCAACCTCGGGCAAACGGTACAATACATTTTCAACCTCAATACTAGAAATATTTTCACCACCGGAGATGATTATGTCTTTGAGTCGATCCATGATTTTGATATAGCCATCAGGATATTTCACGCCTAAGTCCCCAGTGCGAAACCAACCGCCTGCAAAAGAGTCTGCAGTTGCTTTCGGATTTTTAAGATAGCCTTTCATGACCATGTTACCTTTTAAGGCAAGCTCCCCCATGGTCGTGCCATCTGCCGCAACAGGTTCATTAGTACCTTGTTTGAAAACCTCAAACCCTGTCATCAGATGCGACACCACCCCTTGACGGGACTTCTTAGCAGCACGTTCTTCAACCGCTAAATCTTGCCATTCGTCATGTTCAGCACAAATGGTAACAGGGCCATACACTTCAGTGAGGCCATAAACATGGGTGATGTTGACGTTCATGGCTTCCATCTTCTCAAGCATAGCTTCCGACGGGGGCGCACCGGCGACAAAGCCATTCACACTATGGCTAATAGCTTGTTTCAACGACTCGTCTGCAGCGGCAATCATATTATGTACTATTGGCGCTGCACAATAATGAGTAATCTCATATTTAGCAATCAGCTTTAAGATAAGATCCGCATCAATGTTGCGTAGACAGACGTTTATGCCTGCACGCTCTGCAATGGTCCAAGGGAAGCACCAACCATTACAGTGAAATAAAGGCAGTGTCCATAGATAAGTGCTATGCTTAGGCATGTCCCAGTCTAGGATATTGGATACGGCATTTAAGGCAGCACCTCGGTGATGATAGACGACCCCTTTAGGCCTACCTGTAGTGCCAGACGTATAATTGAGTGAAATGGCATCCCATTCGTCCGTAGGATATAGGGTATTGTCAAACTCTAAGATAGCTTGCTGGTTGTCAAACTCCCCATATTGTATAAGCGCCTCATAGCTCATTTTGCCAAAAGGCTCAACGCCCGCAACAGCCATATCAGTCGCATGGATAATAATTAAGTTAGGAAAAGCCTCTTCAATAAGCTCAACATGATGTGCGTATTCGCTGTCTATAATGAGTAACTTGGCTTCGGAGTGTTGGAGGCAGAAGGTAAGCGCATTAATATCTAACCGAGTATTTAGAGTGCATAAGACCCCTTGCGCCATCGGTATGCCAAAAGCGGCTTCAACCATAGTGGGGGTATTGGGGGCCATAATCGCAACCGTGTCATCTTTTCCTATACCTAGAAGCCTTAATCCATGAGCCAATTGGCGACAACGCTTATACGTCTCAGACCAGGTATAAGTAACGGGTGAATGCGTTAGATCATCGTAGATTATCGAGGTTTTATGGGGATAGACAGTGGCTGCGCGAGTGATAAACTGGATAGGTGTTATCGGTTGATAGTTGGCGTCTGTTTTGCCAAGACCAGAGCTGAAGTCAGTCATAGATGATATTCCTTTATCAAATGTTTACAATGTGGCTTATAAGTGTCTATTCGGTCATGGCTTAACCTTTGCATGACCAATCTAAATAGGCTTATGATACGGTATTATTTGTGATTAAGACATTCAGTGAGTATATGTTAACTGAAATTGTTTGGTCAACACTATTATTTTTTTAAGCATTCATGCTAAATAGTACATTATTCTCATAGATCGTTCTCACTGATTTATTAACTGTGACCTAGTCGACAGACCCTAGTCATTACTTTATTAATAAGGATATTCGTATGGCAGCTGCCGCTACCGCTCATCAAACATCTCAAAATAACAAGGCTAATCATCAGTCCAAGGATATTGCTGCTACCACTGTCCCTTATCCATATATATTTGAACCATTAGACCTAGGTCATACGACGCTAAAAAACCGCATCGTTATGGGATCTATGCACACTGGATTAGAGGACCGCTTTTACAACTACGGCAAGCTTGCTGCCTACTTTGCGGAGCGTGCAAAAGGCGGTGTGGCAATGATGATTACTGGTGGCATATCACCCAATCGAGAAGGCTGGTTGCTGCCCGCAGGCGGCACCATGAATAGCAAGCTCGATGTGATAAACCATCAGCGTGTTACTCGAGCGGTACATCGCCATGAGAGTAAAATAGTGATGCAAATATTACACAGTGGTCGATATGGGTATCATCCTTTTGTGGTATCAGCGAGCCCGTTCAAATCCCCAATCTCGCCCTTTAAACCGCGCGAAATGAGTGTCAAAAATATCCAGAGCACTGTTGAAGACTATGCCCGTTCAGCCGTTCTTGCCAAGCAGGCAGGTTATGATGGTGTGGAAGTGATGGGTTCTGAAGGCTATCTGCTTAATCAGTTTTTGTCCCGTCACGTGAACCAACGTACAGATGAATACGGTGGCGATATCCAAGGTCGTATGAAGTTTCCATTAGAGATCGTGCGTGCCGTTCGTAAGGCAGTAGGTGACGACTTTATTATCGTGTTCCGCCTATCGGTTATGGACTTGGTAAAAGATGGCAATGTCATGGATGAGGTCATTACCGTTGCCAAAGCACTTGAAGAGGCCGGTGTGACTATTATTAATACCGGCATTGGTTGGCATGAAGCCCGCGTTCCGACCATTGTCACTAGTGTGCCTAGAGCCACCTTTGTCGACTATACAGCTGAGGTCAAAAAACACGTCTCGATTCCTGTTATGGCGGCCAATCGTATCAATATGCCAGAAACTGCCGAGCAGGTCTTGTCCTCAGGAAAAGCCGACCTAATCCAAATGGCGCGTCCGTTCTTAGCAGATCCTGACTGGGTTAATAAAGCCAGAAATGGTCAATCAGACCGTATTAATACTTGTATTGCGTGTAACCAAGCATGTCTGGATCATACCTTTGAGCACAAACGTTCTACCTGTCTGGTCAATCCGCAAGCCTGTTATGAAACTGAATTAACGTATGAACCAACCAAGTCGCCGAAGTCGGTAGCGGTGATCGGTGGTGGCGTGGCCGGTATGGCAACTGCCGTTATTGCAGCTAAACGAGGTCATAAAGTAACTTTGTATGAAGCCAAAGATATTTTGGGCGGTCAGTTCAATTATGCCAAAGTTATCCCAGGTAAAGAAGAGTTCTTTGAGACGACCCGCTATTTCCTCACTGAATTGAACCATAACGGGGTAGAAATCAAGCTTAACACCAAAGTTACCAAAGAGATGCTCGATAAGTCTGACTATGATCATGTCGTTGTTGCCACTGGTGTCGTGCCACGTAGCTTAGAGGGCAAGCTTGAAGGGGCTGATAACCCGAAAGTCATCAGCTATGCTGAACTACTATCCGGTGAAAAAGCCGTGGGCGATACGGTCGCAGTTATTGGTGCCGGGGGTATTGGCTTCGATGTCAGTGAGTACCTAACGGCACGTCATGGTCAGCCGCTACATGAATTGGGGCCTGAAACCTTGAAAGATCCCAGTTATCGTCCTGAGCCTCAGTCTGTAGCAGACTGGAAAAAAGAGTGGGGTGTCAACGATGAAGACAACTATCAGACAGATGGCGGACTGATTAAACCCGAAGCCATCACTCCGATTCGTCAAGTATATCTCATGCAGCGCCGAAGTGATCGTTTGGGTAAAGGCCTTAATAAAACCACGGGATGGGTACATCGCGCGCACATTAAATCGCATGGGGTAATTCAAATGCCTGGAGTGACCTATGATAAAGTGACAAATGAGGGTTTGTGGATTACTACGCCTCAAGGACACAGTCAGTTATTACGAGTCGATACGATCGTGGTATGTGCCGGTCAAGTCTCGGTCAATGACTTGATGCCTGCAGTGACTGATGTCAAAAAATCCGATGCCAAAGCGTCTAAAAAAGGCAAAGCCGTGAAAAAAGGCAAAACCCAGTATCATATTATCGGCGGCGCGAAGTTGGCTGCTGAGTTAGATGCCAAACGCGCCATTCGTGATGGTGCGGAATTGGCGGCCAAGCTTTAGGTACTGTAAATAATAGGAAATAGGATTAAATAATAGGGCTGAATAAATAGACTGGTTGCTGGTTTGATTAGAAATGGGCTTAGAGTCTGCGATGAATTTTGAGCGTCAGGCATTTTCTTTGCTAGCGTCCACTGAGGATAAAGCTGAAGGGATATTGGCGTTCAAAGAAAAAAGACAGGCTATTTTTACAGACAAATAAAATAACTTATCTACATTTTAATCCTAACAGACCTTTATACGGCTTAATATAATGACTATAAATTGAATGTATTATTGGCGTTTATTTTAGTCACAGAAACATAATTAAAATAAACAATTTATTGACAATACAGTAAGATAAGTATTTAATTTAAACATACTTTACACTTCAACTGTCATTGACAAAGGAACTGTCATGTCTCAAAAGACGCTTCAAAACGCTATCAAGTTTGCTATTGCTTCAAGTGTGGTCACTACGGTTGCCGCCCATGCATCAGGCCTAGAATATAGCAAACAATCCATTTTACCCTTGTTTGAAGAGGGCAATTATGCTGAGCTTTCTTATGCTTATGTCGATCCTAAAATTGAAGGGACAGATGTCGCAGGCGGTATTGAAAATCCAGAGCAAAATCAGAAAATTGACGATATGATGGATGATTTTAATATTTTTGGTGCGGCAGTTAAGGTTGCTCCTACTGAAAATACCGCTTTAGCGTTGATATATGACGAGCCTTTTGGGGTTGATACGATATATCCCTCTGGTAATGAGTTTAATAATAATATGGGCACAACTGAAGCAAGAGTTGATACTCGTGGTTTAACCTTATTAGGCGGTGGTAAAGTTGCAGACAACTTGTGGCTTTATGGCGGGATGGAATATCAAGAAGCTGAAGGGTCTTTACAGTTAGCACAAAATTTTGAAGGTTTGCCCATTTATTATGATCTAGAAATTAAAGATAAGAGTGACACCTTAATACCTGTAGTAGGGGTGGCTTATGAAATACCAGAAATTATGTTAAGAGCTGCAGTAACATGGCGCGGTGAAGGACAGCACGATCTTCAAGCAACTGAGAACTTACTGGTAAATCTTGGACAGCCTGTTGATTATAACCAATTAGGGGCCTCACAGCCCGTACCTGCAACCTTTGGAGATACTAATTTAAGGTTTAAAACCCCACAATCAGTAAACCTTGATTTCCAAACTGGCTTAAGTGAAAAGTATCAACTACTCGGTATGTTAAATGCTCGTTGGGTTGAGTGGACAACATTTGAGATTGCCCCCGAAGCGATTACCTCTGTGGTGGGTGAGCCTTTAGCTGAATATGGAAAAGATGCCTATAGCGTAGAGTTGGCGCTTGGTAAACAGTTCACACCGAAGTTTGCTGGTGAAATTAGAGCAGGGTATGACTCAGGTACGGGAGAGCCTTTAAGTTTATTAGGCCCTTATGATTCAATCAAGACGCTAGCGCTTGGTGGTAGTTACGATATGACCGATAATTTTAGTGTCTCTGCTGGTGCACAATATATGTGGTTTGAAGGGGGTACAGCTTACTCCAAATTACCGATTGATAAGAGCTTATCAGATAGAACCTTAGCTAAGTTTGATGATGGGACAGGATATGCGGTGGGTATTAAGCTCGGCTACCGTTTCTAGTTATCAGTTATCAGTTATCAGTTAGCGTTATCGTTTTTATCTATGTTTTCATGCTTAGGTCCAAATAATATCTAGTATAAACTTGCTAATTTAAGTCCGCTTTTAGCTAAAACAGCCCCTTATTATTATGGGGCTGTTTTTTTATAAATATCTACCTCATTCTCAACTCTTAATGTAGGCTGTGGCTTTAGCCCAGCATTATTCATTAAAGGTCTTGATTTGCTGGGATGAAGCACCAGCCTACAGTGAATTTTAATAAGTTGAGTACGGGGTAAATATCTAATAGCTGATGTATAAGTTGACATCATCTAAGTCAAGTGCAGTCGTTGTAAATAGTAGGTTTAGTGAGCCTGATAAGGATATGTAATTTCATAGAAAAGGTGGCATCTTTAAAAAGGATATAATTTATAGTGTAGACATACCAAGCCATATTGAATAACCGATAAAGGTTAAAATCAGTACTAAGCCACTACCACGATTCATTTTTCCTTGACGGTTATAAGCAACCACGGCGAGTACAAATAATAACAGCGTCACTACACCGACCATCACCATATCACGTGATAAAACGTCTGACTCAATCTGTTGCATCGGGCTTATTATGGCAGCGATACCGACCACGCCCAATGTGTTGAATAAATTGGACCCAATAACATTGCCCAATGCCATATCATGCTCGCCACGCCTTGCAGCGGTGACGCTAGCGACTAACTCAGGCAGCGAGGTACCAATAGCAACAATGGTTAAGCCAATAATCAGCTCACTTATTCCCCACAAGGTCGCCAATTGAACCGCGCCCCAAACTATGGACTGAGAGCTGGCAATCAACAGTATTAAACCCACTATTAAAGTAATAAATGCCTTACTGGTATTGATTTGAGACTCAGGTTTAATCTCTTCGCTAATATTATTACGAAGGGTTAAATATATCTGAAGACCTATAACGACAAAAAGTGCCGCAATTAATACCACGCCATCATTAAAAGACAGCGCCCCATCCGCTAACTGCCAAGCGGCTAAAGCAGTCACCCCTATGAGTAGCATCAAATCGTGACGCAACACATTTTTACGAATTAACAGCGGGCTAATCAGTGCCGTTGTGCCTAATACTAAAGTTATATTTAAAATATTAGAGCCATAGGCATTACCTAGGGCAATACCGGGACTGCCTGACAAGGCTGCTAATGCAGAGACTACCATTTCTGGGGCAGAGGTACCGATGCCTAATATCACCACACCAATTAAGAAGCTGGGAACATTAAAACGTACGGCTAGATTCGTTGCACCATCGATAAAAGTGTCTGCACTCCAAACCAAAACGATAAGGCCAATAATGACAGCAAGGACAGCAAGCCCCATCTAAACTCTCCAAAATAAACAGTAATTGTATGAATGTATTGATTAACATGATAAATAGTTAAGGTATTTATCTCGAGCGGTGGGTACTTCTAAGATAATAATAGGATAAATAACAGATAAGAAAATAGTTAGTAGTGAGTTCTCAGCTATCTTTACCCTGGATTAACTGCTTTTGAGATTATTACCTAGATAATTTATAACTGAAAACCTTAACTCAAAAACATGACTCAAAAAAAAGCTAAGCTTGGATAGGGCTTAGCTTTTTTTAAAGTTATTGATAAATTATATTGGTAAAG
Source organism: Psychrobacter sp. CX18 (assembly GCF_057396215.1). Classification (NCBI taxonomy): domain Bacteria; kingdom Pseudomonadati; phylum Pseudomonadota; class Gammaproteobacteria; order Moraxellales; family Moraxellaceae; genus Psychrobacter; species Psychrobacter sp. CX18. The sequence goes on along the minus strand of NZ_JBXYJH010000012.1, from coordinate 117,994 downwards.
AATATTGGTAAAAATATAGATAAATAGGATCAGGCTACATTTGTCTTAAACTGAATTACGCAACGTATTAGTCACTTAAATTTAACTGAACATGGCCTTTACCACAAAAGGACTTTACCGTTACGAAAATTAGGAAACTTGCACAGGGATGGTATTTGCAGTGTCTTTAACTGTATTGTCTTCATTGCAATACACTAACTTGGGCTTATGAGTATCCGCTTCTGCTTCATCCATTTGGGCATAAGCACAGATAATAACAATATCCCCTAAATCTGCCATATGAGCTGCCGCACCATTTAATGAAATGATGCCTGAGCCGGCTTCTGCACGAATCACATAGGTGCGAAAGCGCTTACCGTTAGTCACATTATAGATATCAATAGATTCGTTTTCACGAAAGCCCGCTAGATCTAGTAAATCACTATCAATCCCACAAGAGCCTTCATAGTGTAAGTCAGCATGGGTGACACGGGCACGATGGATTTTGCCTTTTAATAAGGTCAATAACATGATGAGTTACCTGTAAATAGTAAGTTGTGAGACATTTTAGTGCCCTATAATAAGAATACAACATAAGAATTGTAAAAAATTTCATATTATCATTCATAGCGGATTAAAAAAAGATAAAAAAATGATTGGATTTGTTAAATAATGACTAAAAAAAGAGTGGGGTTAGATAATAAACACCTGAAAAAGGGATAACTGATGTTATCCCTTTTTTTATAAATTGTTTATTGAGTCTGCTACCAGACCCCGTTATTGAAAGTTGCCGTCATTTAACAATCTGGTCATTTAAAAATCTGATCATTTAAAAAATATAAATGCCTTTAGATAGCAGCGGCACGTGCTTGTTCTAACCAACTATCGTAAGTGTCTTGATTGGCTTTAATCCAGTTTAGAGCGTGCTGTTTGATTTGTTCTTGAGAGTCCTCACCGTTGGCAATCAGCATATTTTCTTCACTAACCGCATTCAAAGGAAGTTTGGCCACTTCGAAAAGTTTTGCTGCTGCTGGATTTGCATCAGCAAACGCTTTGTTAGCGACCACGCGCTCACTATTGACTGCAAAGCCATAGTTTTTGCCGTTTGGTGCGGTTGTGTCATCCGAATTAGGATTTGCTGTAAAGGGTACTTCTAACCACACAACATCTTCACCAGGTACCAGTTTTCCTGACACCCAATAAGGCGTCCAAGTGTAATAAAAGACGGGTTGTCCTTCATTATAGCGAGCGATAGTATCAGAAATAATAGCTGCATATTGCCCTTGGTTATGAGTCACGGTATCACGAAGTTTATAAGCGTCTAACTGATGCTCAATAACCGCTTCACAACCCCAACCAGCCTGACAGCCTGTCAAATCTGCAGTACCATCGCCATCGGTATCAAATAGTTTGGCAATTTCGGGCTTAGCAAAATCAGAAAGGTTGGTGATACCATGTGCCTCAGCGGTCTTTTTATCGATCAAATAGCCCTGTGCGGCACCTTCGATGTAATGTCCAGCACGATAAAACTTGTCATCACCCCCCGCATTTTCATACATATCATTATGAAGCGGATACCAATTAACTGTCATATAGTCGACATCACCCGAGGCAATAGCCGTATATCCTGCACTATAATCTACCTCTTTAATAGGCTCAACGTCATATCCTAAGTCCCGCATGGCTTGATTTAAGACCATCGTTTGAAATGTCTCTTCAGCAATGGGGCTTTGGAATGCTTGAGCACTAATGCCTTCACCGGGCTTGGTATTTTCTACAGAGTCTGTTGTTGCCGATTCACTCGTTGTCTCGCTTTGGTTTTCCGTTGGTTGGGCGTCGTTGTTGTCTGCATCAGGTTGAGTACAGGCCACCAGTGATATACCAGTGATGCCTATAGTGAGAGATAATAGAGTCCGTTTAAATAATGTCATAATATTATTCCTTAATAATGAGTGTTGAAGAGATTGCTTATAAAGCTAACTAAGTTCTTAAATACCGTTATTTAACGATACTTTTTTTAAAACATTTGATGAATAACAATAAAATATCAATGCGCTTATCAATACGCTAATTAACATCATGACTTATTGACTAAGCCATAAATTAGTCCAACTGGACCCGTTTGATACCATTTTTGATGTGCTTTATTACGGTTGTTTTGACCTAATGACTGGGTCATACGATCAAGTATAATCGCTAAAATTACGATGCCTAATCCGCCCACCGTCGCTAAGCCAATATCTAATCTACCAATGCCGCGCAGTACCATGAGTCCTAACCCTGCGACTGAAATCATTGAAGCAATAACCACCATCGATAAGCTGAGCATCAAGGTTTGGTTAACGCCTGCCATGATGGTAGGCATCGCTAAAGGAAGCTGAACTTTGTACAACATCTGTTTGCTATCTGCACCAAATGAATGCGCGGCTTCAATTAAGTCTGCGGGTACTTGGCGAATACCGAGGTTTGTCAGACGAATAACGGGAGGTACGGCAAAAATAATAGTGACAACCACGCCAGGCACGTTACCTATCCCAAACAGCATAACGATGGGGACTAAATAAACAAATGCAGGCGTGGTCTGCATCGCGTCTAAAGTCGGACGCATAAATTTTGCCACAGTCTCATTACGCGCCATCATAATACCTGACGGAATACCGATCAGCATGCAAAATAGTACAGCCGTTAGCACCAAGGACAAGGTGGTAATGGACTCTTCCCATATGCCTATCAAGCCTAGTATTAGCATGCCAATGAGGGTTCCCAATGCCATACGTTTACCAGCCATTTGCCAAGCTATCAAACTAAATATAACGATAAACAACAGCGCTGGAATACTGGATAAGCCTGCTTCTATAGCATTTAAGGTCCAATCAATCGGGGTCTTTATCGCAATAAAGAAAGGACGAAACTGGGTGACTATCCAGCCAATAGCACTATCTACCCAAGTATCTAAGGGGATCCATGTTTGCGCAAAAGGGTCTAACCACGAGAAGTCTGGCTGTACCATATCTCCAGCGGATAGGCTGCTAGTCGTATCAGCTGCACTTAAGCCACTTTCAACACCAGTCGCAGCATCACTCGTTGCAGGACTTGGATTGTCCCAAGCACTTGCTGTACTGGCAGCAGCATCAATTTCATTGCTATCTGTTACTATAGAGGGATCTTCGTTAGCTGAAGTTGCCCAAGGGTTGGTGTCTGTCATAAGTTTTCAAATTTTTTATAAGGTGAGTTAATGCTAAGGCGCGCTTAGTAGCGATAGACCCTAAACAAACAAAACCAGAACTCCTCGTTAATCTCTACTAAGGGTTTCTAGTAAATTCACATAGCTAACACTACCAATGTATTTCCCAGCCTCATCGACAATAGGTAGTGGACAGGGTGAACGCGCGATATCCGTATATATATCGCCAATATTGGTATCAGCAGGGACGGCCTTAATGTCATTTAATATGGCATTACGGAGCGTTAAGGCGTCACTATTGTCTTTTTGTTTTTTAAGGACATCTTCGAGTGTTCGTGAGGATACGACCCCTAAAAACTCTTTTTGTGAGGATAAAACATACCCATACTCTCGGTCATTTTCACTCATACGCTTTAAAGCGGAGCGAATACCTTGAGTAGGTGAGGTATCGTTTTTCATGATGAAGGTTAACTGATTTTTATGCGCAATATCTTTGACTGTAAATACTTGACTGACATCCACTTCTTTAAAGAATGAACTGACGTAATCATTTGCAGGGTTGCTTAATATTTCATCGGGTGAGCCAACTTGGACGACGATGCCATCTTGCATAATGGCAATTCGATCACCGATACGCATCGCCTCATCAAGATCATGGGAGATAAACACAATAGTACGTCTATCGTTTTGTTGCAGCTTTAATAGCTCATCCTGCATCTCGGCTCGTATTAAAGGGTCAAGTGCTGAGAAGGCCTCATCCATCAATAGAATATCAGGATCATTTGCCAGTGCGCGAGCGAGTCCTACACGTTGCTGCATACCTCCAGAAAGCTCATCGGGATAGCTTTCTGAATTGGCTTCAAGTCCAACCTGTTGCAACGCAATCATCGCTCGATTGTTACGTTCCTCTTCTGGCATACCTGCCAACTCAAGACCAAAGGCTGCATTTTGTATGGTATTTAAATGCGGCATCAAAGCGAATGACTGAAAGACCATACTAAGTTTTTCACGACGGGTTTGACGCAGGGTTTTTTCGTCCATTTGTACCACGTCTTCGCCATCAATATAGACATGGCCTGTTGTGGGCTCAATCAGACGATTTAATAAGCGAATAAGGGTGGATTTGCCGGAGCCAGATAACCCCATTACCACAAAAATCTCACCTTCATAAATTGAAAGACTGACATCTTTGACGGCAATAGTGTTGCCAGTTTTAGCGAAAATCTCATCTTTACTGAGATTTTGTTTGACAAGCTCTAACGCTTTTTTTGGATGATCGCCAAAAATTTTATATAAATTTTTGACTTCAAGCTTTGGTTGTTTGACATCAAGCGTTGATTGAGAGGTACTGGTTTGCGTAGGGGGACTATTAGCTTTGACAACTGTCGTCTCAGCTTGCGTCATTGTATTACTAGAATTGGGATGTTGAGCAGTTCCATTCCTTGGGCTTTCTATTGGCATAACTTAACCGTAAATAAGATAATGGTCTATCACTGTAACATAATGTTAAGGAGATACCAAATTGAAAACTGACGGTATCTCTATATTTTATCTTTAAAATGGTTTAGAGAATATTGACAATTTACCATTAACAGTAATGCGAATATGTCTTAAAAAGATGACTATAGGATAATGTGAGTTCGCAGCAGGTCATGAAGCGCAGAGGATGAGGAAGCACAGAGGATGAGGAAGCACAGAGGATGAGGAGGGAGAGAGTAGACAATCAGAAGAGGCGTAAACTTTGAAGCTAGAATACATTCAAAGATACGATAAGCTTGCGAGGTTAAATAGCGCTCAAACGAATGAACTATTGGGGAAGCTTAAAACCATTAATATGGTTGCGAGCCTTTTCGATATCACCGGAGACCATTAACTCCAATGATGCAATGGCCGCATCAATGGTCGCTTCAATGGCTATTTGCTCATCTTGCGAAGGTTTTGATAACACATGTCCGCTGACTTGTGACTTATGGCCAGGATGTCCAATACCGATACGTAAACGGTGAAAGTCATTACCCAAGTGAGGCGTGATATCACGTAGACCATTATGACCGCCATGACCGCCGCCTGTTTTTAACTTAATGCAACCCGCCGGTATATCAAGTTCATCATGAGCAATAAGCATCTCATCAGGTTTGATACCATAATAGTTTACCATCGGCACTACAGATTGGCCCGACTTATTCATAAAGGTCGTAGGCAATAGAAGACGAACATCAGTATCATAGATACGTCCACGGCCTGTTAATCCGTGAAACTTTTTGTCGGCAACAAAGTCAATATTAAACTTATCAGCAATCTGGGCCACAAACCAAAAGCCAGCATTATGTCTGGTTTCGACATACTGCTGACCTGGGTTGCCAAGCCCAACAATGAGCTTAAGTTGGGACATAGCGTTCTCTCTATGTATACAGCTGTAAAAATGAGTTTCACGGTTAAGTCCAACAACTTATTGAGCTTATTTTATTAAACCTAACTTATTGAGCTCAACCGTGGGTGGCAAGTAATAAAACTACTCGTCGCCTTCGCCTTGTTCAGTATCGCCTTCGTCACCTTGTTCAGTAGCAGGGACATCAGCAGCATCAACATCGTCTTCAGTCTCTTCATCGACTTCTTCAACAGTTGGTGGCTGCATGTTAACGATAGTACGGTCAGTGCCATCTTCAAGCTCAAGCTCATGGATAACAACACCTTCTGGCAATTTGATATCAGATAGATGTAAAGAATCACCGATTTCCATACCTGATACGTCAACATCTAGGTATTCTGGAAGATTCATTGGTAAACAGATGATTTCGATATCTGAAACAAGCGTAGATAATACACCACCAGACTTAGTACCTGGCGCTTCTTCACGACCTGTGAAGTGAACAGGTACATTCATATGGATCTTCTGACCTTTAACAATACGCTGGAAGTCAGCATGCATTGCAAAGCCTTTGGCTGGGTGACGTTGAAGATCTTTAATAACGGCTAAGTGCTCTTCGCCTTCAAGATTGATAGTCAAAATATTTGAGAAGAAAGCTTCGTTTTCAAGAAGTTTCCATAGCTCATTTTTTTTGATAGCGATCGCAGTAGGCTCCTCACCACCACCATAGATAATGGCAGGTACTAAGTTTTGCTTACGCAGGCGGCGGCTCGCACCTTTGCCCTGCTGATCTTCGGTACGGGTAATACCGTTTACCGTATATAGTACATTACTCATAAGAGTATCCTTTATTAAATAATTTGGTTTTGTGATGCGTTCTAGCGGCGTTTGCGACCAACGCAGCCAAACATACATCGAAAGTCCATACCTATTATCCTGTCCTAACCATAAGCCAGTTTATAAACGGTTATCGATCAGATTAAACTGTCAACAATGCTATCAGCCGTCAATGTAACGCCTTATAGGCTGTATGACCGCATATATTTATATAACAAGATCGTTTTTGTAATAGGGGATATATAGATACAGAGGGCGTATTATACGGATTAATAACCAATAAATCCAGTACAAAAAAACCGCCATCGGAGGGATGGCGGTTATAATGTTGACATTTGGATAATTCTAATAGAAACGTTAAGGTATTTATTAGTCAACAGACTCAAACATTGCACTAATAGATTCTTCGTTGTTAATACGACGTAAACTTTCAGCCAATAAAGGTGCAATAGTAACCTGACGTATCTTGGTACAAGCTTTGGCTTCATCGCTGAGTGGAATCGTGTCAGTGACAACCAACTCATCAAGCACAGAATTACTGATATTCTCAATAGCGTTACCTGATAATACAGGATGGGTAATATAGCCTAACACATTGCGAGCGCCATTGTCTTTAAGGGCTTGAGCAGCTTTGCACAGTGTACCAGCCGTATCAACCATGTCATCGACAATGACACAATCGCGGTCGTGGACATCACCGATAATGTGCATGACTTGTGATTCATTAGCACGTGCACGACGTTTATCAATAATGGCAAGCTCGGTATCACCAAGCTCTTTTGCCATGGCACGGGCACGAACCACACCACCGACGTCAGGTGACACCACCATAAGATCTTCGTAGCCTTGCTTTTGCAGGTCTTTTAGCAAAACAGGAGTACCGTAGATATTGTCTACTGGAATGTCAAAGAACCCCTGAATTTGGTCAGAATGTAGGTCAACTGTCATGACCCGATCTATGCTAACAATATTGAGCATATCAGCAACTACCTTGGCTGAAATAGGCACACGAGCGGAGCGAGGGCGACGGTCTTGACGCGCATAACCAAAGTAGGGCATCACAGCCGTAATACGACCCGCACTAGAACGACGCAGTGCATCAGCCATAACCATGATTTCCATCAGGTTATCGTTAGTTGGGGCACAGGTAGGTTGTAGGATGAAGACGTCTTTACCACGTACGTGCTCTTTGATCTCAACGGCGATTTCGCCATCAGAGAAGCGCGTAACATCAGCACGTCCTAGAGGAATATGTAAATGATTAGCAACTGTTTTTGCCAGCTCAGGGTGGGCATTACCCGTAAAAATCGCCAGATATGGCATGGTTCAAGTCCTATTTATTTGACTTAAAAGAGGAGCAGTAGACACTGCACAAATAAAGGAAATATTGAACGTTAGAAAATGGCAGGGGTAGCTGGACTCGAACCAACGGATGTCAGGATCAAAACCTGATGCCTTACCAACTTGGCTATACCCCTGTAACAGACAAACTGTATCAAGATGTCTAATACCGTTAACTTAGCATATCACTTGATAACTTACTATTAAAATATTAATAATTTGAGCGTTAACATTGTAATAGTATTTTGTGTTGTTTTCTTGGTTTCGTTCGAGGCGAACTATACCGAAAACTGACTAGATATGTCAATAAACTCAGCGGTTTAATTTAAATAATAGCAGCTTAAATAAGCGCTGAGTCTATGACGAATATGGCAGGGGTAGCTGGACTCGAACCAACGGATGTCAGGATCAAAACCTGATGCCTTACCAACTTGGCTATACCCCTTTATGGGCGAGTTATTATACACAAGAAAAAGCTGATTGCAACTGTTTTTTATTGATAGCCAAACACACTGTTTCATATACAGAATGTGTAGCATGCGGTATAGCAAGGCGAAACTCTCGGCTTAAGCGTTGGTTATATATCATAAAAGTACCCCAATCAGTAGCGACTGACGTGGTCATAAAGAGCGGTTTAGCCCCGATTGTAGCGGATATCCTGCCGGGCTAGGTGGGTTGCTGTGGTAAGCTGAGTGGTGTCAACGCGAAGCAAGGGACACCACTTAGCTTAACCACTGCCACACCTAGCGGGGCAGATAGTAGCGAAAGCGGGATTGGCTCCTATTAATCTTCTAATAACCTTCTATTAACTAAGCTAAGCTTGAGGAGGATCTAGTAGTGGCTTGGATTGAGTCAATATGGCAGGGCAAGGGGGAGATTCTATATGCGTGATATGGTGTTGTATAAGCTCAATATGCTGCGGTGCTATCGGTAGAAAAACACTACTACCAGTCCCTGTCATACGCGCGGTTGTATTTGTTATCTTTTGTAACCCCGTTAAATAGGTTAAGGCTTGAGCAACTTCAGGAACAACTTGAGTCACCACTGGTTCAAACACATTCGTAAAAGGCGGTAGTAAAGTATCAAGGTAATAATCTTTGTCCTGCATAATTTGGCTCAAACTTAGTGCCTGAGTATCACGCTTTAAATCAGAGTGCTGGAATAACGCTTGGGTGGCAGCGTGCGCATTAGGCGTCAGTAGTAAGTAATGTTGGTGAGGCAGCTCAATAGGGGTCAACTGCTCTCCGATACCTTCTGCAATCGCATCTTGGCCTAGGATAAATATAGGCACATCGGCACCGACTGTTGCGCCTATAGCGATCAATATTTGTGGGTCAAGGTCAACCCCCCAAAGTTGGTTTAGAGCAAGCAGTGTGGTTGCGGCATTCGAGGAACCACCACCGAGACCGGCACCGGTCGGCAATACCTTGTTTAGAGCAATATCAATGATGGGTAGACGCTCAGGTAGGCTACTACCTATTGAGCCACTTCTATGATCTATCGCTTTGAGCAGGGCAATAGCAGCTTTGGTAATCAGGTTGTCTGCTAGAGTGTCTGTGACAGATATAGTGCTATTTAAGGTGATGGGTAGCGCCAAATCATGAGAGCTATCAGAGTCATCAGTGTCATCAAAGCACTGAATCTCTGAGCGGGTTGCTAAATGCTCTATTAGCAGATGGGGATTGAAGGTATGGGTGCTGGGGCGGAAGTCTAATGTGTCGCCCCAGTCTAAGAGCCGAAAAACGGTTTGCAAATTATGATAGCCGTCCTCGCGCTTCCCTGTAATATGCAAAAATAGGTTAATTTTGGCAGGGGAGAATAGGGTGAGGGCAGAGGTCACGGTCATAGTGGCTATCGTATCCAATAAGCAGTTAAGTATGAAACAGTGTGGTTAAGAATTTTGACTATGATTGATGGTCATAATGACGCGGTGTCCATCATCACGAACCACTTTAATCTTACTTGGGGTTTGGATTTGCGCAGAGTCATCTTTATAGCTAAAGGTTGCTATCCAGCCGGCATTTTCACTCGATATAAGGCGTCCTTGTGCATCAAGTTGACTGTTATCATCCGATGGAGCAGGACGACCAGAGATCCAGTAACGTAGCTGAGAGATGGGCGCTTGCCAGCCTGTTGCCTGTTGTAATAGCTCTTCTGGTGAGTTTGCGCTAAGCTCACCGACACTCTGATTGACCAAGGTGGCGGTAGCGCCATTATATTCAATGACCGTATGACCAATACCCATGGCACCGGTGAGGTCTATGGCAAAGCGGTCGTCTTCTTGTGCCCAGACATAAAAAGCACTGCCTGATTGGGCGTTGCTGGTCTCAGTCTGAGGCGTGGTAATGCCAATTTTTCCACGTATATTAAAGCTTTTTAGAAGCTCTGGATACTGAGGTTGACCGTTTGTCACCACACCCGAAGTAGGTGATGGTGTAACTTGCGGCGTGGTTTGGCAGGCTGTCATGGCAAGCGTACACCCCCCCACAAGTAAACTAAGTAGTACATTCTTCATTTGGGTAGGGTGTGATACGACAACTTTAGAGGTTGATTCAATCATAAATGTCCTTAGTTTATATCTTTATTTCAGTAAGTATAGTTATATGTTTTTAAGCAGTGTTAGTCATAGTAAATAGTAATCAGTCATTGTCATTGGTCTAGTAGGACTGAAGTCGACTACTGATATCATATTCATTAACAGAAAACCGATTTTGGATGTCATCAAACAGACGAACTACCTTGTCGTCTTGATTTAATCCTTGATAGGCACGCAATAAAAGAATGCCACTATCCAAAGTGGGGGATATGTCATAGGGACCTGCAAGGTAATTAATGACATCCTGATAACGCTCTTCAGACAACGCATCAGCGGCCAGTATATTCAGCGCTGATAAATAGTTGTGTTGACTAAATAAAGGCGAATCAAAAGGAATGTCTAAAATGGAATTAGCCAGCGAGAGTGCTTGATCAATATCTTTGCTATGGGTCGATTCAAACAATAAAAGCGCAAGCGCCAGAGTGTAGTCAGGGTTTTCCGGATTAATCAAAACCAATCGATCAAGAAGCTGCCTTTTTAAAACTGTATCTTCTTGGTTGTCTAACAGCTGCGCCCGTGCAAATAACAATTTGGTATCATCGGGAAAGCGGCGGTTGGCTTCTGACAGGATGTAGCGCGCTTCCACCATCTTATTTTGTTGTCGTAGTATATCGGCTTGCATAATAGCGCTTTCTGGGGCATAGACCTCAAACTGCTCACTAAATTTAGCCAACGTTGCCAAAGCATCATCGGGTTTATTTTGTAGTAGCTGTATAGACACTAACTTTTGACGGGCTTTTAAAACCAAGCTTTCTTGCATTACCTTTGATAAAAAACGCTCAGCTCTATCATAATTATGCTGGCGTTCTGCACTAATACCTAAGTAGTAATAGGCTTGGTCGATGTAAGCTGGCGAAGATGCCAATCCTGATAACAGCTCATCCGCCGTCGTATAGGCCTCTATATCTATACTGACTAAGGCAGCAAGCAAGGTAACCTCTTCATCATGAAACAGGTCATGAGCTTCTAATAACAACTGCCACGCTTCCTGAGTTTGTCCAAGCTCTAAGCGTAAACGTATTTCATATAAGTATAAGGCTTTACTGTTCTTTAATCTTTTGCGCTCACCACTGATATATTTTAGGACCTCCCTATCGGGCTTAAGCTGCTTTAATATATCACTCTTAAGCACAATAAAGGCCGCTTTATCAGGCTGTTTTCTAAGCGCTCTATTGACACTGACTAAGCCGATATCTGGCTGACCTAATTGGGACATCAGCCCCGCTTGCATGACCAACAAAGACGGGTTGTTATGTTTGGGTAATGCCAATAACGTCTCTAATAATAACCGTTGGTCTTGCTGAGTCGTGGGATAAATACCGATTAAGATTTCACTTAAATCGGCTTGGGGGTCATAATCCAAAATTTGAGTTAAAGCATTACCCGCTAGGTCATATTCATTTGCTTTAAGGGCTAAATGAGCGACATAGAACAACGCGGGAATATGTTCAGGATTCTGTTGCTGCCAAGTAACGGCAAAATTTAATGACTCAACAGGGGTCTCATACAGTAATGACAGCTCTAAGGCGCGTTCAAAGACACTGGTCGACTCTTGTTTAAAGGACTCTTGCTTATACAGCTTAAGCGCCTGAGCAATATCACCTCGGTCAATTAAAAACTCTGCCTGCATGACATTTAATAAGCTTGGGCGGTCCTCGGTCAGTGATAATCGACCATTGCCAATCTCGACAGGATGACCCTTTATGGAGGGATCCAGACTTCCTTGCTCTGACATTGACGCATCAGGAGTTGCCTGATCATCTGCATCCTCCGCTTCTGTTGAATTAGTCTCCGTTTTAGTATCAGTATCACCCAAAAAAGGAGAGATGACTCGGCGTATTGGGTCTAATATTGCGGCATGACTGGTAATAGAGTGCGTCGCGACACTGGCGATACTGATGATAAAAAACAGGCGTAAAATCCGTTGACGGTTTGCGCTCAACGTTTTTTTTGCAGGCTTTCGCTGAAGAGATTTTTTTTGAAAGCTATTATTCAGAAGATTTATGGCGCTTTTTCTATTGAATCCCTTGCGAGTAGAAGGTTTATTTGATTTTAGTAGAAGACGAAACGATTCTTTTAAAATGAGTTTTTGTTCTTCTAAATTGTCTTTTTGGGTAGTTCGGGCTATTGTCGCTTTTTGGGCTTTTCCAGTTTTTAGGCGTTTAGGCTTTCGCTGCACAAGCATAAGCCTTTGAGCAAAAGGCAAACGAGGCTCAATTTTTTTTGCTAATGCTTTAGGCTGATTAAGAGAACGCAAAAAAAGCATAAGTTTCCAATTACTATGATAAATTGATGATGAGTTTAAAATCGACTATCGCTTTTGAACTCAAATCAGTCAGTGATGTCTTGCTAAAAATTAACTCTTTACAGACCCTAGTATTTACAGTCAATATAAATTACTTAACGGCTATTTAACAGATGCTATTTTTTTCTGTCCCACAACCAGTCGGCAATAGTATGGATGGTGGTGGAGTTAGAAAAGCTCTTAGTAATGGTGTCGGTTGCGTCAGTGAACAATGACTTGGCATACTCAGTTGCTGCCTCAACACCCATTAATTTAACATAGGTGGATTTATTAAGTCCCTCATCACTGCCTGTCGGTTTGCCTAATGTGTCGGTGTTTGATACCACATCCAAGATATCATCTTGTACTTGGAAAGCAAGACCTATGCGACTGGCAAACTGAGATAAGGCCGCAAGCTGCATATCAGATGCGCCCGCGCATACCCCGCCCATTAACACCGCAGCTTCGATAAGGGCGCCTGTTTTATCCCTATGTATAGATTCAAGCTCAGTTTGAGATACTTGTTTATTTTCAGCATTTAAGTCTAGCATTTGACCTGCCACCATGCGTCTTGCTCTGGGTGCAAAAATCTTGCTGAGCTGGGTTGATTGTTCAACTGAAATAGGGGCAAAACCCTCAATATCTGCATTGATAATCTCAAATGCTAACGTTTGTAATACGTCACCAGCCAGTAAGGCAGTGGCTTCGCCAAACTTAATATGACAGGTTGGACGGCCGCGCCGCAACTCATCATCATCCATACTAGGTAGGTCATCATGAATGAGCGAATAGGTGTGCAAAAACTCGACCGCTAACATAGCTCGTCGACAGTTATCATCAAACCATAATGGCTCAGAATTTGTCTGGTCATTATCATGTTTAGAGTGTTTATGATCATTTAAGCTTTGCATTACCGTTTGATAAGCACTCACCACTAATAAAGGACGCACACGTTTGCCAGCACCCATCATGGCATAGGTACAGGCATCACTTAAAGGGGCTGGGAGGGTAGCAAAGTCTAATAGGCGCTCTATATCGGTCTGCAATGTGCTCATGACTTGTTGGCTTAAAGCATCAAAGCTGGGGGGTATAGTGATGATAGTAGTCATATAGATGCGGCTCAATATAGATAAGTATGAATATAGATCGTCGTGATATAAGGGTATAAGAAATGCTCATTTATCCTTCAAATTATAAAGACATTCGCAGCTTAAAGGAATTAAATTTCATTACAGGCTTTTGTAGCGTATTGCAGGTAAAGTTATCAATAACTATAAGTAGCAAAAGTCAAGAATGCGCTTAGTTTACTCTACTATTTAGTTTACTCTATTATCACGAGGACTGTATTTAATGAATGGGTTATCAATTTGAAACCTTATGTAGTGCAATATATAGTGCAATCTTCTGACAGACTAGAGATCAGGCATTCAATCATTTACTGAATAAAGCTTTAGACGTTTAAATTAGCACCTCGTTCTCAACTTATTAAAACGCATTGTAGGCTGGAGCTTTTAGCCAAGCAAATCAAAACCTTTAATCAAAAATGCTGGGCTAAAGCCACAGCCTACGTTAAGAGTTGAGAATGGGGTAATAGCATAATTTTGTATGACCTAAGAGTCAGGTAATGTACTGTGACAGTAAGGGGTCAAATCCCCTACACTATCGGGCACTATCCGGCGTTGATTAGCTAACCTGCGTCATTTGTATGGGGTAATGCTTAAGCTGCTTGAAAGTAAGTACAGAGCTTTGATAGAAATAGGGCCTAAAGATAAGCATAGTCATGCAGGTAATAATACTGTAACTGGTATAAAAACTGAAATCGATACTTACAGAGTCAAAGCAGAGTAAAAGGTTTGTAGGTTATATAATACTGGCGTCACATGCTTGCTGTACTTTGTTTACTGTGCTTTGTTTAATAAATTATTATAAATTTGAATGACTTTATTTGACTTAAGGAGCCAGTGAAAGGTAATGCGTATCGTTATGTTTCCTGCTAACCTGTTGTACGTCATGCTAGCAGAATATAATAAAATCATAGGTTAGTGTCGGTAAGGCGTGTCCTATTATTCAACAAAAAACATTAAGCAAAGTTCTTGTTTTTTGGCATTTGCAAAAACACCTTTCGTTTGACAACTGATGTGATGTTGCACTCAGCATGATCAAACAAAGCTTATTTAACAATAACTAGGAGAAATACATGATTTATCAAGGTAACCGCATTACGGTGTCGACGTTAGAAGACGGCATCGTCAATATGCAATTTAATGCAGAAAATGAAAGCGTTAATAAGTTTGATGCTGATACCAATAAACAATTTGATGAAGCAGTCACTGCGTTAGAACAAGCAAAAGATATCAAAGGTTTGATTGTCACCTCAACCAAAGGCGTGTTTATCGCGGGTGCAGATATTACTGAATTCGTCGGTCACTTCAACAAAGAAGCGGCTGACATTGAAAAGTGGATTGTTGAAATTAACGGGGTGTTTAACCGCTTTGAAGACCTTCCTTTCCCGAAAGTTGCGGCGATTAATGGCGCGGCATTAGGTGGCGGCTGTGAGATGACGCTAGTCTGTGAATACCGTGTGATGGGCGAAAAAGCTCAAATTGGTCTACCAGAAACTCAATTAGGTATTTTCCCAGGCTTTGGCGGTAGTGTGCGAACCCCACGGGTTATTGGTATTGATAATGCGTTAGAAATGATCGCTACCGGTAAAGCGAAAAAGCCAGAGGAAGCTTTAAAACTAGGCTTAGTTGATGCGGTTGTGGCTCAAGATGACTTACAAGCTGCTGCTGTCGATTTGGTCAAGAAATGTATCGCAGGTGAGCTTGATTGGCAAGCGAAGCGTGAAGAGAAACTAAAACCTGTCAAATTAAATCAGCTTGAGCAAGCTATGGCATTTAACAGTGCCAAAGGGGCTATCTTTGCCAAGGCTAATCCAAAGCAGTATCCAGCCGTTGCTATCGCTGTTGAAACCATCGAAAAACACGTTAACCTACCTCGTGATGAAGCGCTTAAGATTGAAGCCTCTGGTTTTGCTAAAGCGGCAAAAACCCCGCAAGCGGAAAGCTTAGTTGGTCTGTTCTTAAATGATCAAGCGGTTAAGAAATTAGCCAAGAAACACAGTAAGCAATCACATGATATTAATGAAGCGGCTGTACTGGGTGCGGGCATCATGGGCGGCGGTATTGCCTATCAAGCGGCGTCAAAAGGTCTGCCTATTATCATGAAAGACATTAAGTCTGAGCAATTAGATTTAGGTATGGGTGAGGCGAGCAAGCTACTGGGCAAAATGGTTGAGCGCAAGAAAATGACCCCAGCACAAATGGGTGAAACGCTAAGCCGTATTCGCCCAACGCTAAACTATGGCGACTTTGGTGAAACAGATATCGTTATTGAAGCGGTTGTTGAAAATCC
This sequence comes from Psychrobacter sp. CX18, assembly GCF_057396215.1. NCBI lineage: Bacteria > Pseudomonadati > Pseudomonadota > Gammaproteobacteria > Moraxellales > Moraxellaceae > Psychrobacter > Psychrobacter sp. CX18. The sequence continues at coordinate 101,991 of NZ_JBXYJH010000012.1, read as the reverse complement.
AAAAGTGAAACATGCCGTATTAAAAGAAGTCGAAGGCCTTGTTAAAGAAAACGCTATCTTAGCTTCAAATACGTCGACGATTTCTATTACTTATCTAGCAACTGTGCTTGAGCGCCCAGAGAACTTCGTCGGTATGCACTTCTTTAATCCGGTGCACCGTATGCCATTAGTCGAAGTCATTCGTGGCGAGAAGTCATCTGAAGAAGCCATTGCTACTACGGTTGCCTTAGCTCAGCGTATGGGTAAAGTACCTGTTGTGGTCAATGACTGCCCAGGCTTCTTAGTGAACCGTGTATTGTTCCCATACTTCGGTGCCTTCGACTTGCTATTGAAGCAAGGGGCAGACTTCGTCCATGTAGATAAAGTTATGGAGAAATTCGGTTGGCCAATGGGTCCTGCTTATCTAATTGACGTGGTTGGTTTAGATACTGGCGTACATGGCGCGGAAGTGATGGCTGAAGGCTTCCCAGATCGTATGAAGCCTGACTATAAAGGCGCTATTAAACACTTATTTGAAAACCAACGTCTTGGTCAGAAAAACGGTGTTGGCTTCTACAAATACGAAAAAGACAAACGCGGTAAGCCTAAGAAAACAGCAGATGACGCCACTTATGAGCTGTTAAAAGATACCACAGATAGCCAAGCTCAAGAGTTTTACGATCAAACCATCATTGATCGTATGATGCTAGCCTTCTGTAACGAGACGGTTCGCTGCCTAGAAGACAATATTGTCGCAACCCCTGCTGAGGCTGATATGGCGATGATTATGGGTGTTGGCTTCCCACCATTCCGCGGTGGTCCATGCCGCTATATCGATCAAGTCGGTCTTGATAACTATTTAGCACTGTGTGAGAAGTATGCTCACTTAGGTAAAGCTTATGAAGCGCCGCAGAAGATCCGTGATATGGCAGCAGCTGGCGAGACTTTTTACCCAAAAGCATAACGATTGTTGGCTCAATATGACTCGTTGATTAGTAACGAGTCAATTAAAACCCAACGGTTAATAAGTATTTAAACCATAAATAATTCAGTGATCTGCTTAACCCGTTTTGATAATAACGTTAAAACTATGAATCTTTAATACGTGTCCATTTAATAGTGATTTAAATGTTTTTTAAATAATAGCGTATGACTGGCTTAAGCAGATACTTAAAAAATTCAAGGAGTATTAAATGACGACTTTAAGTCCTAAAGACGTGGTCATCGTAGATGGCGTACGTTCTGCAATGGGTAAATCGAAAAATGGTATGTTCCGCCATGTGCGGGCAGATGATCTGTCAGCTGAGCTTATGCGAGCCTTAGTTAAGCGTAATGACTTTGATCCAAATGATATCGAAGATGTGATTTGGGGCTGTGTACAGCAGACACTAGAGCAGGCGTATAACATCGGTCGCAACAGTGCCTTAATGGCAGATATCCCAAAAACAACGGGTGGTCAAACGGTTAACCGTCTGTGTGGCTCTTCTATGCAAGCACTTCATACTGCTGCGGCGCAAATCATGACCAACCAAGGTGATATCTTCATCGTTGGTGGTGTCGAGCATATGGGTCACGTTGGCATGATGCACGGGGTGGATATTAACCCTGCTGCGTCTAAGCACTTTGCCAAAGCGTCATTCATGATGGGCCTAACGGCAGAAATGCTAGGTCGTATGAATAATGTCTCACGTGAAGAGCAAGATGCCTTCGCTCTTGAGTCACATCGCCGTGCTTGGGAAGCGACTACCGAAGGTCGTTTTGACAATGAAATCGTGGGTATCGAAGGCCATGATGCAGAAGGACGTTTGCAGCTGTGTACCGTTGACGAAGTCATCCGTCCAGATACGACGATGGAGTCACTAGCGAAGTTACGCCCTGTGTTTGATCCTGCCCATGGTACAGTGACTGCTGCCACGTCTTCTGCATTGTCAGATGGCGCTTCTGCCATGCTGGTTATGAGTGCTCAAAAAGCGAAAGACCTAGGCTTGAAGCCACGTGCTCGTATCCGCAGTATGGCAATTGCTGGTTGTGATGCTGCTATTATGGGTTATGGTCCAGTACCCGCAACTCAAAAAGCACTTAAACGTGCTGGCATGAGTCTTGATGATATGCAAACCATTGAGCTGAACGAAGCCTTTGCTGCTCAAAGCTTGTCTGTGTTAAAAGCGCTGAACTTGACGGATAAACAAGACATCATTAACGTTAATGGTGGCGCGATTGCTCTAGGTCACCCATTGGGCTGTTCTGGTGCTCGTATCGTTGTTACCTTGCTCAATGCTATGGAACAAAAAGACACTGAAATCGGTCTGGCTACGATGTGTATCGGTCTTGGTCAAGGTATCTCAACGGTTATTGAACGTATTTAACGACAACTTGGAGATCAGGTTTAGCGTTTAACTAATATACTGTCTAAGCCTTAACCCAATTCACTTTTTGTTTAGTATATCCAGCACCTTTAACATCTTGTTAGAGGTGCTTTTTTAATGTCAAGTCTATCCCGGTATTGCTATAGCAATCATAGCTAAACCATTTTGCTTTAAGAGTTTATAAAAGAGTACTTAATAGGGTTTATAATAGAATTGATTAAAGAGTTCATTAAAGTACAGAGCTAAGGTAAGATAGTGATATCACTTCTAAAAAATAACCTATCTTTGTTAGGCTCACTGAACCTACAATTTGTAACGTTCGACTTTTAGCGTTTGAGCCTTCCTCAATAGGTTGATTTCTAGATTTGGTATAAAACATTGATTGCTTAAAGAGAATAAAAATGGACACTAAAACGCAACCCTCCCAATCTCCTAAACATACCCAGTCCTCTAACTCGACTCTAAACAATAGTGCTATACGTAAAGGTAGACTAGCGAAGTTAATCGTGTTGTCAGTAATTGGAGTAGGTATTAGCTTAGCCAGCAACAGTAAAAGTTTGGCTGAATTTATTGCGAATAAAAGTGGTCAAGACAGTCTAGCGCCAATAGAGTTAGTCGGCAGTGTCAACAAAACCTTAGAGCAGTTTAGTTTCACTAGTGATCAAGGCGTGAGTTATCATGTGAACGATCCCAATAAATTGTTAGATGAGTTGGCAAAGAAGCGAGGTATTCATAGTAATTTGTATCAGATGAATAGAGTGCGTCTGCAAGCAATAGTGAGTAAAGCGGGTAATTATGGTCATATGGGCTTCTATGAACGTCAAATTACCATTGTTTCTACAGAGCCAAAACCGGTTGACCCTCATCATTAAATATGACTTAATTAGAGTCTACTAAGCCTTTATCACAGACGTTAATGGTGCGGATGTGAGGTTAATTTCTCAAAATTTTAAGTTGAGTGGCTCTAGAAAGGCGGCTACCAAAACGGCTAACAGAATTAGGTTTTATAATATTAAATCCAAATAAATAAAGAGATGAAGCAAAAATTAACCGACACAAGGAGTGTGTTATGTCATCGACAATTACCACAGATAAAACCTATCGAATCATGCGCGATAACTGTCAGGCGTTACTCATTGACGTCCAGCAAAAACTAACTCCTCATATTTATCGCAATCAAAAAATCACCAGTAAAATTGTAACCCTTCTCAAAGGGCTACAAGTGCTTGAGGTACCGATATTAGTCAATGAGCAGTACAAAAAAGGATTGGGTGAGACCTTACCCGAGATAGTGGAAGCGCTTGAGGGTGCTGACTATAAGACTATTGAAAAGGTCACTTTCAGTGCTTGCGATAATGATGAGACTTGGAATTATCTGGCGCAGCAAAACCGCATATCGGTCTTGGTGTTTGGGGTAGAAACCCATGTGTGCGTGATGCAAACGGTATTGGATTTATTAGATAATGGCATGCAGCCTGTTGTTATCGCTGATGCTACCGGCTCACGGTATGCTTATGATCGGCGTCAAGCCATTCGCAGGATGCGCCGAGCGGGTGCAGTCATTACCACGGTAGAGGCAATCTTATTTGAATTGTGTCGCTCCAGCAAAGATCCTGCGTTTAAGGCAATTAGCGAGTTGGTTAAATAAATGCGCCAAATAAGCTTGATAAACGGCTCATTAAATTTGTCCTTTCAAGAGCTTAGTTAAGGGTATCCGTTGTCACCACAGGTTTATCGCGTATTTGGATGACAATCATACTTGCTAATACAGTAGCGATAATAAGCACCCAACCTGTGGGAGTCCAACTACCTGTAAGTCCTTTAACACCTTGCATTAACAACACCATAACGACACCTCCTAAATTGCCCATCATCATCAACATAGCCACTGCTTTAGCGGATTGAGAGGGATGAACACTGTCTTCCGCGGCTGCAATTAGAAGCGGGTAACCTGCTAATAAAAAGAAGCCTAGAAAGAAACTAACTGCTAGAGCCATAGTACCCGTCGTAGAATATAACAAAGGGTAGGTAGCCCCTGCACCAACAAGGGTGGCTAATATCAAAAATACCCGTCGTTTGTTTAAATAATCCGATAATAAGGGAATACTTAACGCACCTAATATGCCCCCAATAATGAGCATGGCGGTTAAAATACCTGCCGTGACTTCAGGAATTCCTCTTGGTGCAAGAATGGGCGCAATCCAATTGCTTAAGCCATTAAAATAGCCCATGGCAATAAATACCGATAGCGAAATAAGCCACAAGCGTTTATTTTTAATTAGAGACCCGATTTCATGCAGGGAGATGGCGACCTCATGCTGTCTGGGCTTCTCTTTTACCACCACTAAAAACACCAAGACGGCAGCCGCGGTTATCACTACATTAAACAGGAGCATGCCTGAAAAACCGTAGGCTTCAATCAATGGTGCAGGAGCAAAGGCACCCAATGCGGTCGCTAAGAACATGCCACCCATAATCACACCGGTTACCGTGGCTATTTGTGACTTATCAAACCAGTCTGTGGTGACCTGATTGATCGCATTGGTAATATAAGGTTGAGCGATGGCAATGAGCAATTGCCCGCCAAACGCGATCCAATAGCTGTCTACCCCTAACCAACGTATAATTGCCCCTATTAACATTAACACAGAGGCATAACTGACGACCTTCTTATAGCCCACATTATCTAATATCTTACCGGAATGAATGGCTAAAACCACGAATACAATGGGGAACATCAAAGTTAATAGGTTCGCTAAGAATTCACTGACCCCAAAGTGAGATTGGGTACTGATGATAATAGTAGCAAAGGTTAACCATAAAAACTGATTGACGCCTAGTAGAAGAGAAAATCCAGCGATAATGAGCCATTTATTATGCGGTTTTTTATTAGCATTAATATTGCTAGGATCAGGCTTATTAGAATTATTAGAATTATTAGGTTGTAGGGGATCAGACGGTTTGTTTTGAGTAGAGTGGGGTGTGGTATCGGTATTTAGACTGATAGTATTATTTATACTGGTGCTGGTGCTGTTATTGATACTAGTAGTACCGTTAGGCGGTTGCATGAACGCTCCTTGTCTAAAACAATAACGATATCGATATCGATAAATTTATTATGACCCTTAAATGTATAATTAACAACGACAATCTATTTTATGACATCGCTAAGATTAGACCCTAAATAGTGTTATAGACGAATAAAGAGATAATTAAAAATGGCGATTCATAGTACAACGGCTAACCATACCTTCATAGATATCGATAAAGTGACACAGTTTTTGTTAGAGTTGGAAGCGCTTAAAAGGGTTAATCGGCGCAGTTATGTGACCCATACGACCCGTCTTGAGTTTGCGACAGAGCAGGGATGGTTGATTGATGATAACCAGAAGCATAGCCAAATGAATAAACAGTAGAATAAATAAAGTATCTCATTGCTGAGATCTGCAAATGGGTTCAGCAAGTTTTTAGGTGTTTTGACTTATTAAAATTCAAAATATTCACTATTTTTCCATGTAAAACTGCTTCATTTTGTTTATAGTTATTAAACATTAAACATTAAACATTAAACATTAAACATTAAACATTAAACATTAAACATTAAACAGGGAAGATAATGAGTGATAAAACATAATGAACGTAGCCGTAGCCTAAAGTCCATCGCATTCACCAGTCTGCTGCTGGCGACAATAGGGTTCGCTCAGATCGCGGTTGCCCAAACGACCAGCCATGGTGAAAAACTGGCGAGGGATGCCAAAAAGCAAATCGGGGTGACAGTCAGCTATGACCCAACCTATCGTAGCTTAGACTTTCCACGGGGTGATGTCGATCCGTCGACCGGGGTGTGTACCGATGTGGTAATACGTGCGTATCGTTTGCAAAATATAGATTTGCAGCAGTTGGTCAATGTAGACATGCGGCGTCATTTTTCAGCCTATCCCAATAATTGGGGATTAAAGTCAACGGATAAAAATATTGACCATCGCCGAGTGCCTAATCTAGAGACATTTTTTGCGCGTCATGGTCAATCTTTATCAACCACTGATAAGGCTAGCTTTAAGGCGGGAGATATTGTGAGTTGGCGTCTACCCGGTAATAACTTACCCCATATTGGTATCGTCTCCGATAAGGTGGCCACAGACGGTACACCACTGATTATTCATAACATTGGGCAAGGAACCAGAGAGGAGAATGTACTGTTTCGCTTCCCTATCAAAGGCCATTATCGCTATTAGGTGTACGTTTGAGCCAAACTAAGCTATTAAATAGTGTTTAGTTAACGGCTACCACACGATTTCTATCGGAGTGCCCACTTTTACGGCGCTCATAATTTCATCCATCTCCTGATTAGTGACCGCAATGCAGCCATCAGTCCAGTTACGCTGCTGATTGAGCGTGGTAAATTGTTCATAGCCATTCATTTGTCCATGTATCATGATAGCGCCACCAGGACTGACGCCCCGCGCTTTGGCATTGGCAATATCTGTCTCATTGGGATAGCTGATATGAATCGAGCGGTAGGCAATAGAGTTTTCATTTTTCCAATCAAGGGTGTAAAGTCCTTCTGGTGTCCGTTCATCCCCTTCCTTTTGTTTATGTCCTTTGGGGGCATCACCCAGCGCAATGTGGTAGCTTTTCACAGCCTTGTCATCTTGCAATAGATACATTTTTTGTGATGATTTGTCCACATACACCTTATTTATCGTCGCCTCTGACAAGCTATATGGCGAGGGATCAAAGTGTCTGTCATGGTGAGTCGGTGACTGTGTCGCTTTTATTGAATTTTGTTCAGGTGTCTCTATCGGCGCCAACTCATCTTCTGTGTTTGCAGACAGATTAATAACACCAAAGCCAGTTAGCAAGGTATAAGCTGCCAATAACAACACCGCCATCAATAGGATACCTTTTATATAAAATGACCTAACTTTGTCAGGCTTATTGAGCTTACTGTTTGCAGTCACCTTCTTGCTCCTAAATAGGTTGATTTATAGATTTGGGATGATGTTTATGGATTGAGGCGATTTTTTTTGCGTTGTTTAGCTGTAGTGACAGCGTCATTAGGATGGGTATTTGTTGATGTGGTTAAGGGTTTTAGGGGCGGTTTAGATGAGGGTCTAGAAGGCGGTTTAGAAGGCGTTTTAGAGAGCGGCATGGGTTAACTCCTATAAAAAAGCGGCTAAAAAAGCAAACGACTTTTTATTATGGTGATAACCCATGAAAGTTATCGGGACAATGAATGGATTTTAGATGAAAAAACAGCGCCTAGTGCTGAGCCACACCTAACAGTTGCCCCATAGCAACCGCTGAACCATGTTCTATATCTTGCTTCCAGCTAACGCCAGCTGATTTTGGCAGTAACACAATGGCCGTGGATCCTAGATAAAAACGGCCTAATTCGTCGCCTTTTTTTAGCGATATATTATGCGTCAGTGTTTGGATGTCTTTACTGCGATCTATCTTACCTGTTGCCACCGTCTCGATACCAGCGACTATCATCGCACCGACCAATACCACAACCGCATGACCATACTCAGTCTCAAACACACACACCAAACGCTCATTACGGGCGAATAAGTCTGGCACATTCTCTGCGGTGACGTTATTGACAGAAAATAGCGTACCAGGCACATAACGGGTCTCGATCAAGGTGCCATCAAAAGGCATATGTACGCGGTGATAATTGCTGGGTGCTAGATAGACGGTGGCAAAGCAGCCTCCATCGTAATAATGTTTGTCCTGATTTTCCAAATCAGCAAGTAGATGACCGACATCATAATGACGCCCTTTGGCTTGCAGCAATTGGTTTTGTTCAATATATCCAATTTGGGATACCATGCCATCTGCTGGTGAGACAATACCATTTACGGTACTATCAATCGGACGTGCCTGCTCGTCTAACTCACGGGTAAAAAAGTCATTGAAGCTTTTGAAGTCAGCCAGATTCTTTCGTGCATAATCATCCAAAGTAATACCGTAGGCCTTGGCAAAAGTATGAACAAAAACCTTTTTAACGATAGGGTTTTGACTGGCCGCAAGTCGCCCCGCCGTTTCGCTGAGTTTTTGCTGAGGCACTACCTGCTGTAGGGTAGTAAATAGTCCATCGCGCGTCAGAAGATGCTGAGTTTGTTTTTTTAAAGAGGATTTAGCAATATTTTTTATAGTAGTAATAGTTTTCAAAGTTTTCATAGTTGTCCTATGGTTTTAGTCTGTTCAATTCAGTTAAAAGGTTAAGTTAGTTTAGCTTTTTATACCACCATGAACAGAATATCAAAATTAATCAATGGCACTGTCTATAGCGTTCAGGCCATTTGGGATGACACGTTAGCATGCGCTTAGTTTATCATGTTTGTTTCGATTATTTGGCACCTTAGTCAGGCGGTGTTTTATGTCTATAACCTATTTACAAGAATCAGCTTACAAGAATCAGCTTAAAGTGGAGAATAATAATGAAAGCATTAATACAGCGTGTTTTAAAGGCCAGTGTTACTGTTGACGGTATGGTCGTTGGAGACATAGAGCAAGGGGTATTGGCCTATATTGGTATTGGTCATGAAGATACGCCAGAGACTGCCCAAAAAATGGTGGATAAGATCCTGACATACCGTATTTTTGAAAATGATGCTGGCAAGCTTGATAAAAACGTCCAGCAAGTTGCGGGCGGTGTTTTATTGGTGTCGCAGTTTACGTTAATGGCAAAAACTGACAAGGGTCGTCGACCTGATTTTGGTGGAGCAATGCCTCCCGATAGGGCCAAGCAACTGTTTGAGACATTCGTAGAGTATGCCAGATCTCAGTATGCGCCTATTGCATCTGGAGAGTTTGGGGCAAATATGCTGGTTCAAGCGGACAATGATGGGCCACTCAATTTCATATTAGAAGTCAATTAATCTCATAAATTGGCATAACTGTCTTTTGATAACTTATCATTAAGGGTTGATTTATTTATATTAATAAATCATTAAAGGAGAATAACTCCATTTTCAACATCGATTGTCATCTATTTGTCATAATTGTCAGGTGTAATATAACGGTCATATTTAGACTGTCATTTTTTTGAAATACGGTTATTAAGATAAATGATTTTTGTTTATTTTGGAAATACGTAAGTCCAAATATTACGAGGCGTAAGCTTTGAAGATATAGGCCGAAAACCAAAGCTTGTTTGATAAATATACAATTAGTAGGTCAATTATAGGAAATTACTGACATGAACTCCGAAAAGATATTAGTAGTAGAAGACGAACCGGCCATACGTGAGATGATAGTCACTACTCTGGAAATGGCAGGTTTTGAGTGCATGCAAGCCGAAGATGTGAATGAGGCTCATAATAAGGTGGTAGATCATAGACCTGCTTTAATTTTGTTAGACTGGATGTTACCCGGCAATCAATCGGGCATTGATTTGTGTCGCCGCTTAAAAAAAGATGACCTTTTGTCTGAAACACCCATTATTATGTTAACGGCTAGAGGCGAGGAAGATAACAAGGTTCAGGGACTTGATGCCGGCGCAGATGATTATATTACCAAGCCCTTCTCAACGCGTGAATTGATATCAAGAATTAAAGCAGTACTGCGTCGCAGCAGTGCCTTATCTGGCGATAAGCCCATCGAAGCCGAAGGCTTAAGTTTAGATCCCGTCAGCCAACGTCTGTCTGCCGATGGTATGCCTATCGAGATTGGTCCGACAGAATATCGTCTGCTCGCCTTCTTTATGAGTCACCCAGAACGGGCTTATACGCGCACGCAGCTGTTAGACCAAGTATGGGGCGGTAATGTCTATGTTGAAGATCGAACCATTGATGTGCATATTCGCCGTTTGCGCAAAGTGCTTGAGCCTTATAACTACGCTGGGTTTATTCAGACGGTACGCGGAACGGGTTATCGTTTCTCAACGCAAGTGAATGGTTAGTTGACCTTAGGCGTGAAATCATAGCGTAAATGGGGTCACGCCCTATATAGAGTGGCTTAAGGTGTCACTCATATCTAACTTAGCGTGGCTGTGCTACGTGCTATTTGAGCCATCACTTTCAGGTTATATTAGCCTTTCTAAAAATAATCTATCCTAACCTTGTTAGATTCGTTCAGGCTCACTGAATCGACTATTTGTAACGTTTGACCTATCCTTCTTTGAGAGGTCGATTTTTAGATTTGCTATAATGTGAATTGACCAACTATATTTTATGAATCATAATTTTTAGTGTCCAATTTTGCTTAATGGCACAATTTTACCTAGTGCCACACCTCCTCAGCATAACCTGATCCCTCTATACTAGATAGGATATCGCTCGCCCAACATTGAGAAAGTCATGAGTCAATCGCCAGAACATAAACCAAATGCAAAAACGAGCGTTGAGCAAGACACTAAGATCAAGCAAGCCTCTAATTTGAAAGTTCGAAACAAAGATAATAGGGATATGCACGAAAAACCCTTTGCTTCTGTCTTATTATCTAATGACGATACAGAGGATATGGCAGACGGCTTAACGACTAAATCGCCCAATAAGTCTACCAATAAGACGACCAATAACTCGCCTAATAAGCTGTCCAATACTGTACCTAATAAAACCGTGCAAGACAGCGTTAATGACTCTGCTAAGGGTAGCACTCAAAATCCTAAAAAAACAACAAGTACCACGTCGAAGTTTACCAACAAGTTCACCTTGCCAAACCATATTGGTCAAGCCCCAAGCCTACTTCCCAGCCAGTTAACCCCTCAAACTCAAGCGCAACGTGCTGAAACTGAAAAGCATGGATCGGTCATATTTTGGTCAGACTTTAAATGGTTGATCGTTATGATTATCGCTGGCGCTGGTCTTGGGTGGTATATTGACTCGGTCGCTTGGGGGATTATTATCGGGCTGTTGGTTTATTATATTTGGCGATTGTATGCGATACAGCAGTTTTATAATTGGATGAATCAGTCCTTGACGCTACCCCCTCCTGACTTTTCAGGAAGTATGACGTTTATGGCAAGCCAGCTATATGAAAGTAAAAAGCAGGAGCAACTGACCAATCAGAAAATGATGGGGCTCATAAAAAAGATTCGTAGCTCATTGCTGGCGCTGCAAGATGCCGTTATTTTACTTGATGGTAATGACAGCTTGGAGTGGTGGAACCAAGCGGCTGAAAACCTGTTGGCATTACGATCTGAAGATCAAGGCAGAAGTATCTTAGATCTCATCGATGTACCCGAATTTGAACAGTATTACACCACAGCGACGTCTCCAAATGAAGGTCTACGTCTTCGATCATGGCGAGATTATGAGCGGTTTTTACAATGTGAAGTGACTCACTTTGGTAATGAAAAGCTACTGATCATCTATGATGTCACGCGTTTACAGCACTTAGAGCAGATGCGTAAAGACTTCGTTGGTAATGTCTCACATGAGCTACGTACGCCGCTAACCGTACTGATGGGATATATTGAGACCTTCTCTGATCAACCTGATTTAGACCCAAAATGGCAACGCGGTTTTAATTTGATGACTCAGCAGACTGAGCGTATGAATCGTATCATTAATGACTTGCTGTTGCTGTCACGATTAGAGAATGAAGAGTCCATTCAGTTTGGTCGTGTTGATATGCCAAAGCTATTAACCAGCATTTTTGATGATGCACAAATATATAATAAACAATATGGTCACTTTATAGATCTGCATATCGATTCACAAAAAAACGTCTATGGCTCTGAAGTGTATTTAAATAGTGCTTTGTTAAATCTGGTGACCAATGCCATTAAATATACCCCTCATGGTGGAGAGATTGGCATAACTTGGCAAGAAGTGAAGGGCGGGTGTTTATTTTCTGTGACTGATAATGGACTGGGTATAGCCAGTGAGCATATTGACCGATTAACTGAGCGTTTTTATCGAGTGGATAGTGGACGTAGCCGTGCGACGGGGGGTACTGGACTAGGCTTGGCAATTGTAAAACACGTGGCTTATCAACATGACGCGAAGCTGACTATTGAGTCCATTGAGGGTAAAGGGTCTACCTTTAATATTTTCTTTCCTGAGAAGAGAATCTACCGAGAAGACGATGTAGAATCGCTATAAATAACTCATTGTTAACAGTTAAGGTAGGCTATGGCTTTAGCCCAGCACTTTGATTAAAGGTCTTGACTTGCTGGGCTAAAAGCACCGTCTAACAGGCAATTTTAATAAGTTGAGAACGGGTATCAATAGTAAATAAATAAAAAAGAGTCGTTCAATAAAGAACGACTCTTTTATGTGTCTTAACGAGTAGACTTAAGCTAAAACGTAAGCTCAGCGATTAGTGCTGAACGCCGCCTGCGCCATGGACATGGCCATGGTTCAATTCGTCTTCAGTCGCCGCGCGTACTTCAACGATTTCAACATCGAAGCTTAATTTCTTACCCGCTAATGGATGGTTAGCATCAACCGTCACTGTGTCATCATTAACATCAGTTACGGTCACTAGCATCACTTGACCTTCCGCCTCTGACTGAAACTGCATACCAGGCTGGATATCCTCAACACCTTGGAAGTTAGCACGGGGTACTTTTTGAACCGCTTGTTCTTGGTATTCGCCATACGCATCAGCAGGTTCAATAACGGCAGTTAGTGAATCGCCTGCAGACTTGCCTTCTAACTCTTTTTCAAGACCTGGGATAATGTTGTTGTGGCCATGAAGGTAGGCTAAAGGCTCACCTTGAGACTGGTCAATAACGTTACCATTCTCGTCTTTTAGAATGTAGTTAAAGCGTACGGCAGTATCTTTTGCGATAGTTGTCATAAATATTCCTAAAATATAAGGGGTCAGTAAATTTAAAAGTACACAATAAAGAAGGATGTTTATAAAGCATAGTTATCATTTATGCCACACCTCTACTAATTGCCTTGTCTATTAGATTGCGATGATAGACAAAAGTTTCAAGCCTATACTCTCAAATAAATTGAGAAATTGCGAAGTTTTTTTACAAATTTTAAAAATATAAAATTTAATTTGGTGATTTAGGTCAAAAATTGAGCAAAAATATTTTATGGTCAATTAAAGGGTTATTATTATAGGGTTTATATATTAGGACATATATTTTTAGGCGTTTAAGTTCTAAACGTTTAAAGCACGACCTCAGCAAAATAACGTGTTGCTTGAAGTTTATTCGTAAGCCCCTTATCTTACTGATAATACCCACTTTAAAATAATCGCATTTTAAGATAACTGAACTGGTATAACATAAACCGAGACTAAAAGTTAACTCTTTTAAATGTTAAAAATAAATGTAAAAACGAATAATTAAAATGGACATTGGTAATATTATGACAACGACAGCCACTCAAAACACCGCATCACAAACCATCAAATCCACCTTAGACTTTAGCCGATTTAATCAGCACTTGGTCGATGTCACCTTAACGTTTGTCGCTCATCAAGATGCACCAACCTTATGGTTACCTGCTTGGATACCGGGTAGTTACTTAATGCGCGAGTTTGCACGCAACATCACTGCGGTTCATTATCAAACTTATGAGGACGATAAAGGTCAAAGTGGCAAGACTTTACGTAGCAATAGGTTACGCGCGAACAAGCTAAGCAAAAACGAATGGCAGTTAACCGATCTGAAATTTGGAGAGGCCGTCGAGGTCACCTATGAAGTGTATTGTTATGATTTATCGGTGCGTACCGCTTATGTCGATCAGACACGCTTATATGGTAATTTTACCTCGCTAGTACTGGCCGTAGAGGGTCAAGAAAACGCAGCGGTTGAGGTCACTTTAAGCGTGCCACAAGCGTTTTATGACGGCAACAACACCTCTGATAAAACACAAAAACCCATCAAAATTGCCTGTGGTCTAAAACATACTCATATCCATAACGACGCCCAACATTATTACCATCTTGAGGCCGATAATTACCACGAATTAATCGATTATCCGTTTGAAATTGCCCCACAAGACGAGTTTGACTTTATCATCCATGATGTACATCATCAATCACTACCGCATCGCTTTTACCTCTCTGGCAAGCATACCGCCAATATCGGTAGGTTACAGAAAGATATTACCCACATCTGCCAAACCTATCTAAACTGGTTAGGTGATGCCCCTTATAGCCTTGATGGATCAGGCCACTATTCCTTTATGACCTATGCCAGTGGCAACGACTATGGAGGGCTTGAGCATATTAACTCAACCAGCCTCGTCACCCCACGTAGTGACTTACCTACAGCGCAAGAGTCGGACGAACCCAGCGAAGCGTATCAGCGCTTTTTAGGCTTATGTAGTCATGAATATTTTCATTCATGGTGGGTGAAAACCGTTCGTCCCGATGTTATGCTTGACGTAGACTTACGCCGTGAGGCATATACGCCACTACTTTGGGTATTTGAAGGCTTTACGTCATACATTGACGACTTTATGCTACAAGCCTCAGGCGTGGTCAGTAAAGACAGCTATCTTAAATTGTTGGGGGCACAGATTAACCGCTACACCCAAACTCATGGCCGTACCTTGCAAAGCGTTGCAGAATCGAGTTTTGACGCTTGGATTAAGTTATATCGGGCCGATGAAAACACCGGTAACGCAGGCATTAGCTACTACAATAAAGGGGCGCTAGTGGCCTTATGTTTAGACCTCACGTTGATGGAGTATAGCGATGGCAAATACCGTATTTTCGATGTGGTCAAAGCCTTTTATGCCAAAGCTAAAGCTGAAAACAGCAAACGCATTGGCATGGATAATGACAATCTTGAAGCGGTTATCAGTCAATTTATCGACACACAAGTATGGCTAGACTTCAAAGCCCGTTATGTTGACGGCGTAGAAGAGTTACCAATCAAGCAGCTACTTGAGGCCAATGGCGTTAGTCTTAGCGTTGACGATAAAGACAATACCTTAGCGTGGGGCATTGCGGTTAGCGAAACCTCAGAGGGGTTAAACGTCAACAAAGTATTGCGTGATAGCGTGGCCAGTGAGGCAGGGTTATCAGCGAAAGACATCATAGTTGCGATTGACGGCGTTAAAGCGACCAAAAAACAACTACAAAGCGTTGCAGAGTCAAATCTTGACGCTATTGAGTGTCATGCGTTCCGTCGTGATGAGCTAATGCTCTTTACTGTTGCCAATAAAACTCAATCGGGCATTACCGCCAATCCTAGTTTAGAAAAAGTGAGTTTGAGTTTAAACGACTCAGGGTATGAGCAATGGTTGACGCCTAGCTTTGTAAAGTAGTTTTTTGAAGTAGCTTTGTAAAGTGGTATGGTAAAGTATCTGTTGAGGTAAGGATTATTGAGCATCTAAGACTACAACGTCTAAAAAGAGTCGAATGAATCCTTTAATTCTTACCCACCAATATTCCCATAGAATAATAGAACGTCTCATAAACTAAAGATTTCAACTTTGGTATTAGCGAACGATACATAGATGTCTGCGTTGGTGAAGGCTGGCAGGTCATATCATGGTGTACCGCCAATGCTAGGGCTCGTTTCATATGCAAGGGGTCTGACACGATTAAACAGGTTTTATAGTCCAGACTATCCATTATTTGCTTAGCTTCAATAAGATTCTCAATGGTATATTTCGACTCTTCCTCAATTAAAATAGCTACTTCTGGCACACCTTGGTTAATCAAATAACGTTTGGCGATTTCGCTATCTGATACGCTAGACCCTATGCCAAATCCCCCTGTCAAAATGATTCTTTCTACCTTATCTTGGTCATATAAATACTTAGCATGATTAATTCTTTCTCTAAATACGGGAGAGGGCAAACCTTTAGCAGTGCCTGCACCTAACACAATAGCAACGTCAGATTTCGCATCGGAATAGACTTTCGAAAATTGATATATTTGGGTGCTATTAAACAAGAGAAAGCCTAAGCCAGCGGTCAATAAGATAAGCACAATACGTTTAATATATTTAAGAGTCGTTATCATTTATTCATCATTATTTATTAAAAAAGTATCAAAAAGATATATATTTTAAATTATTTTGAAGGAAACTAGATGAATAAACCGAGTTGTTTATGTGGCATTTAAGCATCTCAATATTCGATTAAGTTGGGCATTAGGTTTTTCATTCGCGCTGCATTTGCCAATTTGGGGTTAATGCTTATCGATAATTCAATCAATGGAGAGTTGATGGAAAAGGTGTTAAAGCGTTTCACTTTGAATAGTATTGTATTAGTATTATGAGTGTAAGAGCACCTGTTATGCTTACCCCCTCTAATTTAACGGGTTTATGACTTATCTATATCATCCATTGAGAAATTTATGAAACCTAAGATGCCATCCTTGCCTCTTCTTACGCTCTTATTTATGGCATTTTTATCGCCTACAGCCTATGCGCTTGAATCCAGCGATGACTATGAAATTATAGATATCTTTGAAGATGAGTCGTTTGCGAACTATATAGAGGAAGATGAACCTTACGCTCAATATATATTTGAAGTTGAAAAGGGTAGCACCCAGAAGGTTTTTACTAACCACAGTAACGTGCGCCGTCAGCCTAATTTATCATCCGAAGTAATAGATCAGTTAGCAGTAGGACAAGAGGTTGTTATTATCCAACCAGCATCGGTATTAGAGTTAGGACTACGCTCAGCACATTGGTATAAGGTCCAATATAAGAAGGATAATAAAACCCATACCGGCTATATATGGGGTGCTAACTTAAGTATCGGTTATCGACACTTAGAGGGTTATGATTTTTTATTAGGTGTTAATCAAGCATCAGACGCTAATAATAATACCGATGTCGATATGGGTGTCAAAGTAATTAAGGACAATAAACTAAAGCAAAGCGTGGTATTTAGCGCCTATTACGAAAGTTTGACCAGCGTTGACTTTAAATGGGGGAGAAATACAGGACTTAAGGGTGTATCAGGGCTTTTAACCGCTAGTGTATCTGGTGAGGCGTGTGGCATTCCTACCAGCTCTAAGCATATGTTATGGGATGGAAACAGACTTATCGAACTGCCCACATTAACCAGTGTTGCAGATGCAGATATTTATTATCATGGAGAGGACTATATTTTTCCGAACGATAAAGGCGGTAAAGCGGGGCATATCATTATGCATATGGAAGAATCCGCCGATGAAGAGGTATTTGAGAATGATGTGCTACAACCGAGTAATAAAGTAATTAAGCAAACCATGTACCGATGGTTAGTGGACAGAGATGGCAGAAATGGTAGGTTTATTAAACTTTAATCGGCTTATCAGATGCCCAGCGATATTCTGTTTCTTTAGCCACTTGCTGAGCAACCTCAATACCATGCCTATCTGCAATAAAGCCCAATGCCATATCCATGCCAGCACTCACGCCAGCAGAAGTGTAGTATTTGCCATCGACCACCCAGCGGGCGTGTTTAATCCAGTTGACGCTATCAGATTGTGATGTTGCCCATTCCCATGCTATCTTATTAGATGTCGCTTGCTTATCATCGAGTAAGCCTGCTTTCGCTAACAAAGCACTGCCCGTACAAACGGACAATACCCACTCAGCGGTATCAGCAAGTTGACGTAAGTTTTCTAAGAATTGAGTATGATTAACTAGCTGTCGAGTGCCAAGTCCACCGACGACCAATAAAATATCGGTAGGGTTCGGTAAATTGGTAACAGAGTGAGTCGGCACGGATACACCGTGGGCATTATGAATTAACCCGCCGTTTTGGGAACAAAACTGAACAGTATAACGGTCATTGAGTCTGCCAAACATCTCAACAGGGCCGAAGAGGTCTAAGGTTTCGAAGTCATCGAATATCAAAGCGCTAATCGTTTGCATATTATTTATCCTCAGTATGTATGAGCAGTATTAAGATCAGGATTTATTTATTTCGTTTATACCTACTCTCTCATTTATGACTACTAACTAACTGTCTATCAGTTTATCTAATTCCTAATTCCTTCAACCGCTCTTTACTCAAATGCACCCGCACAAACTCGCCAACCCCTAAATTACCCAATTCAAATCCAGCCACTGACCAGCGGATAAGTCGCAAGCAAGGTAGGCCAACATGCGCGGTCATCCGTCTAACCTGTCGGTTTTTACCCTCATAAATGGTCATCATCAACCAAGAGTCGGGCACACTTTTACGTTCGCGTATCGGCGGGTCACGTTGCCAAAGTCGCATGGGTAGCTCGTCTTCGCTTAGGTGTTTGACTTTAGCAGGTAGCGTTTTACCATCTTTTAAAACCACACCGTCTCGTAACTGCTTAAGTTGCTCCTCGGTTGGTATGCCCTCGACTTGCACCAGATACGTTTTGCCTTGTTTGCGACCTTGGTTAGCTTTGGGGGGATGGGTAATGGCTTTATTGACTTGACCGTCTGAGGTCAAGATAAGCAGTCCTTCACTGGTGGCGTCTAATCGACCTGCCACCCGCAACGTTTTATCAGTAAAGAACTGTGATAACGGGGCAAATTTATTATTAGCATCATCACTAAATTGGCTTTGCACGCCGTAGGGTTTGTTAAAGAGGATAACGCTTGAGGTTGCCATAAACGAGAGGTTCCAAATACATCAATAAATATTAGAGAAAATAGCTTAGATTACACTTCTTCAATGCCTCGGTTAACACCGCTACCCTCAGCTCGCCATTGAATAACCGACAGACTGGTTGACGCCATAAGACCAAGTACTATATAACCCACTAGAGCATGTAAGCTTGCTAGCACACGTCCAATACCTTGGGGCTGAAAATCCCCATAACCGGTTGACGTAAAGGTAATAATCGAATAATAGCAGCACAGCCAAAAGTCATAAGTAATAGGACTGCCATCACGTGTGGTATCAATAATACCGATTTGAGTATAAATACTTGATAAGGTTAATAAGAATAAAAATACGTTAAATAAAGAGAGACCAAGCTCTTTCCATAAATGACCACTGTCGCCATAAATGCGTTTTAATGTACTACATAGCGACCATAAAAACACACCACAAAATACGAAACCAAAGCCAATAATTAGCATGTCACGCCAATGACTATCCGGCAGAAAACGAGCCAGAATATACCAAAGGCCAGCAACAATAATGAACAAAATAAGGGTACGTCTACCTGTATTTAAATTTAGCATAATAAAGTGCCTAATATAAAATACCTCAATAGTCTAAACTACTGAGGTATTAAGAACCTGTATTCACAAGCTATAATTGGCTCTTTTTGCCTAAAACAAGCCACTACTTTGTTAAAATTCGGCTCGAATAGAATGACTATTCAACCCAATTTTGCCTCGTATTGTCTCATTTTATTCTAAAAATACCATAACTGTAGCTTATGAATACAGGTTCTAAGATAAAATTAAATAGCCAGATTACGAAGATGTTGGAGCAGCAAAGCATCACACATCTTTGCCAAACCAAATGAGCTTATAGTGAGTCTAATGCCTCGTTGAATGTTTTGCTCGGGCGCATGACCTGTGTTACGGTATCCTCATCGGGTAGATAATACCCTTGTAAGTCAACGGGCTTGCCTTGTACGTCATTAAGCTCTTTGACAATCTTCTCTTCATTATCAGCAAGCGTCTGAGCAACTGATTTAAAAGTCCCTTGCAGCTCGCTGTCTTTATCTTGCTTGGCAAGTTCCTGAGCCCAGTACAGCGCTAGATAAAAATGACTACCACGATTGTCAAGCTCACCCACTTTACGAGATGGCGACTTGTTATTGAGCAGTAGGGTTTCGGTCGCATCGTTTAAGGTATCGGCGAGTATTTGCGCTTTGGCATTGTCATTATGCTCAGCTTCATGCTCAAGCGACACCGCCAACGCCAAAAACTCACCAAGCGAATCCCAACGCAGATGGTTTTCTTCTAACACCTGCTGAACATGCTTTGGTGCAGAACCGCCAGCGCCCGTTTCGAACAATCCGCCACCGTTCATAAGTGGGACGATAGATAGCATCTTCGCACTGGTACCTAGCTCTAAAATTGGGAATAAATCGGTCAGATAATCCCGTAACACGTTACCAGTCACAGATATAGTATCTTGCCCCGCTTTTAGGCGCTCAAGAGTATAGCGGGTAGCTTCTCGAATAGACATGATGTGGATATCGAGACCCTCGGTGTCATGATCTTTAAGATAGTGTTCTACTTTTTTAATCAAAGCGGCATGGTGAGGACGGTCTTTATCTAACCAAAACACGGCTGGCATGCCACTGGCCCGTGCACGAGTCACCGCAAGTTTCACCCAGTCTTCAACGGGGGCGTCTTTCACACGGTTCATACGCCAGATGTCATCTTTTTTGACCGTATGTTCGGTCAAAACATGACCTGATTCATCGATCACCTGTACCTTGCCTGCACCTTTGGCTTGAAAAGTTGTATTGTGAGAGCCGTATTCTTCCGCTTTTTTCGCCATGAGTCCAACGTTGGGTACTGTGCCCATGGTTGTTGGATCAAAAGCGCCATTCTCTTTGCAGAATTTAATGGTCTCGTCATATAGCGCAGCATAACTGCTATCAGGAATAACCGCTTTGGTATCATGAAGTTTGCCATCCGGCCCCCACATTTGACCGCCATTACGAATCATCGCTGGCATGGAAGCATCAACAATCACATCGCTTGGCACATGTAGGTTGGTGATACCCTTATCGGAATTAACCATTGCCAGTGGCGGATTTTGGTCGTAGATCTTTTGAATGTCCGCTTCAATCTCAGCACGTTTGTCTTCGGGTAGTTCTTGAATCTTAGAGAGCAACTGAGCAAACCCATTATTGACATTAACCCCAATCTCATCAAAAAGATCACCGTATTTATCAAATAAATCCTTGAAGTAAACCCTAACCGCTTCCCCAAATATAATAGGGTCTGACACCTTCATCATGGTGGCTTTTAGATGTAGTGAGAATAAAACCCCTTGATGTTTAGCATCCTGTACTTGATTTTCAAAAAACCGAGTTAATACGTCAAAGCAGAGTATAGAGGTATCAATAAGCTCTCCCTCAAGCAGGGGAGATGCAGATTTAAGCTCAGTAACCTCGCCATTTTCGTCGGTAAAAACGACACGATACTGCGTTGGTTTATCAATATTGAGGGTTTTTTCATCATCTGCGAAATCACACGACGCCATCGTCGCCACATGGGTCTTGGAGTCAGGGCTCCACGGCTTCATAGAATGAGGGTGGGCACGCGCATAGGCCTTTACTGCTTTGGGTGCTCGTCTATCAGAGTTGCCTTCGCGTAGTACAGGATTTACTGCACTGCCTTTGATTTTATCGTAACGTGCTCGAATATCGTTTTCTTCGTCGGTTTGCGGATTATCAGGGAAGTCGGGTAGGGCATAGCCTTTATCTTGTAGCTCTTTGATAGCGGCTTTTAACTGTGACACTGAAGCACTAATGTTGGGTAATTTGATAATATTGGCTTCGGGTTTTAAAACCAGCTCGCCAAGCTCTGCAAGGGCATCAGGAACACGCTGATCCTCAGTAAGATAGTCAGGGAAAACGGCTAAAATGCGATGCGCTAATGAGATATCACTAACCCCAATATCTATACCTGCTGTCTTGGTAAAGGCTTGCACAATAGGTAGTAAAGAGTGGGTTGCTAGCGCAGGAGCTTCATCTGTTTTGGTATAGATAATCTTTGACATGGTTGTTATGTATCCTTTTTTTGTTGTTATGATGAGATATTAAAAATAGAAAATTAAGAAAATAGTATTAGTATGTATGGCTTAACTGAGCCTAATCTAATAATAAGCTCGGTCTAATATTATTTAAGCATACTAAATTGTTGGTCTGGACGTCAGTTTACAAATCGTATCTAAAATTAAGCGAATCTGTCTTTTAAACTTAGAATATAAGCCTAACCTAGAATATAAGCCAAGAGTATAGAGGTACTGACAATAAAAATACCCCAAGAGTCTAAGACCCTTGAGGTAGTTCGTTACAAAGTTTGCTAAGCGGTGATAGCCATTTGGTTCATATTAAATACAGTTGTATGTATTTAATATAATGGCTATCGTTTTGACAAATTCTTTGCGCAGTTATATAACCATTATAACGAAGCAATGGCCTCGTTAAAGGTTTGACTAGGACGCATGACGCTCTCAGCGATTGAGTCGTCTGCTAAATAATAGCCATGAAGATCTACCGCATGACCTTGAACCTCATTAAGCTCTTTTAAGATGGTTGATTCTTCACTGGCAAGTTTGTCAGCCAGCGGCGCAAACTGTGCTTTTAAATCAGCATCGTCGTCTTGATTGGCAAGCTCTTGTGACCAATAAAGCGCTAGGTAGAAGTGGCTACCCCGGTTATCAATCTCTCCCGTTTTACGAGAAGGCGACTTATTATTGATCAAGAGTTTTTCAATCGCTTCTTCAAGCGTACTTGCCAACACTTTCGCTTTATTATTATCTTTGCTTCTTGATAGATGGGCTAAAGACTCTGCTAATGCCATAAATTCACCGAGTGAGTCCCAACGTAAATGGTTTTCCTCAAGCAACTGCTGAACGTGCTTAGGTGCAGAACCGCCAGCACCAGTCTCAAACAACCCGCCGCCTTTCATCAATGGGACAACGGACAACATCTTAGCACTGGTACCTAGCTCAAGAATTGGGAATAAGTCAGTGAGATAGTCCCGTAAGATATTACCCGTAACAGAGATGGTATCAAGACCACGTGATACACGTTCTAAGGTGTAACGCATCGCACGTACTTGCGACATAATCTCAATACGAAGACCTTCTGTATCATGATCTTTTAAATAAGTTCTTACCTTTTTGGTAAGCTCATTTTCATGGGGTCTGTATGGATCTAACCAGAACACGGCTGGCGTATCTGATTCGCGCGCTCGATTGACGGCAAGCTTGACCCAATCTTGAATCGGCTCATCTTTAACCTGACACATACGCCAGATATCGCCTTTTTCAACGCGCTGTTCCATCAATACTTCATCGGTATCGTTATCAACAATACGCGCAACGCCACCATCAATTGACTCAAAAGTCTTATCATGTGAGCCGTATTCTTCCGCTTTTTTAGCCATCAAACCAACGTTTGGTACCGTACCCATCGTAGTAGGGTCAAAGTTACCATGCCACTTGCAGAAATTGATCATTTCTTGATAAATGCGCGCAAAGGTAGACTCTGGCATCACGGCTTTACAATCATAAAGTTTGCCATCTGCGCCCCACATCTTACCGCCATTACGAATCATAGCAGGCATTGAGGCATCGACAATCACATCGCTTGGTGAGTGAAAGTTGGTAATACCTTTTGAAGAGTCTACCATTGCCAAACGAGGACGATGCTCTTGGCAGGCATGTAAGTCATATTCGATTTCTTCACGTTTTGAGGCAGGTAATTGTTTAATCTTATCGTATAAGTCGGCCATACCGTTATTAACATTAATACCGAGCTCATCAAACGTTTTACCATGCTTCTCAAACGCATCTTTATAGTAAATACGAACAGCGTGACCAAACACAATGGGGTGTGACACTTTCATCATAGTGGCTTTAACGTGTAATGAGAATAAAATACCTGCTTCACGGCAGTCTTCCATTTCACGCTCGTAGAAATCGAGAAGGGCTTTTTTGCTCATAAACATCAGATCGATGATTTCTTTATCTTCTAAAGCGATCTCTGGCTTGAGCACTTTTGCCGTACCATCGTCAAGCAAAAGCTCCATACGCACGTTACGCGCTTTATCTAAGGTAATCGACTGTTCGCCATGATAGAAGTCGCCTGCATGCATGTGAGAAACATGCGTGCTTGACCATTGCTTCCATTCACCCATAGAATGTGGATGTTTGCGCGCATAGTTTTTAACCGCTTTTGGAGCACGGCGGTCTGAGTTACCTTCACGTAAAACAGGGTTAACGGCACTACCTAGTGCTTTACCATAACGCTTGCGAATCTCATTTTCTTCGTCTGTTTGTGGGTCTTCTGGAAAATCTGGGATGGCATAGCCTTTACCTTGTAACTCTTTAATCGCGGCTTTAAGCTGCTGAACAGAGGCGCTAATATTGGGCAGTTTGATAATATTAGTATCAGGATCTTGAGTTAATTTACCCAGCTCAGCAAGGTTGTTAGGAACGCGCTGCTCTTCGGTTAAGTAGTCAGGAAATTCTGCTAGAATTCGGGCGGCCACTGAGATGTCACTGGTCTCTACCGCGATATCTGCCGTTTTGGCAAAGGCTTGGACAATAGGTAGGAATGATAGGGTTGCTAGCGCAGGGGCTTCATCGGTTTTCGTATAAATAATTTTTGGCATTGTAGTTATGTCTTCCTCTCGTTAGTGGTTAAGGATTAAACGTCGATCAAATAAAGGATAAGAATTAAAATATGCAATCAAATTAAAAGTCTAACAAAGGTTTTAAAAGGGGTAATCAACAAAATTAGTGTATCTACTTAGGGCGTGTGGAACATTCGCAAATTAGCACTGCTGATAGCTAAAATCGTTCCAGACTAGGCGCAAACTGACGCTAATGTTTAGACCTTGGCTAGTTTTGTAACAACGTCTGTAGCGATTTTAGCATCAGCCCGAAGGGGCGGGACTCATTTTTGCCAATATATGGCGAAATTTTCTAACTTAGAATGACTAAGCGTCAAAAATTTCACTGCATATTGACTAAAAAATAGTCTCCGCCAGTGCCATGGTCGAATGTTCCACACGCCCTAATCATTTTCAAAAATTCTTTAAATAGGCTATCACTCTTAGAATAGCTAAATATAATAGAGTGAACTAATTATACTATTAATGGTTATAGGCTATGTATAGGAAATATATTAGCCCTATTTTACCAGTCTTCTATGCTGATATCATCCCTCACACTACAATTGTAAACTATTTTAGCCAATCCGTTGATGAGACGGCATTATAGTGAACATGACGATAACAATAAATGAAGGTTTTACGATACTTTGGTTAGGTTTTATGATATTACTGTCATACACAACCATGACGTCAACTAACGCAACTTATATCTCTGACCCCGTTCTCAACTTACTAAACTCACTGATGCTTTTAACCCAGTAAATCAAGACCTTTAATCAAAAATGCTCGGCTAAAGCCACAGCCTTAAGAGTTGAGAATAAGATATTCGTTATATCTTATGCGTATGAGATTGAGATATTTGCAAAATTTGACCGTAACCCCATTAAGAGTTGAGGCGGGCATTGTAAATTAAAATAAGCCATAAAATGCTATTATCAAAAACACTAAAAACAACCCCATAAAAAGTGACATTAATTAATAGTCATAGATTTAATATTAATGCCAATAAGAACCTAAATCTTAAATTAAGAACAAAGAAAAATAAAATGACCTATTCCTATTCGATAACCCAAGATTTAGATTGGCAACAGGCAGTACAGTGGCAGACGCCTGATACGCCTTTTATGTCGTTTGCTTACTGGCAAGCGCTGACCAATACAGGGGCGATCGGTGCAGAGTCCGGCTGGGTTCCCCTATATATACTTATTTATAAAAGTCAGGAAGCGTCGTCACTTGACGACACAGAGGGTAAGTCGCTAGAAGAGGGTAAGTCGCTTAGTGCTGTGTTTCCATTATTTATTAAAGGGCATCATCAAGGTGAGTATGTGTTTGACCATGCTTGGGCTGAGGCTTATGCCCGTTATGGGGCAGATTACTATCCTCGGCTAGTGACCAGTGTCCCTTATACCCCAGTGAGCGGCCAACGGTTTTGGTTAGCAGAAGGGGTAACGATGGATAGCGCTATTTGGCTAGCTGCTATTAATGCTATAGACGATGTCGCTAAGCAAACAGGCGCCTCAAGTTGGCATGGGCTATTTATTGATCCTGAACAAGTTGAATGTAGCCAGCAGCTTGATGGCGCTATATTTGAACACCAGTTACTTGAGCGTCAGGGCTGTCAATTTTTGTGGGAAAATAAAAATCTAACTAATAACGGCAAACCCTTTACCAGCTTTGATGATTTTATCAATACTCTAACCGCCAAGAAACGCAAAAACATACGGGCTGAGCGCAAAAAAATAGCCAAGCAGAATCTGTCTTGCCAGCTTAAAGTTGCAAAAGAAATAACAGACGATGATTGGGAAGTTTTTTATCAGTGCTATGCCATGACCTATGCCATTCGCGGACGTCATCCTTATTTAACCCCTGAGTTTTTTGAACAAATAGCCGATACCATGCCTGAGCATCTGATGTTAGCTCAAGGACTCACTGAAAGCGGAGAGGTGATTGCCAGCAGTTTGTTCTTTTATGATGATCCGGCGCAGCCCAATGCAACCTTATATGGACGGTATTGGGGCTCGCTTGAAGAGTATGACAGTTTGCACTTTGAGCTATGCTATTATCAGGGCATAGAGTTTGCCATTGCTCAAGGCTTAGCCTTTTTTGACCCCGGCACCCAAGGCGAGCATAAGCTTATTCGCGGATTTGTACCGACTAAGACGCACTCTTTGCACCGTATTTATGATGCCCGCTTTGAGTCCGCTATCGCCAATTTTTGTCAGCAAGACCGCGAATATATGCGTCTATATCGTCAACAAGCACACGAATCACTGCCATTTAATATTGATAATATGCCCGCCTTTAAAGGGTAGGGCACAAAGAATAGGGATCACCAGTTCACGATGTCAATATCAAAAGAGGCCGATTATTGGCTTACCTCCGACGGGTCTTTGACCGCTTTACTAGAAGATAAAGCCGGTCAACCTTTAAAAGTCGAGCGCACCTTTGAAGGTTATCGCCCGTTAACGTTACCTCAAAAAAAAAAGTTGGGTTATCGAGGTCAGCAACTCAATCGTCCTATGCTCGCATGGGTGCGTGAGGTATTACTTTATGGTAATGCTGCTATGCCGTGGGTGGCAGCACAAAGTATATTTCCGCTGACAAGTTTAGTAGGAGAGGCTAGACGTCTTAAATATTTGCAGGGTACACCTATTGGCTATGTGATGTTCAAACGTCAGTCGACATTGCCGAGTCAAAGAGTGATACAGTTGACACCACAAGGTTGGCGACGAAGTACGCTCTATCTATGGCACCATAGACCAATTTTAATCAGTGAAACCTTTTTACCAGAATTTCTTAGCTAAAAAACTGAGAGGGTTGTAGATAGCTTCGTTTGATATTTTTAACAAATAGCGATACCTTGAAAACGTCATCTTCGAGTGGTGTTTTTGTCTTTTTTAAGCCTAATTTCATGTTACACTTATTGCCTAATGTGCGACGATGCCACCCCCTTATAATATCTCCTTAAGTGATGCTGAATACATACTTAGACTGGACTTAAAGGTTGTAATATTAAGAATAGACGGTCGGTTGATTCAGCGCTTGTATTTTTTTATGTCAGCGATGACTTATTTATAGGAAAATAATATGTTTAAAGATATCAGTATTAAAGATTATGACCCAGATTTATATCAAGCCATGGTATCAGAAACTGAGCGTCAAGAGAGCCATATCGAGCTTATCGCCTCAGAAAACTATTGCTCACCAGCAGTCATGGAAGCGCAAGGGTCAGATTTGACCAACAAATACGCAGAAGGCTATCCGGGCAAACGTTACTATGGCGGCTGTGAGTATGTTGACGTGGTTGAGCAATTAGCGATTGACCGTGCCAAAGAGCTATTCGGTGCTGAATATGCAAACGTACAGCCACACGCTGGTAGCCAAGCAAACTCAGCGGTATTCTTAGCGCTATTAGATGCGGGCGATACTGTATTAGGTATGAGCCTTGACGCTGGTGGTCACTTAACACACGGCGCACATGTAAACTTCTCAGGCATTAACTACAATGCAGTTCAGTATGGTCTGGTTGAAGAAACTGGCCTAATCGATTACGACGAAGTTGAACGCTTAGCTAAAGAGCACAAACCAAAAATGATCATCGCTGGTTTCTCAGCATATTCACAAGTGGTTGATTGGCAGCGTTTCCGCGATATCGCGGACAAAGTTGGCGCTTACTTCTTTGTGGATATGGCACATGTAGCAGGTCTAGTGGCAGCAGGCGTCTACCCAAGCCCAGTACCGTTTGCAGATGTGGTCACCACCACCACACACAAAACCTTACGTGGCCCTCGTTCAGGTTTAATCTTGTCTCGTGATGAGAAATTGGCAAAAAAACTAAACTCAGCGGTCTTCCCGGGCAACCAAGGTGGCCCATTGATGCACGCCATTGCTGCAAAAGCAGTTTGCTTTAAAGAAGCCTTACAAAATGACTTCAAAACGTACCAACAGCAAGTGGTGAAAAACGCCAAGGCAATGGCCAAAGTCATCCAAGAGCGCGGTTATGACATTATCTCTGGCGGTACTGAAAATCACTTAATGCTGATCAGCCTTGTTAAGCAAGAAATGACGGGTAAAGAAGCCGATAAATGGCTAGGCGATGCTGGTATTACGGTCAATAAAAATGCGGTACCAAATGACCCTAAATCACCGTTTGTCACTTCGGGTATCCGTATCGGGACACCGGCTATTACTACTCGTGGCTTTAATGAAGCGCAATCTAGCGAGTTAGCAGGCTGGATTTGTGATGTACTAGATAGCCGAGGTGATGAGCAAGTGATCGCTGATACCCGTAAAAAAGTACAGACTATTTGCAAAGAACTGCCTGTTTATGAAAGCAATCAATAGTTGTCACCAGTAGCTATCAATAGTTGCTGAGCTAACATCATAATGGTTTGCTTAAAACCGCTTAGATAATTATCTAAGCGGTTTTTTTGTTTTAAATAACTATGTTAATAAAAATATAGTCACAGAAGTCTAAAATGGTTACAAGGCAACCGAGTGCAAGTAGCCAGTAGCCAGTAATACGGGTATAGGCTTAACGCAGTTAACGCCGTAACCGTTTAGTAGTTCGTTGACTATAGAGACATCTTATGCAACTTAGAATACACTCTTTTTACCCTGTTAAGGAGCCACTAATCTCTTTACATAAACGGTAAATTAACAAAGATTTGAAGTATGGTGGCGTTGACAATATCGACAAAGAACGCACCAACCATTGGCACAATTAAGAACGCTTTTGGAGACGCTAAATAGCGATCTGTGACGGCTTGCATATTAGCAATCGCTGTTGGCGTGGCTCCCATACCAAAACCGCAATGACCTGCTGATAAAACAGCCGCATCGTAGTCTTTACCCATGATTTTAAAGGTAATTAAGTATACAAATGCGATCATCGCTAATGTTTGAACCAGTAGGATAATAAGAACAGGACCAGCCAAATCGGTTAGTTGCCATAGTTTTAGAGATAACAAAGCCATGGCTAAAAATAAACTTAACGATGCGTTACCAATCACATCGATGGCCCGATCAAACATATGAAAATCAAATACGATCGTCAGTACGTTACGGATGATAACGCCCCCTGCCAGTGCCCAAACAAAGGTAGGCAGGTCAAACCAAGTGCCTTCTCCGACAGCGGTCATAATCTCAGCAAAAGCCAAAGCGCCTGCAAACAGTGCTAATGATTCGATGGTAGAGGATGCCGTGATGAGGCGTATGTTGTCCGGCTTCTCAAAAATCTCTTTATTTCTATAAGCCTCTTTTTCACTGTGTTTAGTACTATACAGTGACTGCTTGCCGGCAAGTTTTTCAGTTTCGCTAGGATTGGGATTGACAGGCGTAGGTTTTACACCTAAACGATTGATTAATCGGCGGGCAACAGGACCACCGATCACGCCGCCTGCAACAAGACCATAGGTTGCGACCGCAATGCCTAACGTGGTTGCCCCAACCACCCCATATTGATTCTCTAACGTGATTCCCCAAGCACCAGCAGTGCCATGACCACCTGTCAAGGCGATAGAGCCTGTAACCAGTCCCAGTAAAGGGTCTAGCCCTAATAAGCTCGCCATTGACACTCCGACAATATCTTGAACGATGATAAAGCTTGATACCACGCCAGTAAATATAAGTAACGGTGTCCCTCCTGCTTTTAAGCGCCCAAAGTCAGCACTTAATCCAATAGAGGCAAAGAACATTAGCATACAAGCAGTTTGAAGCTCTTGCTGAAAGTTGAAGCTATAGCCCCAGATCATATTTAACATAAAAACGATGATCGCCGCTACTAATCCCCCTGCTACCGGTTCTGGGATATTAAAATCTTCTAAGAACTTAATCCTTTTAACTAACACTCGGCCTAGTAGTAACACTAAGGTGGCTAAGATTAACGTATAGTAGCCATTTAAAGTCACTTCCATTAGTTGCTCCTTTAATTTTAAGCATCATTAAGCATCTGTAAACGTCATTCAGACTCATTGGTAACAACCGACGCTTTTATGACAATAAATAACCTTAATTTGATAGGAGGCTAACTCCTGTCAAATTAAGGTTAATAGCGTCACTTTATCGTTTGATTCTTATTGTTTATTTCGATTTTAGGTTATTAGGTTAGAGGTTGCGTCAGGTATCCCGTCAAAGGGATTGCCAAAAATTCTGAACAAAAGCGCCAAACTGTCCGTTTAACAAAGCGCTGTCACAAGACATTTAAAAACACTTTCATAGTACGTTTTTAATAGAGGGTGATGAAGCACTTCAGTACTTTAGTCATCTATATGATTTAGCAGGCATTATTTTACATGAAAACAGTTACCACTATCAAAGAAAATAGGGGTCGCTATAACAGACTTCCTTAGCAAATGCCTCAGTGTTAATGACCTCAGCAGCTAAAATCCAAGCAACTAAAACCTAAGCAACTAAAACCTAAGCAACAATGACCCTAATATCAAAGACCCAAGTAACAAAAAACGCCAGCATTGGCTGACGTTTATGTTGATGTTTAAGCTCTCTATTTAAAGGCGTTAATAACATTTATTTAAGTTTGACACAGCTCAGAGCGAACGATAAAGCGTTTACCTTCTGGTATCTCAAGTGAAAAACTAGAACCCCGTCCGTCAACCACATCGATAGTTAAATCCGTGTGTTGCCAGAGAGAATACTGAGCTTTACCGATATAAAACGGACAGCCAGCAAGGCTACCAATGAGTACATCCTGTCCGCCCACTTTAAACTCATCTAAGGGGTAGCACATTGGAGAGCTACCATCACAGCACCCACCCGACAAATGAAACATCAGATCGCCATGTTTCGATTTCAAAAGGGTAATAAGCGCTTCAGTTGCCGGCGTGGCTGTGACTTCCATATCATGAATCCTTTCAAGATCTTAGAAGAAGCCCATCGCTTTGGGACTGTAGGACACCAATAGGTTCTTCGTTTGTTGATAATGACTGAGCATCATTAAATGGTTTTCACGACCAATGCCAGACTGCTTATAGCCCCCAAACGCTGCATGGGCAGGGTAGAGGTGATAGCAGTTGGTCCAGATTCGACCCGCTTTAATGCCGCGTCCGAAGCGATACGCTTTATGGATATTTCGAGTCCAGACACCCGCACCCAAGCCATATAAGGTGTCATTTGCAATACTCATGGCTTCCTCATCATCTTTAAAGGTCGTCACCGATAATACAGGACCAAAAATCTCTTCTTGAAAGATACGCATGTCATTAGTGCCTTTAAACATGGTAGGCTGCACATAATAACCGCCCCCTAACTCGTCATCACGCTTGATTTTTTCGCCGCCAACTAAGACTTCTGCGCCTTCTTTTTTGCCAATATCAAGATAAGATAATATCTTTTCTAACTGATCTGAGCTGGCTTGAGCGCCGACCATGGTGTCGGTATCTAGCGGATTGCCTAGCTTAATGGCTTTAACCCGGTCAATACAACGCTCGATAAATTTATCGTAAATACTTTCATGAATGATAGCGCGAGAAGGGCACGTACATACCTCGCCTTGGTTTAACGCGAACATCACCAAACCTTCTATCGCCTTATCCAAAAAGTCATCATCTTCATCCATCACATCCGCGAAGAAAATGTTAGGACTCTTACCCCCAAGCTCAAGAGTGACAGGAATGATATTTTCACTAGCATATTGCATGATTAAGCGGCCTGTGGTGGTTTCGCCAGTGAATGCCACTTTATGAATCCGCGGATTGGTGGCCAATGGTTTACCCGCCTCAGCCCCAAACCCGTTAACAATATTCAGCACGCCTTTGGGCAGCATGTCCATAATACCCGTCACTTCTAGTAAGTATAAAATGGAAGTTGGGGTTTGTTCAGCAGGTTTAAGAATGATGCAGTTTCCTGCCGCTAATGCAGGCGCAATTTTCCAAAATGCCATTAAAATAGGGAAGTTCCAAGGAATAATCTGCCCGACAACACCTAGAGGCTCATGGAAATGATAGGCCACTGTGTCATCATCAAGCTGGCTCAAGCTACCTTCTTGAGCACGGATAGCACTGGCAAAATAGCGGAGATGATCGACCGCTAAAGGGATATCAGCAGCGAGTGTTTCGCGCACCGGCTTACCATTTTCATAACATTCAGCAATGGCAATATTTTCTAAATTGGCTTCTATGGCGTCTGCCATTTTATTGAGTAGTAGCGCGCGCTCCGCAACACTGGTTTTACCCCAAGCGTCTTTAGCAGCATGAGCAGCATCAAGTGCTTTTTCAATATCTTCTGACGTAGAGCGGGCGACTTTACTGATAACCTTGCCATTTATTGGACTAGGGTTATCAAAATACTCACCTTTAACAGGGGGCGTCCATTCACCACCGATAAAGTTGTCGTATTTATCCCGAAATTTGACAGGGCTGTCCGCTGTATTTGGAAAACTGTATAACATGTCACACTCCTTGTAGCATAGTTATTCCTTCTCTAAAAAATGACCTATCTTCGTCAAGCTCAAGCTCACTAAAGCTACTATTAGTAGCGTTTGCAATCACTTTCAGTGATAAGTTAATGTCTAGATTTGGTAGTAGGTTTAAAATAAAAGGCGGATGCCTTTATAGTTTACTTGTAGATAAAGATTTGCTTGTAGATAATGATGATACTAATGCTCTAGCTATGTTTATTTAGATCTATCTACCACGCTTTAGTTGTTTAAACTAAAATGTTTAACCATCCTTGTTTAATACATTTTAGAATTTGACGTTATTTATACGTCTTTCGCAATGACTTGATTATAAAATCTGCCTCCCTTGTTAAAATCGCTTTGAGTCGTTCAGTGTCTATCTGTTCACTATAATAGACGTGTTGCGCTCCAGATAATAGTACTATTTATTAATATATGGAATAATTTTGAAAACTTAAAGTTATAAGAAGTATATGCCTGAAGTCTTCTAACCGCCTAACTGATTTAATCCTAGCGCTAATACTAAGCCAATGGCAGCACTGATACCTGACCAGTGGTTACTTTTCTTAAACGCCTCAGGGAATAGCTCTGTTGCCAATGACGCAATCACAGCACCTGCGGCAAAACAGTCTATTAAGCTTAATGTCGATTTTGGCACATCGCGTAGTAGTAAGTTTCCTGCCAGTGCGGCTATAGATAACAAAACAGCGGCACCAATCCAAGTGAGCATAATTCTCTTAGTACTACTGCCTTGATCCTTCATCTGTTTAGCGCCGCCAGCTGCCTCTGGTAAGTTAGACAGCAAAATAGAACCTGCTAACGCCGCAACTTGCATAACATTACCCGAAATTAAGGATACCCCAAGTGCTAAGTTTTCTGGAACCCCGTCCAACGTGACAGCCGCTAGCAATCCCATGCCTCCTTGGTCTTTTAATCGGGTATCAATCCAGTAATCAACACTGGTAAACACCACCGCTCCAAGCATCGTAAAAACGGCGACTAACCAAAGTCCTGACTCTCCAACGGCAGGCTGCAGCATCTCAAGTGCGACCGATAGCATCAAAGCGCCGCCGGCCAACGCTAATAGATTACCTTGAACCCAATCAGGGAATTTCCCTTTAGCACCCCATAGCGCCCCGACAATTAAGGCGCCTGACACGACCAATATTACTAAGAAAACCATCATTAGTGGGTAAGTCCTTATCGTTAAAGTAAAGGTTCAGTCCTTATTAAATTAGATAGTATTTTAGCGTTTTATACTGAATCACTTTAAGTTAGATTGTGTAAAGAGATTCAAAAATTTAGATTATTTAAAGAGGCGGAAAAACGAAATCAATATACTTTAGAACATAAAAAAACGCCAGCGACGGCTGACGTTATAAGCGAATATCAATAAGAAGATCAATAAGAAGATCAATAAGAAGATCAATAAGAAGATCAATAAACGGTTAAAACTAACATTTAAAATCAGAGCAGTGTTCTTGTTAATATGGGAATGCTTTAACCTCGAACTTCGCCATGACCATATACAATCCACTTTTGAGAAGTAAGACCATTGAGTCCTACAGGGCCACGGGCATGAATCTTGTCGGTTGAAATACCAATTTCTGCACCTAATCCATATTCAAAACCATCTGCAAAGCGACTAGAGGCGTTGATCATGACACTGGCTGAGTCTACTTCGCGGATAAAGCGCTGAGACTTGTTGTAATTGTTGGTAATAATGACATCGGTATGATGACTGCCGTGCGTATTAATATGAGCGATAGCTTCATCTAAGCCGTCAATCACTTTCACCGCTAATATAGGTGCCAAATACTCAGTATCCCAGTCCTCATCATTGGCATCACTCAAGTGGCCTGCAAGCTTAGCGTTGTCATGTAATATGGCTTTAGCGGCAGTGTCTAAACGAAGCTGCATGGCATCATCCGCCTCAACAATCGCTTCGGCAATCTTAGGAAGTAGCTCATTGGCCACCGATTGATCAACCAATAAGGTTTCCATGGTATTGCAAGTTCCATAGCGGTGGGTTTTAGCATTCACGCTCACTTTAATGGCAATTTCGGGATCAGCATCACTGTCAATAAAGGTATGGCAATTACCATCAAGATGCTTAATGACCGGCACTTTTGCGTCTTCACTAATACGCTTAATAAGACCTTTACCGCCACGTGGGACGATGACATCGACAAAGTCAGTCATCGTAATCAGCTCACCCACCGCAGCACGGTCAGTGGTTTGTAGCACTTGTACACCGTATTCAGGAAGGCCTGCTTCTTTTAATCCCTCTAATATACATTTTGCAATGGCTTGATTTGACTCAAAAGCTTCTGAGCCACCCCGTAAGATTATCGCATTGCCTGACTTTAGCGCCAATGAAGCGGCTTCCAAAGTAACGTTGGGGCGTGATTCGTAAATCATACCCACCACACCTAAAGGCACCCGCATTTTACCTAGTTGGATACCTGAGGGACGAAAGGTCATATCCGTCACTTCACCAATGGGATCTGGCAAGGTCGCAACATCTTTAAGACCTTGTAACATCCCATCGAAACGCGCATCATTTAATTCTAAACGGTCAAGCAGAGCGGCATCTAAATTATTTTTATGACCGTTATCCATATCAATTTTATTGGCAGCTAGAATATCTGCTTTTGACTGTTCAAGCTTGTCATGGATGGTCAATAAAGCATTGTTTTTGACCCCTGTATTAGCGGCCGCCAAAAATCTAGACGCCTCTCTAGCCTGTTTGCCAACTTGTTGCATATACGCTTTAACGTCTTTAATTTCCTGCGTCATCTGGTATCTCCTAATGTGTATTTAGTCTGTCGATTTAATAAGTCAAATCAATCAATCAATTTAAAGAATAAGCTGATATTAAAGTAGGTTATACAGCCCCTAATAATTTGTTAATAACATAAAGCAGATGACGCCAATAGTAAAGCCGAATACGTGTCAGACTATGTAATGATATAAGATGATAAGGCGAAGAGATGACAAGTTATTAGGTTAAGATATCAATGAGGGAGATAAAGGATCTTTTACGTTACTCACAAATGCTCACAAAGCACTACGAAACTTAGATATTGTACAGTGCCATCAGACAGTAAAGTGTCATTAACAAAAGTGACATTAACAATTTTGATAGCTGATAATTTTGAAAGCGGCTTGTGAGCAAGTTTTGATTAGTTAGTGAGTTTTATTGTGTATAGCTATGTATACTTTGCTAGCAAAGCGTTCGAAATAAACTTATGACTGTAAAACTTTAAATATCTAGTGTCGAGGTACTGTTATGAAAACAATTATGAAATCATTATTAACGCCATTGTTTGCCGTCAGTTTATTAGGTATGGGACTAACTGCTTGTGATAACTCAAAGCAGGAACCTACAGCGGTTGACGAACCGACAGAGTCTGCAACCGTAGAAACTGAAACCAACGAAGCTAAGAGCATAGATACTGATATAACAGATGCTAATTCTGTTGATACAAGTCAATCGGATACTAACGATGCAAGTACGATAGGGGATGATCAAGTACTTGATGGGACTGAAAAAGAAGAGCACGTTTCTACTTACTGATCTACTTACTTGTTCTGTTAATGTATCAAGCTGACATATTTAGTGGACTTACGCAAATAAATGACTACCAGTCGCCATACGTTTTACAGATGCTGAAGTACGAATAGGGTAAGCGCTAATAAGCTTTTATTAGCCCCTCTAAAATTAAGTAAGCCTCCAATTTAGGGCATGTTTTATAGCATAGTTTAGAATATAGTTTAGAGCATAGTTTAGAGAATAGTTTTCTTGAATTGGAGCTTTAATAGTTAAACTGTATTAGCCTTATGTGTCGTCAATTGTTTTATAATGACGATAGATAAGGCTTTTTTTTATTCATCAAAATAACGGTATAATCCCTCCTTACAGATAAAGTACTTATAAAAGTACTTATAGAAGATTAAACGATGCGACTTACTTAGCATTTTGAATATTTTATCAATTAGAAGTCTCGTGAAAAACAAACGGTTTGAGATTAAAATTTGCTAATAGGGCAGGTTTTAAGCGACAATATATCTTGTTGGATCTTCTATTAAAAAACTAGCTATCTTAATATTGAACCCAACGGTTAACCCAACTTCTAACCTAGATTAAAACCCTACCCTTAAACTTGACGCTAACTCATTTCGGATGCACGCCACGCTTATGCCACACACTACTTCAGATCGACCTATTGCCCTTGATTTGCAAAATATTCATAAAAGTTACGGCTCGCTAGAAGTGTTAAAAGGAGTGTCATTGACTGCTTATGATGGCGATGTGATATCCATTTTGGGGTCATCCGGCTCCGGTAAATCGACCTTACTGCGCTGTATTAATTTACTTGAAAAGCCAAACCAAGGCACGATTACTTTAGGCGGTGAATCTTTAAAGCTAGTGCCTAGCAAGTCTGGGGAGTTACAAGCGGCTAATAGGGCTCAGTTAGAAAGTTTTCGCGCCCGTGTAGGCTTTGTTTTTCAAAATTTTAACTTATGGCCACACAAAACCATTTTAGAAAATATCATTGAAGGACCCACTCAAGTATTAAAATTGAGTAAAGATCAGGCCATTAGTGACGCTGAAGCCTTGCTTGAAAAAGTAGGGTTGTTTGATAAAAGAGAAGCCTATCCTGCTAATTTGTCGGGTGGTCAACGTCAGCGTGTGGCCATTGCACGTGCACTGGCTATGAACCCTCAAGTCTTATTGTTTGATGAGCCGACTTCTGCCCTCGATCCAGAGCTGGTCAATGAGGTGCTGTCAGTTATGCGGGACTTGGCAGCGGAAGGTCGCACTATGCTGATAGTGACTCACGAAATGCGATTTGCACGGGATGTATCTTCACAAGTGGTGTTTTTACATCAAGGTCGTATTGAAGAGGCCGGCACCCCTGACCAGATCTTTAATAATCCGACGTCGCCACGCGTTCGCGAATTTATGGCATCGCATCATGCAGATGCTAATAATAAACAGTAAATGGCTTAATAAAGGGTTTAGTTAATAAAGCTTTTAAGAATTAATTTAGTATTTTCAATTAAAATTTAGGCTATTTATCAGTACATCATAGTATAAAGGCAAAATCTCAAATAGTTTTATTTGTTTTTAAATAGTATTTGAGGTATTATTTTTTGTATCAATTTGCAAACTACTGTAACGCTATATGCCTATCCAATTTAAATATTGGACTTTAAAATTTTTAGTTTAGCTACTAAAAAATTGACACTTAATTTAAACTGATTTTGTATTTATATTTTCAAATAAAATATTAGTTATATCAATCATTAATGTTAATTATTAAGTCAGTACGGTATGCAAACTTTGATTTACGTTATTTCCTACACCCTTATATAAGTCATTTAAAGGCATAAATTTATTTTTAAGCTTAATTTTTTGAGCCCATTAGCTAAATTCGATAGCAAAGCTTATTTCGATAGCAAAGCTTATGATGAAAGTTTGATTTGGATTTGAAAGTTTTATTTTGATGTATATGACTTATATTTATACTTCCACTGCTTCTTATTTATTTTGAGAGATCGTTAAATGAACACTTCAAATACTGCATCTAAATCAACCTTAAGCAAGTTAGTAAGACCTATTGCTGCGGCAACCATGGCGCTTTCAATGACATTAATCATTGGCTGTAATGATAATAGCAAAACGGGTGAGTCAGATGCAGTGACTTCTGATTCAACACAATCTATAAAAATTGCCACTGAAGGCGCATACCCTCCATTTAATGCTGTTGATAATGAGGGTAATTTAATCGGTTTTGATGTGGACTTAGTCAATGCCCTTTGTGATGAGATGAAAGCTAAATGTGAAGTTGTTGCTCAGGATTGGGATGGTATAATTCCAGGGTTAAAGGCTGGCAAATATGACGCTATTATAGCAGGTATGTCGATTACTGAAGATCGGGCTGAACAAGTCGATTTTACCGATCCTTATTTTGAAAACTCTTTGGTATTTATCACGAAAAAAGACAGCAACATCAATCCAGATGATAGAAGTTCTCTTGAAGGCTTAACCATAGCGACACAGCGTACTACAGTTGCTGCAGATTGGCTGAAAGAAAATGTACCGAACGCAGAAGCTGCGTTACATGAAACAATGACCAATGCCTTTTTAGACTTAGAAGCGGGTCGAGTCGATGCTATTTTATCAGATAAAGCACCCGCAGTTGACTGGCTGAGTA
The DNA here is from genome assembly GCF_057396215.1 of Psychrobacter sp. CX18. Classification (NCBI taxonomy): domain Bacteria; kingdom Pseudomonadati; phylum Pseudomonadota; class Gammaproteobacteria; order Moraxellales; family Moraxellaceae; genus Psychrobacter; species Psychrobacter sp. CX18. Next base: position 62,838 of record NZ_JBXYJH010000012.1, on the reverse strand, counting down.
AGGGTAATACCGATTATACCCTTACAGGTACTGAAATCGATATTAATGATAATATAGGTATAGCAGTGCGTAAAGGTGATGATGACTTAAAAGGTAAATTCAATACTGCTCTCTCTACTTTAAAGGGAAATGGGACATATGACAACATTGTAGAAAAACACTTTGTCATTGAAGATAAATAATTATAAGACTGCGTTTGATTTAACGCATTTGATAGTTTTAATATGGGATACCAAACAACGTGTTGGATTTACAAGGTTTTGGTCATCTGTTAATTGGTGGTTCACTCGTTACCATTAAACTTGCTGTTTATAGTCTGTTAATTGGTTTAATACTTGGACTCCTTGGGGCAACTGCCAAATTATCAAAGGTATGGATTTTTCGTAAATTAGCTACAATTTATACGGCTACTATGCGAGGTATCCCAGAGCTACTATTAGTATTATTTATATACTATGGTGGCTCCTTAATCATAATGGCTATACTTAAACAGTTTGGCTATAACGACTATGTCGAGGTTAGCCCCTTTTTAGCTGGTGTTCTTGCCTTATCAATAGCTTTTGGCGCTTATGCGACAGAAGTTTTTCGTATGGCAATTTTAGAAATTCCTGAAGGACAACGTGAGGCTGCCGAAGCCTTAGGTATGCGGCCCCTGCAAGTCTATTTTAGAATTATCATGCCTCAGGTTTGGACAGTTGCCCTTCCAGGGTTAGGCAATCTATTTTTAGTATTGTTGAAAGATACTGCCTTAGTTTCAGTAGTGGGTTTAAAAGATATTATGTATCAAGCCACCCGTGGTCAACAAGCGACTCAACAGCCTTTCACTTTTTATATGGCTGCTGCCATCATTTATTTAGGGCTGACGATACTTATAACAGGTATCGTGATGTGGTTAGAATGGCGGGCTAATCCAGCTGCACGCTATTCCAAAAAGCTGAATAAACAGTCTTCTTCCTTTCCTATTAATTTAACGAAACAGTAGGAGGCGAAATGGAGTGGAGCTGGAAGGTCATCTATGAGTACTTTCCCGAATTATTGGCTGGCGTTATTCCAACGACTGAACTAGTAGTACTGTCTGGTTTTATTGGTCTGCTCTTAGGTTTGGGTATGGCATTAATGCGATTATCCAATAATATATTCTTGAAAGGGTTAGCATTTACCTATATTTTCTTCTTCCGTGGTACTCCCTTATTGGTACAGATTTTTCTGATTTACTTTGGATTATCGCAGTTTGAATTTTTTAGAAATTCATTCTTATGGGACCCTGTTTTTAGTAGTAAATTTTGGTGCGCCATTATTGCTTTCACTCTAAACACAAGTGCTTATATTGCAGAGATTATTCGCGGTGCAATTCAGTCGATACCGGAGGGCGAGCTTGAAGCAGCTGATGCTATTGGCATGTCAAAATTACAAAAATTGAAACGTATAACCTTGCCCCGAGCTTTTTCGATTATGCTTCCTGCTTATAGCAATGAAGTTATCTTTATGCTTAAAGGTAGTGCCTTAGCAATGACGATCGGAGTTGTCGAGATTATGAATGTTGCTAAAACGGTTGGTTCTCGGACCTATGCTACTATTGAAATGTTATTTGCCGCTGGAGTAATTTATTTAGTATTGACTTGGATTATATTACTTATATTCCGTTTGGTTGAAAAACGTATGAATCGACATACTAATTATGTGCCCCCTGATGTGGTGACTACGACGGTACCTTAATATTGAAACAGCCAGCATTTAATATATGCTGGCTGTTTTGTTTTTTATAGTCGTATTAAAATCATCACCCTAATTGTTGTCATTGAATGTGAGCGAAACTATGAGCCTAAATTATGAACACCCTATCAATGAAACGAAACTGAATGATGCCAGTGGCGGTGACATTAACATGGCAAAAAATATAGCCAGTGGCAAAGTAGTGTGCGTTGGGCGTAATTATGCGGCCCATGCTGCCGAGCTTGGTAATGCTATACCTGAACGGCCCATTCTATTTATCAAGCCTGCCTCTAGCATTATTCGCACTGATAGCCCTATTGCAAGTCACGTTCAAGATATTCCACGTGATAACGCATATGAAGTGCATTATGAGGCAGAGCTGTGCCTACGCTTAGGAGCTGATATCAAAGCAGCTTCTGTTGAACAAGTCAAAAATACAGTGGGACTTGTTAAAGAGGTAACAGTAGGACTGGACTTAACCCTACGTGATTTACAAACTGAGCTCAAACAAAAAGGCTATCCTTGGGAGCGTGCTAAGTGCTTCGACGGTGCTTGTGTATTAGGCGACTGGGTCAGTGCTGAGTTCTGTGGTGACTTTAGCAGTGTGCAGTATCAGTTATGGATTAATGAGACGTTGGCTCAAGATGGCGATACGGCGCTCATGCTATTTCCAGTGTATGAGCTGCTCAGTGAGATCAGTTATGCCTTTAGCTTACAAGCGGGGGATATTATCATGACGGGTACGCCTAGCGGTGTCGGTGTGTTACATGCTGGAGATAAGTTGGTATTAAAGTTAGGCGAGCATCAGTGGCAAGCTTCTGTGATCTAAGCCGTCAATCCATGCTTCTAATCTAAGCTGTCAATCCAGTCCTTTAACCCAAGCTATTAAACCAAGCTATTAAACCAAGCTATTAAACCAAGCTATTAAACCAAGCTATTAAACCAAGCTATTAAATCAAGACTTAGATCTCTAAAACGGTTATAAGTAATCCAAGCCGCCCCTCATTGATAATGAGCGGTGGCGTTTTTATGACCATTGTCACATTTATGTCATAAAATCTTAAGCGGGTTGTCATCTAAAGTAAGTAGTCTATGACATTATTCTAAAAAAGTATCTATTGTAAAAATTTATTAAATATTGATAAGTTGTGTTTCTAAAAATGACTTATAAATGGTTTGGATCATAATTTTTACTCATTTAATACGATATTTAAGAGTATTTATTTAGTACGCAGAGTTGTGTAAATAACACAAAATATGCACCTTTCAAATTTTGAAACACTAAATTTAGCCATCTACTGTTAGCTTTTTTATCCCCCTAAGGAGTGACTTATGACATCTGTAGTAGCCAACAATAACAATAACGACAAGACTGATGAAGGTTTATTAAAGACCAAAGCCACCCGTCGAAGTGTTCTCACCTTTATGGCAGGTGTTCCCATGCTGCCACTAGCAGGCTGCTCAACAACGTCTACTAAGATGAATCAAGTTGGCAGTGCGCAGTCTATGACCCCTTTGACAAAAGCGGTCAAGAACGTCAAATTTATTGGTATGGAAGCGCCATCACTAGCAAATCCAGAGCAGATGGCAACGGTATATGTCAACTCAAAAATGCAGGCCACCTTTAATGATGGTAGTCAGCAACTATTCGATCTAGAGTACACCCCATTTTTTATTACAGGTGACATGGTGCCAGATGGCAAAGGCGGTACAACTCGTGCCGGTCAGCTTTATAATATCAATAACCAACCTTTGTATGATGCTTCAGCCGGTCAGCCTGTTCCATTTTACTCAAACTGCCCTGATGGCTCGTCGTTAATTACGGTTAAAGGTGCGAAAGTACCAGGTGTCCAAGGCAACCCAGTATTTGCAGTAGTACAGTTTGAATACGCCAGCATGGACCGATCTGGCAAAGACACTTGGGGCCGTCTGCCTTCACCCATTGCCGTATTAACTTTAGATCAAAATCCAAGTACTGGTGAGCTTAAACTGGTTAAGTATCATAATGTTGATACCTCGCCCGTACATGGCTTATGGATTACTTGTGGCGCCTCTTTATCACCTTGGGGCACGCATTTATCGTCAGAAGAATATGAGCCAGATGCGCATAATCTAGCCAAAGAAGATGACGGTAAGTTCTTAGACTTTAGTAAAGCCTTGTTTGGTGATCAAAACAAAGCCAATCCATATCACTATGGTCACCTGCCAGAAGTATTTGTTAATCCAGATGGTACTGGTTTCGTCAAAAAACATTATAACTTAGGTCGTATTTCTCATGAATTAATCCAGATGATGCCAGATGAGCGTACGGCATTAATGGGTGATGATACGACTAATGGCGGTTTATTTATGTTTGTTGCGGATAAGCCACGTGACTTATCTGCCGGTAATTTGTATGTCGCTAAGATCAATCAAACTTCACCAAAAGGGGTGGGTACAGGTGAGTTCACCACGCAGTGGATTCATTTAGGTCATGCCACCAGCGCTGAGATTGAAGCGATGGCGAATACCTTCAAGCCTAACGACATCATGACGGTGAAATATGAAGATCCCAATGACGCCAGCTTCACCAAGATTTTCTACAATGGTAAGCCAAACTGGGTGAAACTCAATCAAAATAATCAACATGTTGAAAAAGCAGCAGCATTCTTAGAAACCCATCGTTATGCCGCCCTTAAAGGCGCCTCTATGGCGTTCACTAAGATGGAAGGAACGACCGTAAATACTAAAGACAAAGTCGCCTATTCTGCGATGTCGCGTATCGAGAAGTCGATGGTAGATCCTGCTAAGTATGGCGATTATGGTGTGCATGTGGCACAAAATAAATCAGGGGCGGTCTATGCGCATCAATTAAGAGGCGGTCAAAAGGCCATCAATACTAACAGCATGATTAATTCTGAGTGGGTCCCTGTTAGTATGTCAGTACCTATGAATTTGGCAGGCGAAGATATTGCTGAAGATGCGCTGGGTAATAAGTCGCATCCAGACAAAATCTCATGCCCAGATAACATCAAGTATTCGGAAAAAATGCGTACATTGTTCATTGGTGAAGACTCTGGTACTCATGTGAATAACTTCTTATGGGCCTACAACGTAGACACCCATGAGCTAAGCCGTATTCTATCGACGCCAGCTGGTGCCGAGTCAACTGGTCTTCATGCTATTGATGAAATCAATGGCTATAACTACATCATGAGTAACTTCCAGCATCCCGGTGATGACTTGGAAAAGAATACTAAGGTTGCTCCCTATGTTATGCCACTGGTTAAACGTAATTACAAAGACAGGTACGGTGCTGCCGTTGGCTATTTAGGCTTACGTGTTGATAACGCTTAATAAGTTTGGTTATCTTTAACCAAATAGTATCAACAATCAAATAGTATATTTCAGTTAAAAGGAACCTCAAATGAACATTTGGGGTTCCTTTTTTATGAGTGTTATATGCGAGTTTTAAATTTACTTTATGCGAGTGTATGTCTGAAAAGATAATATGAGTAACATAAAGATACTATGAATAATAAGTTTATAATTTAAAAAGATAGTATATTCAATGATTAAAATATAATATAAATACTGTGTCTTAAAGACAACTCATAAAATACTAAATAAAATAAAACTATGACCAATCAATCTATGTCTCAATCAATCTCCCCGCATGACTATCGATTATATGAAAAATGCGATCTTATTACCCCAAGTAGCCCTGTTTATCTCGATGAGCTAACTGAAAAGCTTGATAATTTAGATAAGCTCGATATTAGTGAAATCACGAAACTGGCATCTACTCACTGTTTTTCAACGATTGAGCAAGAGCCGTTATCCTTAAGTGATTTCTTTGAAGGTTTAGCGCAGCTGACCACAACGGGTGTCGTTGAAATAACTGAGATTGTGGAGGCCATTCATGCCGAGATAATTCTTAGACCTTTAGGTTTGTTTAATGAATTTCATCTCAACCGCTGGCAGCAAGGCTTTATCAGGCAGATGTACAATATGGTTCGCTTTAGTATGAACCATGTTGGACAGGGGATCACTCAGACCAGCGTTAACTTTTATCGTAATAACTTATCCCCGCGTGGTAAAAGACCGTTACCTGATAAGCTAAAGCAGTTGGCAAATGTCATGAATGGTATGATGGGCGATCATTTGGTGAGCCGGCATAACCCTTTAGCGGTTCCGATGATTTTGTATGATAGATATGGGCAACCTCAGCGTAACGAAGTATTTGGGCGGGTGGTCATCCTTTGTCATGGTTTGTGTCTGAGCTATCTGAGTTGGAATCCTTGTGAAGAGGACTGCTTAGGTGAGGCAATAGCGCTGGAGTCTACCAAGCTGACGGTTTTGTATTTAGATTATAATACGGGCAGACGCATCTCTCAAAATGGGCAGTGTTTTGCACAACTGCTACAAGATCTGGTCGATAAAAATCCTGACATCACTCAGATTGACCTAGTTGGCTATAGTATGGGAGGGTTGGTCTCGCGTAGCGCATTATTTTATGGTGAGAATCAGGGGTTAAGTTGGGTAGATCGAGTGGGTAATTTGCTGACACTAGGGACACCGCATCAGGGTGCTGGACTTGAACGTATTAGCTACCATGTGTTAGATATTATCGGAGATGTGCCCTTTGCAGGTTCTCTATCCAAAATGGGAGATGTCCGTAGTGCCGGTATTATCGACCTGCGTCACGGCAGCACGCGGGAGGAGGACTGGAAATACTTGGAAAACCGCGATGTATTGCCAGAAGAGTTTCGTCATCCTGCTAAGCTACCTAGCCACATCAATACTTTTTGTATAGCAGCATCAATCGCCGAAGGGATATATGACTCAAAAGCCAGTAACATAGTAGGGGATGGGTTAGTGACAATCGAATCTGCACTAGGAGAAAAAGCAGGAGAACATAACCTACAAGTACCTGAAGGTCATAAAGCAGTATTTTATGGGGTGAATCACTTTAATTTACAGTATGACAAACGCGTTCATGAACAGATTGTATACTGGTTAATGGATAATGGTAAAACTGATTTGTCATTGGCGCTGCGTACCCAGTCATTTCCTGATAACGATTTGGAAGTGGTGGTTTAAAACAATAGCAGTCTAATATAATTAAGAAACGGGGTGTCGTTAAGACACCCCGTTTCTATTAGTAAACTGATAGTAATGGGTTAATTAATCAAAAATCATTGAATAGTTATTTGAATATTTGTTCAATATCGGCTTTATTAAACGTATAAACCGAGCCACAAAATCCACAGTCCATATCAAATGTTCCACCTTGCTCATCAATAATGTCTAAGGCTTCTGTTTCACCAATTTGGCCGATAGCGGCCTCACATTTTTCACGAGAACAGGTACACCCAAACTCAAGAGTGACGGGATCTGGAGCGACTACTCTTTCTTCATTATATAAGCGGTAAATAATTTCATTGGCGTCAAGGGTAGTCAGCTCATCAAACTTAACCGTACGCGTTAATAGTGTTAAACGGGTCCATAAATCATCATCAATACCCGCACTTTCATTTTGCTCAATCTCATAACTTTCCTGAGCAGTACGGGGTAGCATTTGCACTAAAATACCGCCTGCTTGCAAGCCATCACACGCCAAATTTATCAAAGTCGGTATCTGAGCAGACTGTAATTGATAATGTGCCAAACACTCTGCTAGATTATCGTGGCTACGTTCGACAATACCTTGATACGCCTCACCATTATGGGGCTGAATATTAATAAACATCACCCCTTTTCCCACGGCGCCAAGTTCTGCGAAAGCGTCATTGGCGGTGGTTTTATTTGCCCAACGTTGTTGCTGCTCAGCTGTGTCATTTTTCCAGCTAGCAAGGGCACGGATAATACCTGACTGGTCACACTCAGCCATCGCCCAATTTAAAAGACTGGTCTCATCTGAGGACTGCAACTGAATAGATAAAGTCCCCTCAATTTTAAGGGTACCAATTAATAAGCTTGCGGCGGTAAGCATCTCGCCTAGCAAGCGTTTGATAGATTCTGGATAGTCCTTTTGGGAAGTAATCATGGCATAGGTTTGCTTTAAGCGCACCACATCACCACGAACAGGTGAGTCTTGGATAAAGAAACGTTGGCGTAAGTCTGTCAGTTCGGTCATAGCGTGTCTCAATAGGTTATTTGGCACTGTCGTTTCCTCATTCGTTATGCTTAAAAGCTCATTATTTTTGAATAATAACTAAGTATTGCTAATAACAAACAAAGTTTTGTGTACAACGACCAAATATGAAGGGTTAGCGGGTCAAGCGATCAGTGCTAAATAGGTGAGTTTGAAGTGTATTTTATAATGGGGATGATTGTCAGTTTATCAATATTAAAAAGGCGAGGGAAGGTTAGAATAAGGCAAGAGAAAGAAAGTTTTAAGCTTAATCTTACTAGCGTTTTTTTTAATAATTTTGAATATAATGATAAATTTAGGGTTCATTGTTAGGTCTGTCTAGTGAAAACTCATAGGATATGTGTCATTGGTTGACAGTGCTTAGGATAACGTTTTACTATTACTACAGTAAACAACTGTATTCTCAAGGATTAAGTGTATGTTTTCGAGATAACCTTTTGTTTTAAAATAATTTATTTTCAAAGCTATGTTTTTTGATAAATTTAAATTAGTACTTATGAAAATAACCGTATTTAAACGCTTTTTATTTTCAACAGACTCTATTAAAAACTAGTGATATTACAAGCGATTTATTTAATATATTTCTACAGGGATTTAGGTAATATAGAGTAGCTTAATTTGATTAGTCTTAAGGCTGTTTAATTTAGGACTAGTAAATAAACAAAAGCTGCCTATTTCATATCATCAACACAACACACAACAACGAAAGGATTCGTTATGGGTCGTTCTACCAGCTCTTCAAACAGTGTTTCACCCCACGCTTCATTGTCTTCCAGAAATATTGATATTAATGCGATTCAAGGCGTTAGTATGGGTGATAAATCGGCCAATGCGCCACTCAAGTCCAGCTATGATTATGGTCCAAAGGTACCATTAATCGAGGCAACCATCGGTGACTTTTTTGATGCCGTAGTCGAAAAATATCCAGATAAGGAAGCCTTAGTGGTGTGTCATCAAGGCATCCGCTGGACTTATCGAGAGCTGCAGCAAAAAGTAAATCAATTGGCCAGCGCCATGATTGAGATGGGGCTTGAGGTCGGTGATCGTGTGGGCATTTGGTCGCATAACAATGCAGAATGGCTATTGATGCAGTTGGCCACGGCTAAGGTTGGGGTTATTTTGGTGAATATTAACCCGGCCTATCGTAGTTTTGAGCTTCAATATGCTTTGAATAAATTAGGCTGTTCTGCTTTAGTATTGATGCGCGTCTTTAAGACCAGTGATTATGCCAATATTGTTCGCGAATTATGCCCAGAGATTTACCATAAGACCTATACTCAGCTTGATCTGGTCGAGATTCCTACCGTAGAGCGTATTATCTGGATTGATGAGCCTGACACCGATGAAACGTTCAGCTTTATGCAGAAGTTTTCAGAGTGGATGGCAGAAGGCGATGCCAATGATCCTAGAATCGCTGAGCGCCAGTCACAACTAAAAAAAACAGACCCTATCAATGTTCAGTTCACTAGTGGCACGACTGGGACGCCAAAAGGCGCCACCTTGACCCATCGAAATATTCTAAATAACGGTTATTTTATCGGTGAGGCAATGGACCTAAGTGCTGAGGATCGATTATGTATCCCAGTGCCACTGTACCATTGCTTTGGTATGGTGCTTGGTAATCTAGCGATACTCACTCATGGCGGCTGTATTGTTTATCCAAATGATGGGTTTGAGCCATTGAGCGTGTTGCAAGCCGTTCAGGATGAAAAGTGTACCGCCTTGCATGGTGTTCCAACCATGTTTATTGCTGAATTAGATCATCCTGATTTTAATACATTCGATTTGTCTACCCTACGTACTGGTATTATGGCAGGCTCAAGCTGTCCTATTGAGGTAATGCGCCGTGTGATAGATGAGATGCACATGGATGAGGTTACTATAGCCTACGGGATGACCGAGACCAGCCCAGTATCTTGTCAGACTAACAAACATACGCCTTTAGATAAGCAGGTCTCAACTGTAGGATTGGTACAACCCAATATAGAGGTAAAGATCGTTGATACCCAAACAGGTGAAGTAGTGCCTATTGGAGAAACGGGGGAGCTATTAACTCGAGGTTATTCAGTCATGAAAGGCTATTGGGGCAGTCGCTTTAAAACCCGTGAAGCTATTCAGGATGGGTGGATGCATACGGGTGATTTAGCAACCATGGACGAAGAAGGTTATATTAAGATCGTCGGCCGCAGTAAAGATATGGTCATTCGTGGTGGTGAAAATATCTATCCGGTTGAGATTGAAAACTATCTGTATCGTCATCCAAAAATCAGTGATGTTCAGATCGTTGGGGTACCTGATAAGAAGTACGGTGAGGTCTTAGCGGCTTGGATTATACCTAAGAAAAACGTTGAGCTTACCGAAGAGGAGGTTAGACAGTTCTGTAAAGACCATATCGCTCATTATAAAATTCCTCAGTATTACCGCTTCGTAGAAGAGTATCCTATGACTATTACTGGCAAAATTCAGAAGTATAAAATTGCTGAGATGATGGTTGAAGAGTTGGGCTTGTAACTCAGCCGCCAATAATTCTAATTAAAGGGTTAATTTATTTGGTATTATTAGGGTCTGTTGAACATTCAAGAGTTAAGATAGATTGGCATGTGTCATAGACTTTAATAAATGCCGATTACAAAACCGACGACTTAAATCAATTATTAACAGTTTAGGTTAAAACTTTGAATTTAAGTCACAAAATAACCGCAATACCGAATACCTAAAACTTAGAATATAAAAATGCAGAATATCAAAACCGCAGAATATCAAAACCGCAGATAAGGGATGTCATGAGTGTCACAATTACCAGTAAGCTGAGCCCAAACTCAAAAGAGTTTGCCGACAATACCGCCGCCATGCAGGCTGTCGTAGATGATTTACACGCTCACCTTCAGAAGATTGCCCAAGGTGGTCCAGAGCGTTCAAGAGCCAAGCATTTGGCTCGTGGCAAGCTGCTGCCACGCGAGCGTGTTGAGCGCTTATTGGATCCCGGCACGGCCTTTTTAGAAATTGCCCCAATGGCCGCGTTTGATATGTACGATGATGACATTCCAGCAGCAGGGGTTATTGCAGGTATTGGTCGTATTAACGGGATTGAGTGCATGATTGTATGCAACGATGCCACCGTCAAAGGCGGCACATACTACCCGATGACCGTCAAAAAACATTTGCGGGCGCAAGAGATTGCCAAAGAAAACAACCTACCTTGCGTCTATTTAGTGGACTCAGGAGGCGCTAATCTGCCCAATCAAGATGAAGTATTTCCCGACAAGGAGCACTTTGGTCGTATTTTCTTTAATCAAGCCAATATGAGTGCCGCGGGTATTCCTCAGATTGCAGTGGTGATGGGTAGCTGTACCGCAGGCGGTGCATATGTGCCAGCCATGAGTGATGAGTCTATTATTGTGAAAGATCAAGGGACTATCTTTTTAGGGGGTCCACCACTGGTAAAAGCGGCGACGGGTGAAGTGGTCAGCGCTGAAGATCTTGGTGGCGGTGATGTGCATACTAGACTCTCTGGTGTCGTGGATTATCTTGCTCAAAATGACTTACATGCTCTGTCAATCGCGCGCGATATCGTGGGTAATCTAAATCGTCCCCCAAAATATATCCCTAATCAGATCACCCCAAGACCACCAAATTATGATGCCAAAGAGCTATACGGTGTCATTCCCACCGATACCCGCAAGCCCTTTGATATTCGTGAAATTATTGCTCGGATTGTTGACGCCAGTGAATTTGATGAATTTAAAGCACGTTTTGCGACTACTATCGTGTGTGGTTTTGCCTATATCGAAGGTATGAAAGTTGGCATTATTGCCAATAATGGCATCTTATTTAGTGAGTCGGCGCAAAAAGCGACTCACTTTATTGAGCTGTGCTGCTCACGCAAAATTCCGTTGGTATTTTTGCAAAATATCACCGGCTTTATGGTAGGGCGTAAATATGAAAATGAGGGTATTGCTCGCCATGGCGCTAAGATGGTTATGGCGGTAGCCAATGCCAATGTGCCAAAATTTACAGTAATAGTTGGCGGCTCATTTGGGGCGGGGAACTACGGTATGTGCGGAAGAGCTTACAGTCCTAGATTTTTATGGATGTGGCCGAATGCCCGTATTTCAGTAATGGGTGGAGAACAGGCTGCCTCGGTTCTCGCCACAGTAAAACGCGATAATATCGAGCGTAAAGGGGACACTTGGAGTTCTGAGGATGAAGAGGCATTCAAAGCGCCTTATAGAGAGATGTACGAGAAGCAAGGTCACCCTTACTATGCCAGTGCAAGGATGTGGGATGATGGCGTCATTGACCCTGTGGATACGCGTAAGGTATTAGCACTTGGCTTAAGCGCCGCTTATAACGCACCGATTGAAGCGACCAAATTTGGTGTGTTTAGGATGTAGACCTTATCTTGTGTTGAGTCAAATACATTAGTCAGTGTTATAAGATGAATGTTATTAGTAATACGATGGAAGTAATAAAAAGTAACTAACGAGAAATTTATGACCGACAGTTTGCCCTATCAATTAAAACCCTTAGCGAAGCTTAAAACCTTAACGTTAAAAAAAGACAACCATATCGCTACGGTGACGCTAAGTCGCCCAGACAAACGTAATGCGTTTAATGATGAAGTGATTGCTGAATTGCATGATGCCTTTATTTTATTAGGGAAAGATGATCAGGTGCGAGCTATTGTGCTAGCCGCTGAGGGTAAAGCCTTTTGTGCTGGAGCGGATCTAAACTGGATGCGTGCGATGGCAGATTATAGCCGTGAAGAAAATCTTGCCGATGCGGATAAGTTAGCGCAGATGTTAAAGATTATTTACGAATGTCCTAAGCCAACCATTGCGGCGATACAAGGTGATGTCTATGCGGGCGGAATTGGACTTATCTGCGTTTGTGATATTGCGATCGCTGTGGAAACGGCTAACTTTTGCTTAAGTGAAGTGCGTATAGGGTTAGCCCCGGCCACCATCAGCCCTTATGTGATAAGAGCGATGGGTGCCAGAGCCGCGCACCGTTATTTCCTAAGCGCAGAAGTATTTGATGCTCAAGAGGCACATCGTATCGGCATGATTCATGAGTGTGTGCCTGCTGATGAATTGGATAGCACCGTTGCAACGATTGCCAAAAAGCTAAGCAACAATAGCCCTAATGCCGTTAGGGTGTGCAAACAGCTGTTGCAAAGTGTGGCAGGTGAGACAATCGATGATGCGCTTATTGAGCATACTGTCGAGGGTATTGCCGATATTAGAGCCTCTATTGAGGGCAAAGAGGGCGTGCAGTCCTTCTTACAAAAGCGTAAGCCAAATTGGCTGGCAACTTAAACATTAGACACTAAAGAGCATACTATGATTCATGGTAAATGTTTGTGCGGCGATACGGAATTTGCATGCGATATTAAGACCAACCCGTTGAAAATTTATCAATGCCATTGTTCGTTATGTAAAAAGCAAACAGGTTCCAGCTCTAATTCGGCAACTATCATTCCAATGGCTGATTTTAAATGGGTGAAAAAGGGACACATAAAAGCATGGCTGAAAGAGACAGGGTTTAGCGCACACTTTTGTGGCAACTGTGGCTGTCCTGTGCCTAATATATTCGCCAATCAGTACTACTGGATACCTGTTGGCCTACTTGAGTTAGATAATCAGCAAACCTCTGTAGAAGTGGTTGCTCACTTATGCTTAAGCAACAAGTCGAGTTGGCATCAGATTGATCTAGCATCAGAATCAGAGTCGAAGTCAAATTCAGAGTCGAAGACAAAGCCTGAAAAATTTGAAGCATTACCTGACTTGAAATATGTACTAAAGATTCTCTTTTAAGTGATATAACTCTAGGTTTATGCAAAGAAGATATAGGCAAAAACCAAACCATTCAACAGACCCTATTATTAACATCAGTATCAGCATAAGAATAATACTAATTTTGCATTTATATAGATTAAACGATAAGGAAAGTCATGTTCTCAAAAATACTAATCGCAAACCGTGGAGAAATCGCTTGCCGTGTGGCAGCCACCGCCAAAAAAATGGGTATCCGCACGGTAGCGGTATATTCTGACGCGGATCGCTTTGCAAAGCACGTCAGCGTCTGTGACGAGGCTGTATATTTAGGAGGTTCGTCACCGAAAGATAGCTATCTCAAAGGCGATGCACTAATCCAAATTGCAAAGGATACTGGGGCACAAGCGATTCATCCAGGCTATGGGTTTTTGAGTGAAAATGCTGCTTTTGCGCAAGCGTGTCAGGATGCAGGTATTGTATTTATAGGCCCTTCTGCCGAGGCGATTACGGCAATGGGGCTGAAGTCTGAGTCAAAGCAATTAATGGAGACTGCAGGCGTTCCCTTAATCCCAGGCTATCATGGCAACAACCAAGATCCCGAGTTTTTACTTAAGGAAGCGGATCGCATTGGCTATCCGTTATTGATTAAAGCTAGCTCTGGCGGCGGCGGTAAAGGTATGCGATTGGTTGAGCGTCGAGAAGACTTTATCAGTTTACTCGATTCCTGCCGACGAGAGGCAACCACCAGCTTTGGTAACGATGCGGTATTGATCGAAAAGTATGCGCTAAATCCCCGCCATATTGAGATTCAAGTATTTGGCGATAGTCATGGCAATTATGTGCACTTATTTGAGCGTGATTGTTCCGTACAGCGACGACATCAAAAAGTATTGGAAGAAGCGCCCGCACCAAATGTTGATGAGGCAATGCGCGAGGCGATGGGTACCGCAGCAATTAACGCAGCACGTGCGGTAAACTATGTCGGAGCAGGTACGGTTGAGTTTATTGTAGAGCAGCGTCCTTCTGATAACGGCGACGTTGAGATGAATTTCTACTTTATGGAGATGAATACCCGTTTACAGGTGGAGCACCCAGTAACAGAAGCCATTACAGGGATGGATTTGGTCGAGTGGCAACTAGTAGTAGCGGCAGGAGGTGAGCTGCCTGTGCGTCAACAAGATTTGCTCATAAACGGTCATGCCATTGAGGCGCGTATTTGTGCTGAGAACCCTGACAATGACTTTTTACCCGCGACCGGTAGCTTATTGACCTATCGTAAGCCTACACATACAAAGTTTAGTGTAGGTACAGTGCGGGTAGATGATGGGGTAGAAGAGGGCGATGTGATCAGTCCTTTTTATGACTCAATGATCGCCAAGCTCATCGTCCATGCACCAACCCGTGAGCAGGCTTTGGCAAAGTTAGACCAAGCCTTAGCACAAACGCGTATTGTTGGGCTACCTAATAATGTGGCCTTTTTGCGTCATGTGTTAGCCACGGATTCTTTTAGTCAGGCTAAGCTTGATACTGCCTTAATTGAGCGTGAAAAAGAGGTGTTGTTTCATCAGCAGCCTCTGTCCCTTGAGATGTTAGTTGCGACTGCGATTATTAATAAATTAACAGAAGAGCAAGCGTCAGTGCGCGCTATGACGCATCAAAGCCACGCTCCTTGCCACGACCCTTTTACCAAACTTAGTGGCTGGCGAGGATTTAGTGAATATCAGAGACAGTTTAATTTAGTGCTGAATCAAGGGGAGGATGCTCAGGGCTATGTGGCCGTAATCAGTGGCTGTGATAATGGCCATAATCAAGCGGATGATCTAGCCAAAGAGGCAAACAGTGACTGCTTTGAACTGCGTATCCGAAAATTAGCCTCGGATGAAGACGTTAATCAACCGCAGCCTATAGAGTCACAGCTTGGGAGTGATCATACCCCGCGTAGCGACTTGCTATATAGCGGTAGTGTCTTGTACACCGTGACCGATGACAATACCTATGTGCTATGGCTTAATGGTCAAAGAATCAAGGCGCAAAGCTGGGTAGAAGGCGAAAAAGTGTACGTATTTTGTCACGAGGGCAGTGGTAGCATTACCTTAATCGATGCCATGGCGCATGTTGACAGTGATACTCAGGCAGTGGGTAGTTTAAAATCACCCATGCCAGGTCAGGTTGTGGCATTTAGAGTGGCAGAAGGTGATCGTGTCAAGCAAGGTCAGGCATTGGCGGTGATCGAGGCCATGAAAATTGAGCACACGATTAATGCGCCAGCGGATGGCGTGGTCGCTGAGTTATTATTTTCTCCAGGTGATTTAGTAGCGGATGGCGATGAGTTACTGCGATTAGATACTGAATAATCTAATACCTTTTCTACAAAATAACCTATCTTGGTTAGATTCGGTCAGGCTCACTGTACCTACTATGTGTAGCGTTTACACTCGCCTTCCTCGAAAGTTTGCTTTATAGGTTTGGTATAACAGTAAATTGTCAATTAATAGACCCTTTATACTTACAATTTGAGCTTTTAAAATAAGAGTGACACAGATGAATTACCCCGATAAAGTAAAGATTGTGGATGTCAGTCCTCGAGATGGGCTACAAAATGAAAAACAAACCGTGCCCACTAATATTAAATACGAGCTGATTGAAGGCTTGATAGACGCGGGTGTTAAAAAGCTGGAAGCCACTAGCTTTGTGTCTCCTAAGTGGGTACCCCAAATGGGGGATAATAGTGAGCTGATGCAACTGATTAATGAGGCTAATGCCCGTCATAAAGATGTCATTTACTCAGTGTTAACCCCAAACATGCGTGGCTTTGAAAATGCGCTGACGTTTGCTCCCGATGAAGTGGTCATCTTTGGCTCTGCCAGCGAAACCTTTAGTCAAAAAAATATAAACTGTAGTATCGATGAAAGCATTGACCGTTTTGCCCCAGTGGCGGCGGCGGCAAAAGAGGCCGGTATAAAAGTACGGGGTGTTATTTCATGTACTGTCGGCTGTCCTTATGAAGGTGACATTGCGCCGAGTCAAGTGGCTTATGTCACCAAAAAAATGGTTGAGATCGGGGCAGAGCATATTGGCGTGGCAGATACCATCGGTGTGGGTACGCCCATTAAGGTGCAAAATGCCTTGAAAGCTGCGATGCAATATATCGATGTAAAGGATATATCGGGTCATTTCCATGATACCTATGGACAAGCATTGGCCAATATTCTGACTTCACTAGAGCTGGGTGTTGCTCAGTATGATACCTCTGTCGCAGGCTTAGGCGGCTGTCCATACGCCAAAGGCGCAACCGGTAATGTGGCCACAGAAGATGTGGTCTATATGCTTCAAGGTTTGGGTATCGAGACAGGTATTGATTTAGATAAACTAAGCGTAGTGGGTCAACGTATTAGTGACTTTTTGGGTCGTAAAAACGGCTCAAAGGTCGCCACTGCGCTGCTCAGTCGATGATACTAAGTCAATGATGCTCAGTTGTTAATTTGTCAAGACGCTAGACAGTGAGACCTTACTATTTAATAAGTACATTTTAATAAGTTCATGTATATAAGTACATTTTAATAATTTTATTTTAACAAGTACGTTTTTATACAGTTAATTTTTATACCGTGTCTTTTTATAAAGTTCATTTTAAACCGTTTATTTTAATTAAAAAAGGATAGTTATGAGTTTACTAGGATTAGATTTTCAATTGGGCGAAGACATTCAAGCACTTCGTGATTCAGTCAGAAGCTTCGCTGAAAAAGAAATTATGCCACGTGCTTCTGAGATTGATAGCAACGATGCGTTTCCGATGGACTTATGGCAGAAGATGGGTGAGCTTGGCCTGCATGGCATTACCGTCCCTGAACAATACGGCGGAGCTGATATGGGGTATGTTGCACATATGGTGGCGATGGAAGAGATTAGCAGAGCGTCTGCCTCTGTGGGTCTAAGCTATGGCGCCCACTCAAACTTGTGTATTAACCAAATTAAGCGTAATGGTAATGACGATCAAAAGCAGACGTTTTTACCAAAATTAATCTCAGGCGAGTTTGTGGGTGCGCTGGCTATGAGCGAGCCGGGTGCAGGCTCTGATGTCACCAGCATGAAGCTACGTGCTGAAGCCAAAGACGGTGGTTATGTCTTAAACGGTACTAAGATGTGGATTACTAATGGTCCAGATGCCGATGTGATGGTGGTCTATGCCAAAACCAATCCTGATCTTGGTGCAAAAGGGATCACCGCTTTCTTAGTTGAAAAAGGTATGGAAGGCTTTGGTACTGCTCAGAAATTAGACAAACTGGGTATGCGTGGTAGCCATACTGGTGAGATGATCTTTAAAAATGTATTTGTCCCAGAAGAAAATATCTTAGGCGGTCTTAATAACGGTGTTAAAGTGTTGATGAGTGGTCTTGATTATGAGCGTGCGGTATTGGCAGCAGGACCAATTGGCATCATGCAAGCGGTAATGGATAATGTCATTCCTTATATCCATGATCGTCAGCAGTTTGGACAACCTATCGGTGAGTTTCAGCTTATCCAAGGTAAAGTGGCTGATATGTATACTGTTTTACAAGCGGGACGTAGTTTCCTTTATACCGTTGGTAAAAACTTAGACTTACTAGATAGTCGCGGTGAAGGACACAGCCGTGAGATTCGTAAAGATTGTGCTAGCGTCATCTTATGGTGTGCTGAAAAAGCCACATGGATGGCAGGAGAAGGCATCCAAATCTTTGGCGGTAATGGCTATACCAATGAATATCCATTGGGGCGTTTATGGCGGGATGCCAAGCTGTACGAAATTGGCGCTGGCACCAGTGAAATACGCCGTATGCTGATTGGACGTGAGTTATTTAACGAGACTAAGTAAGCGTTTAATTAAATCGTCTCGTTTTTAGTCTTAGTTCTATGAAAGAATTAGGTTTACATACAGTATATTTATGACACAAAAAACCCAGCTTATTTGCTGGGTTTTTTTTATACCTATAAGGGTTTTTAAGGCTTACTCACTTTGGAACCAACTATCTGCTTGATTTCGGGCAGAAGCCACATCAGAGCTAGATAAGTTTAGCGCTAATTGTCCGATTTTACCACGCGCTTTAGTACGAACTTCATCATTTAACATGCCATCACGCGCCGATAGCTCATACCATTTGTAGGCATCAACAAGCTTATGCTGCTTTTCATCAATTAGGGCAAGCGTATAGCTGGCACGGTTATCGCCGCGTTTTGCCGCTCGCTCTAGCCAATAACGAGCTTGTTGCTCATTGACTGCAACGCCTTCACCACGGGCATACATGATGCCAAGGTTTAATTGGGCGGGGGTCACATTTTGGTTAGCGGCACGGGTATACCATTCGATTGCTTTTAATGGGTTCTTAGCAACGCCCATTCCTTTTTGATAACGCTTCGCTAAGTAAAACTGAGCATGGTCACTGCCCTGAGTGGCACGAGTCGTTAACTCATTGATGTCCATCATCTCAAAGCGAGACACGTCTAAAGGAACGTTTGCTGTCAATTCAGCTTGGGCAATACCGGTAGTGGCTAATAAGGCAGTAAAAAGAGTGGCTTTAATTAATTTCATAGGGTGTATCCAAAAATTGACTGGGGTTAAACAAACTTTAATTAAACGAATGAACATTAAATAAGCGTAGTTTGAACAAGCATTATTTAGTTAAAGTATTAATAATAAATGAAATTATACAGTATTACGATTAATTAGGATTACTAAAACTTCACAGTTAAGCTATATAATTGATATCGCCGATCACATATATCCGACAAGATTTACATAGCTTAACACCCGAAATCACGAATTTCAAACCCCTAAAGCACACAATTAGCTTAGAAAAATGTTTCTATCGCTAAATTACCGCATTCAGTTGTAACAAAGTAATACCAGCAATTTTTGAGCAACAAAGTCTTTCTTTTTTATTAAAGTGTTGGAATAGATGCTTACGATATTGTCTTAAATAGTTAACAGATAGGAATAGATGTTTGAACCATTTAAAAGAGAGCTAAACGTTAGTGTTGTTAAAGCCAAATGTTAATACAATCCCATATATCCTTGTCTATGGATTTAAGTGGACCCTATATTAAGTTTACCTATTTTTAGTGACTCGGTAGATTGCCACATCTGCCAAGAGATTCGGCGCTTTTCGAATAATAGAGGTCACAAAGGGTAGGTTGTTTCTAGAGGCAAAGCCTGAGTCAGTGACCGCGAAGCGATTGATAATATGGATATCATTCTCCGCACACAGCTTTTCAAAGTCTTTAAACGTACACAGATGGATATTAGGGGTATTGTACCAGTCATAAGGGAGGGCTTCCGACACAGGCATCAAGCCCTTTAGACCTAAGTGTAGACGGTTTTGCCAATGAGCAAAGTTAGGGAAGGTAATGACAGCTTCACGTCCCACACGAAGCATATCCAATAATAGAGTATCTGGTGCTTTAACCGCTTGCAGCGCCCGTGCCATCACCACTGTATCAAAGCTATTATCCGCGAATCGAGCCAATCCATCATTGAGGTCTTGCTCGATGATATTTAATCCTTTGGCAATCCCTTCATTGATTTTATCTTCATCAAGTTCAAGTCCATAGCCTGTGACGCCTAAGCTGTGTTGCATATGTTCAAGTAATGATCCATCCCCACACCCCAAGTCAAGGACACGGGAGTGCGGGGTAATCCACTGTTTGGCTAATTCATGATCTATTCTCATGATAGTCGCTCCTTAACGGTCTTTTCAGCGTGAAGGGTTTGCTTAACAGGTGTTTTTATAATCTCTTCAGAGGTGCTATTAAGATCATTGTTATAGGATGGTTTAGGGTTTGAATTATCGATATTTATCGAGCTACTACTTGACGAATCACTACCTAGAAAAGGAGAATTTAAAAATCCTTTGACCGCTGTCATATAACGAGGAATATCGAATAAGAAAGAATCATGACCATGCGGGGCGTCAATGTTGACATAGCTGACTGGTTTATCATTGGCCATCAAAGCGTCTACTATTTCTTGAGAGCGGGCAGGCGCAAAACGCCAGTCTGTCGTAAAAGAGATCACCAAAAACTGACACTGGGTATGTGCTAAAGTAATTTTTAAAGCATCTAAATCAGAGATATCCTCATCATCAACATAGCCACGAGTCGGATCAAAATAATCCAACGCTTTGGTCATCAGAAGATAAGTATTGGCATCGAAGTTTTTGCTAAAGCGCTCACCTTGATAGCGCAAATAGCTTTCAACCTGAAACTCAACGTCATAGCCATACATAAATTTACCAGACTTCAAGTCACGCCCAAATTTAGACTTCATCGCCTCGTCTGTTAAGTAGGTGATGTGCCCAACCATACGTGCCAAAATTAAACCACGGCGAGGATAGGTACCTGCTTCTAAGTAGCGTCCTTTATTAAACTCAGGGTCGGATAATATCGATTGACGAGCTACTTCATTAAAGGCAATGTTTTGGGCAGATAGCTTCGGAGTGCTGGCAATAATGACACTGCGTCTTAATCGTTCAGGATAATCTACTGACCATTGTAGGGCTTGCATACCACCCATCGATCCCCCAACTACGGCATGCCAAACATCAATACCTAAGCGATCAGAGAGCATTGCTTGGGTCTTTACCCAGTCTTTTATGGTAATTAACGGGAAATCTGGACCATACGGGGTGCCAGGCTTACCATCTTCACTTGATTTAGGTACCGGTGTGGTTGGTCCCGTTGAGCCGTGACAACTGCCGATGTTATTAAGACACACCACATAATAGCGGTTGGTATCTATTGCTTTACCGGGACCAATCATATTGTCCCACCATCCAGGCTTATTGTCCTCTTCACTGTACCAACCTGCTGCGTGATGGCTCCCTGATAACGCATGACAAATCAGTACCGCATTAGATTTGTCGGCGTTTAACGTGCCATAGGTTTCATAAACTAAATCAAACTCAGGCAGGGTACGATTGCACTCTAAAGTTAATGGCGTATCAAAATGCATTCTTTGCGGGATAACGATACCCACAGAATTGGCAAACTTGGGATCTGTCGCTGTTGAATGGATGCTCAAAATTACCTCAATAAAGATGTTTAAAAGTCGATTCTCGCTTGAGAGGGTTGACGGTTTTTAGCCAAAAGGTGTCATCACACCATATATATTATTGTTACCGTCTATATTAGGGTTATTGTAGGGGTAACTCAGATGAAGTACAACTTATACCTAGGCTGAAAAAGGACCTTTCTTTGACTAACCCACCTAGCCTGCATTGGGTTATACAGTCTCATATTTTACATGATAGGTTCATTTTCAAAAAAGTTACTACTTATTGCCCTACAATAACCTGCTAGACAATAGTAGCTTTTGAGTTAGACTATGGGTTTATAGTACCTGTAGCCTTAGTAATGTGCCCTTAAAAAATGCTACACTAGGCGCTGTTTTTTAAAATGAAACGCTTAGGGTGTCTATAAAATGATAGCCTTTATTACTAAGCGCTAAAACGTTCAAATAATACTGAAGTTTGAAAATAAGTCTGAAGCGTGCAAGCCAATTCAATAAATAAGCTTAATAAGTAAGTTCAATAAATAAGCTCACCTAGCTATGGTAGCATTATAGCGTGAAGTTTATGATTTAAATTATTTGGCTTTCGTTCAAAAACCCTTATTAAAACGTCGCAAAAATTATCGATAATGCCTTTATGACAGCCACTAATTAAAAAACCAATAAGAAAGCCTCTAGGTCAGTTGATAAGATAAGTCAATAAGTAAGCCATCAAGGATATACCCTTCGTTATGAAACCAACTAAGCCCCCCCGTATTGCTGTATTACTGGTCAATCTTGGTACACCCGATGAACCAACCGCACCAGCCGTTCGTCGTTACCTAAAGCAGTTTTTGTCTGATCCTAGAGTGATTGAAATACCGCAATTTTTATGGGCCATTATCCTAAATTTGTTCGTGCTGCCATCCCGTCCTAAGCGCGTGGCAAAAGCCTATGCAAGTGTTTGGGATGGTGACTCTCCAATCCGAAAAATACTTAACCTACAGGTAGACAAACTAAAAGCACGGTTAACGGGTAGCATGGCACCGTTTGAGGTTAGCGTACACCCTGCGATGACTTATGGGAATCCTGGACTGCCAGATGTGATGGATAAGCTGCGTAGTGAAGGTGTTGATCATTTCGTTATCCTGCCACTCTTTCCACAATACTCAGCCACTTCTGGTGGCGCTGTATATGATGCGGTGAGCAAGTGGTCGCTAAAACAGCGAAACCTACCAAGCTATACTATTGTCAAAGACTACTTTGCTCACCCGCTTTATATTAAGGCTTTGGTAGAGTCCATTGAGCGTTTTCAAGCGGTACATGGTAAGCCTGATAAGCTCATGTTTAGCTTCCATGGCATTCCACAGCCCTACGCCGATAAAGGCGATCCTTATCCTAAACGCTGTAAGTGTACAGCGGCACAGGTGGCTCATGAGCTTGGGCTGAATGACGATGAGTGGATTATCAGTTTCCAGTCACGTTTTGGAAAACAAGAATGGGTTAAGCCTTATACAGATGTGACGCTTGAAGAGTGGGGCAAAGCTGGCGTGCGCTCTGTACAAGTGGTGAGTCCCGCATTTTCTGCAGACTGTCTAGAGACTCTTGAAGAGCTTGCGATGGAAAATCGTGATAATTTTATCAATGCGGGCGGTCAAGAATATCATTATATACCTGCTTTAAATGATGATGAGGCTCATATTGACTTGATTGAGGCATTAGCGAAGCCCCTAGTAGAAGGGTGGGTAGCGACTCTAAAAGGATGGGTTTAAAGCAACCTTCTCAAGTTAATAGGTCTTAACCCATCGGTTTAATGGCTTATTTCAGGCTATTATTAATTCAAACTGCGGTCGTTTCAAACTTACAGGTATTAAGAAAAGAGCACTTCTATCAAATGGTAGAAGTGCTCTTTTTGCGTTAATTTAGCGGCATGCACACTTAACGAGAACTGGATTTAATGATAGCTGTTTTTAATGATAACTGAACCTAATAATAACGAGGTTTACTCGTCATCAAAGCTTCGGGTAACCGCATCATCATCGGCAATATCACGAATATCTGGATAATCCGTATCTTCTAAAGCATCATCAACTAATACTTCATCTACACGAGACTCATCAATATTCTGACGATGCATTGGCGTTAATCCTTGCTGTGAATTAGTGTTAGCATCGTCAGAGTCAATATCAACGGCATTATCTAAAGGGTCTTTCATAACTCATTCCTTGTTTGGATTAATCATCTGTATTAACACTATGTAAAAGCTATCTGTGATAGCTTAAAGTACCTTATATTACATTTACAGACTTTGATCGCGAGGTAACTCAGCTTCTTGTGATGCATTAGCCATATCACGGTCTAATGAATAGAAGTTAGCATTATTATCTTTGCTTTCAGAAGCTAGAGCAAACTTATCACGTAGCTCATCAATCAGTGCCTCTTCTTCGATTTGCTCTTTCACAAACCACTGTAAGAAGTTAAAGGTAGGCCAGTCGCGTTCTTCAAATGCTTTATCGACAAGATCGTAAATCTTTTGTGAATTTTGAAGTTCATGTTGCCAGACATCTTCAATGCAGGATTCTAAATCGACAGGATTATCTCTTGGGGCAGGTATAGAACCAATCTTAGCCTCTCCGCCCCGGGTCTGGATATATTCTAAAAACTTAAACATATGCTGACGTTCTTCTTCTGAGTGCTTATAAAAGAACTCAGCAATCCCAGCATAATTGTTAGAATCTGCCCATATACCTAGCGCTAAATATGCTTGAGCTTGGGCTGCTTCGTTATTCATCTGATCGTTAAGAGCCTGCTCCATACTGTCTGAAAGTCGTTTGTCATTCATCATTCACTCCTTAAAATTAAAAAAATTAACTTTATAACTAAAACAAAATAACTAAAAACACTTAAATAATAAGCTTATCAAGATTAATGTTTATTAACAGAAAGGATTATTAAAAGAATAGTGTAAGACAATTGAAAGAGTCATCAAAACCTACCATAAGAATCACTACTTTTTATTTAAAACCTTAAAGCATTTTGTTTAAAACATTATTTTTTAAAACATTAAAGACTCACAGATTAGAAAAAGTTTCTTATACAATTATATTCAAATTGTCGCATATTAAGGGTTAAGCTCAGTTATGAGTTGTGCATATTATGTGAGTGACGTTAACAGATGTAACATTTGATTGGAGCAGGCACGGAAGGTAAGAATTTGCATATCGTTCATTTAAAAGGCTAGTGGTAAAAATCTACAATACAGACTCAAGTCAAACTTAGAAAGGTTAAACTTAATCAGGTGAGCTTAATCAGTTGAATAGAAAAAGCTGGCGCAAGGCCAGCTTTTTCTATTCAGTATTTAAATTTTTATTCTGGAACTTGAAAAAGAGTTCAAACCTAAAAATAGCTGAGTATTGACAGATTATGCGCCAACTATTTTATTAACCAAGCGATTAAGTGACACACTTGGCGATAACTGAGCTAATGAGTTCAGGACTTTCGCTGGCATGCCCACAGGGTAGTGCGTTTTATTCAGCTTTCCATTGGGTGATATTGCCAATTTATAAAGGACTTTTGCCACATCTTTTGGCGTTAAATTAAGTCCCAACCGATCAATACTGGTCACCTTCACCCCTTTGGTCATATCAGTCTGCACCCATAATGGCATGACATCGACAACTTTGATGCCTTGAGGCTCATATTCAATATTCAAAGCTTCAGTTAAACCACGAACAAAGAACTTACTGGCAGAGTAGGGAGCAATTTCTGGTTGTCCATAAATGGCAGAAGCGGAAGATAGATTAATAATTTTTTCATGCTGCCTACCTGTCATTTGCGAGGCAACTTTATGACAACCAATTAATACCCCTTTGCAGTTAATATCAACCAACTTTAGCTGTGCATTTAGGTCAGTATCGCCCAAGTTACCAGACACCAAAATACCTGCATTATTAATCAGTACATCAATGCTACCGAACTTATCATTCATTTCTGCTATGGCGCTGTCCCAATCTTCTGGATTGGTCACATCTAAATTGCCATGAGCAATAGCGTTAGAGCTAATAGCCTTTTTAAAAGCTCTGTCTTTTAGGGCAGATTCTAGTTCAGAAACATCAATGTCAAAGAGTCCAACATTATGGCCTTTAGAAGCCAGTTTCTTCGCTGTGGTAAGACCGATACCGCGAGAGGCACCAGTAATTAATATCGTTAATTTTGTCATCATGAGTGTCCTTACAAATTATAGGTGAAGATAGTCATTGTAGGCGGATTTTACTTACCTAAGACTTTAAAGCGATTTATAGCTCTTCAAAATCAACGCAACATAACAGTACGTAAGTCTTATTATATACACCTATAATGCACAAAATTTAAAATGATATCAAAGTATACAATGTAGTTTTTATCGTAGGGTCTGTATCATTATTCACTACGTAGTCATAGCAATGATTTTATAGTCAAAGAAGTCTAAAATGGTTACACGGCAACCGAGTGCAAGTACTACTAAAGTAGGCTTAACGAGGTTAACACTGTAACCGTTTAGTAGTTCGCTGACTATATTTCTAAAGGATTTCAGCTCACCTCATATGACTTATACTGCCTCGAAAATTAGCTGATATTTAAATCTGACGCTAACTGTTTATCAAATTCCTTTAGTGGAAAACGCCATAAGTATACCAAGGCAATCAGATAAATTATCCCCTCAGCGACTTCCTCTACCACACTGCCGATACTATGACTAAAGCCAATAGAATGCTCCGCTAGATATTGAATAATCACCAATGTGCCAACGATGATATACAGAGGTTTAGACACTCCTTTTAAAACAGCCCACAAATAGCGCCAACCATAGATCAGGGCCGCTAATGCAACCAGTATGATGATAAGAAGAACACTGTCTTCCCACCAATCATAGTTATGATTGAAAAAAATAAAACCATCAGGGATAAATAACTCAGGCAAAAAGCTTAACTCTCTGCGAATGGCGGAAAAGAAAATCAGCACTGAAGCAAGCCAAAAACGTCGGCCTATTGTAAGCTGACTTTTCGACATATAACGGGCACAAGGTATTAAACATACTAATAAGATAAAAGCTTCAAGGAACTCAAGAGCGCTATATTCTGTAATAGTAACCTCCTTTTATTCAGAAAATAAGGTTATCAATTAATAACTAAAACTAAAAATTTAAATAGACAATTCTTAGTAATTGTTAATATTTTCTCATATTATAACAACTTTTGTTTAGTTATAGTTATTTATACAATCTTATCAGCATCATTTTTAGGTATAACAAGTGGTAGAGCGCTTGAGATATTAGTCTTTTATTATCAATGATGTACTGCAAAGATTTTTGTTTCTCAGCCTTTTATTTATATACATATAGATTTCTGAGAATAGTCTTTGTCATGAAAGTCATAGACGACTATATTATTTAAGAGTCGTGATATTTATGTAAGATGTGTGGGTTTTAGATAGGTAGCTTTTGATAGGTTGATAGGGTATTGCAAGATTTGCTATATAGGAAAGGAGTCGTCAGGTGTGTAGAAAAACACACTGCTTGATGTTGTACTCAAGCAGTGTTTGCTATGATATTGATCTTATTATTATGGCCCAAGATTAAGCCGTGGGTTTTGCTTCGCTACACCGCATGCTACATATTTTGCATACTAAAATAGACGTTTGATAATATCTTTAAAAGCTTTTAAGCCGTTAAAGCGAACTCTAATAATACGACCCGTCAAACACCTCATCCAAACTAACAGGCTCCCGACGTTTTACCGCATTGCCTTTATGACGCTCCATCGATGACGCTTGATAGGCTTGCAGGCGAGACTGCTGAATACGACCAATGGGGCGATTCTCCTCCAAGCAACGAAACGGCGTAAATGACAAATGCTCCATAACGTCAAAGTTACCGTCATCGGGTACATCCTGACGCAGCACGGTTAAGCGAGCCACTGTGACAAAAGGTGCCTCTGACTCCTTCCACTCCTTAGTCAAGTCCTCAATCGGTTGCTTGTTAAGATTACGGCATAACTGAATTTGCACCTCGAACTCAAGGTCATGCTCGCTAATCTCTGTAATCAACGCTTTACGAATAGTTTCCTCTTCACTTAGCAGATGAATGTCGTGATGGTTGATTTTTGCAATAGACTCTTTGGTCGGTTTAACCCTTATTTTACCCATATAGTCGCCATGACGTACCGCGCCCATTGAGAAATACTCATAAAGCCACGGGTTTTTAGGCTTAACCGTTGCCAGCTTGCGAAATGCCTTTAGTGTTTTAACAGCCTCAAAGTCTGGAATCTCCTTGCCATATTTTGTCAACCAATCAAAGCCAAACTTAGCCTTACCTACCAATCCATTGGCTAAATAGCCATTGAACGCAAAGGCTAACTTTGATAAATACGCATAATCTTTTAATTGACTGGTGAAAAACACAGGGGCATTCACCAACGCAAAATCCATCGTTGTTGCCTTTGGTTCATCAGGGGCTAATTTTAGACCGTCAACATCAAACACTTTAAACGCCAGCCCAATAGCCAAACCCAACCGTCTATCCGGGGCAACGGTTGCAGCAGCGTTCGAAAAGCGTATCACCGCGTCATGAGTGCTTGGCTTTGCATACAACCCCTGTGCATATTCGGCAGGCAGATCATCCAAAATCTCAAACCTCGCCTTTAGCGCACAATAGCCTTTGGTGTGCACCGCACGACCATGATAGTCGAGTTTATTTTTGCCTTTACTACTTTGAACTTCCTTACGTATATCGGCACTAATCACATCTATTAATGACGATTCTTCTGCGGTTAAAGTGGTGTATCTGTCATCAAACTTGACGTATTTTGGCTTCGATTTTAATAATTTTTTTAGCATAGTGGGCTACCTTAGAGAATGAAAATTTGGGTTGCCCGTTTATTTTAGAGTGATTTTGAATTTGAGTTTGCAACGAAATGCAATTAAAGCGTAACCTGCCAAGTAGCATAAAGACGTGAGCGTCATTGATAGTATAGTCAAACGCCCATTAGACTATGCAGAATATGTAGCGTGCGGTGTAGTGAAGCGAAACCCACGGCTTAAGTTTTGACTATTATAATGACGATAGGGGTGTTTTTTTAAAAGTTTAGGGATAGCTGTAGCCACTCTCGCCATCCGCTTGTATCTGCTGAGTCTGGGCAAGGCAGTGTCACGAATTGACGGATTGCTGTTGCCTCGACACTCCCTCAATGTCTAGACACTGCAACTTGCCCAAACCAGCAGGATACCGCTACTGTCAAGGCTAGCGGTCACATCGTATTCTTACGGGTATTTATCGTGGTATAGGTTTAAGAGTAGGGTTTAAAGGTTACTTCTACTTCCATAATAACAAAGCGTTCGTCATTAACCCAAACGTTTTTTAACAAGTTGGGTTATCCTTGCTTTGAGTGGTTTGATTCTTAATTTTGGGAGTAGATTATTAAGATCAAAGCAATTATGAATATTAGGTAGATAAAATGCTCTAATCTCATAAACAACTGATTTAAAAATTTTAGAATTTCATTCAAGTTTTAGTGGTAATATAAAATGCAGTATTAAAGACCACTTCGAAATTTGAATAATAACAAGCAAGCATAATACTACTGCTCAACGTCTATCCTCTTTTTGATATCTTAATTTTTACAATCTTACTAATGCGCCTTAATAACACCTAAAATCGGAGAAAAATGATGATTAAATATGTCCCAGATGTTACCTTTAAAACCCGTGTGCGTGATGAGTCTATCGGCGGCGACAATCCCTTTAAGTGGTATGACCTAACCACAGATGAGTTATTTGCCAATAAAAAAGTGGTGGTGTTTTCATTACCTGGCGCTTTTACGCCAACGTGTTCGACCAGTCATCTGCCTCGCTATGAAGAACTTTACGATGAGTTTAAAGCGCTCGGTATCGATGAAGTGGTTTGTATTTCTGTCAACGATGCTTTTGTGATGTACCAATGGGGCTTGAAGCAGAACCGTGAAAACGTCTTTTTGCTACCTGATGGCAATGGCGAATTCACCCGTAAAATGGGTATGCTGGTGGATAAAAGCAACCTTGGCTTTGGTATGCGCTCGTGGCGTTATTCGATGTATGTCGATAATAAAGAAATCAAAAAAGCGTTTGTTGAGCCTGATTATGGCGATAATTGCCCCATCGACCCGTTCGAAGTATCTGATGCCGATACCATGCTTAAGTATTTAAAAGAGAATGTTTAAGCGCATTTGCTTTAATAGCTACTCAATTTGCATAGGGTGGATTAGTTTTAGCAAGCCTTGATAAGGGTTTGATAGAACTAACCCATCTTTTTATATTCTAATAACGCTATACCGAACTATAATAACAATAAAAATTACTTTACTATACGTCAATGACGTATATAATTAAGGCTAAAACCAAGGATTATAGGTGTTACATTTTATAGAGACTCCGTTATTTACTAAACAAGTCATAAAGTTGTTAGACGATGATAGTTATAAAGAGCTGCAAGCAGATTTAATTGCGAATCCAGAACAAGGGAGTCTAATTCAGGGTACAGGTGGTATCAGAAAGACAAGATGGGCGTTAAATCAAGGTAAGAGTGGTGGTGTGCGTATCATTTACTATTTTGTAAATAGTCAGGGCATATTTTTTATGCTACTTGCCTATCCAAAAAATAAGAAAGTCAGTTTAACAACTCAAGATAAGTCCAGCTTGCATAAGTTAACCCAACAAATCAAAGAGGTGTACAACCATGACGAATGAATTTTACGATGATTTATCGCAATCATTAAGCCAAGCTTTAGAGATTGCTAAAGGTGAGGTTGAACCGAGCCGACAGTTTAGCCATGATGTTCCTGATATTAAGATGGTTCGAGCTAAGACTGGCTTGAGTCAACAGCAGTTTTCTGAAAAGCTAAATATTAGCCCGCGGACATTGCAAAACTGGGAGCAGGGTACGAGAAATCCAACTGGGGCGACAGTAACATTGATGCGATTGCTTGATAAAAAGCCTGAATTGATTATGGATGCTTAAGTGGTTTTTAAGAAGGTTGGTTTTAGCAACTCTCTTCTTAATGGTGCGCGGGGCGCACCCTATGGGACTGGCTTTACGGCCTTGGCACTCTTTTAAGTATTTTTCTGGTCTCTATATCGCTTTCAGATTGATTATAGAAATAATTATGTCCAAGAGTTAATGGAGTCTCATAAGTTTCAAAGATAAAGTGTCCTTCTTTATTAATATCAGTAGCCATCTTAAAGACTTCACATACATATAAACCGTACTTCAATATTTTAGTTACTTTAGCAACAGAGCTACTGGTATTCTCCAATAGAGAGTCATAAACTTCTGCTTTGATAGCGATGTTATAAGCACCCTCATCCTTTATACTTGGATAAGCTAGAGCGTCTGAATTATTCCTTTGCATGAGCATTTTCGACAACACTCTTGTATGTATATAATTACCTCTACTAGCATCTTTATCCGCAAGCACAGTGGCAAAAAACTGATCTACATAGACTAATTTCAAGGCATCTTCTGGTGAAAGTTCTTTGTTTAATATTTCTAAAACCCTGTGTTGGGGGTCGTGTGCTTCTAATGGCATACCTCCATTCTTGCTAACTCTCCAATACATTCCTACAACTGCCATTTTCAACTCTGATTCATCACGTATACTAAAACCAGCAAATTGAACAGAATCACCTTCTTTAACATCAATTTCAGCTAGGGCTGTCTCTTTACGTGTAGCTACATATAGTACTGGTTTTTTTGAGTCATTTATTCTTCCTGCACCTGTAAACTTTTTAGGCGGACAGGTAAGCTCGGAGATATTTGTGAATAGCTCTCTATCTTCTAGCTTTCTTGCCCTCCAGAAAGTCTTTCTGTCACCTATACTCAAAGCTGAAAATCTATGGTATTTAAACAAGACTTTTAACCTTTTTTCTATTTCTTTAGGCTTATTCGTTTCTAAAACACGCATACATAGGATTTCTATATCATCCATTTCTATATTAATACTCATGGTATTTCGCATATCCATTAATTTATTAAAATCTTTTATCAATGAGTTTTTATGCTTTGCAACCAGCATAGGCTTTTAGCCCAGCAAAGTTACTTTTTTTAAATCACGATATTGGGCTATAAGCCTAACCAACAGACTATGATAACTTTAATTTTGACACTAACGTTTCATCGAAGGAGCGGTTTAGCCCCGATTTGAGAAGCGTTAAAAAATTGGATTGCAATTTTAGCTTCGCAAGAGAAAATTCCTTAAATGGGATTTTCTGGAAAGGATATCCTTGTTTGACCACTAGATTGCGGTGACTAAACTAGAAGCGTTATCGCTTTGCAGGAACGATTCTAGTTTGTAGTCACCGCTCTAAAAAAAACATAGATTTTCTCTTGCGTCAGGGTGAAGCAATGCTCCACTTTATCCCTTCTCAGGGCAAGCAAGATAGGAACGAAAAGCGGGAAATAGCTACTAATGCGCCTCATCCCAATTCTCGCCCACGCCTGTTTCGACCAATAATGGCACGGCAAAATCAATATCCCAGCCCATCTGTTTAGCGGTATCGCTCAGTACATTTTGCATGGCACTTTTAATAAGCTCACCAATCTCATCGACCTTATCAGCATCAACTTCAAAAACCAATTCATCATGCACTTGCAATAGCATCGTGGCATTATCTTTGGGTAATACCTTGTCCACGGCTATCATCGCCAGCTTAATGATATCAGCGGCGCTGCCTTGTAGCGGGGCGTTAATGGCGGCACGTTCAGCACCGCGGCGTACCATTTGATTGCTATGATTGATATCAGGTGTGTAGAGCTTACGACCTAGGATAGTCTCGATATAGCCTTTATCAACCGCACTGTTTCGAGTATCTTGCATATACTGCTTAACACCTGGGTAACGCTCAAAGTATTGATTGATATAGTCTTGCGCCTCGGAGCGACTCATCTGCAACTGTTTCGCCAAACCAAACGCACTCATGCCATATAGCAGTCCAAAGTTGATCGCCTTAGCGTTACGACGCTCAGTCGGGGTGACCTCATCAACCGTTTTGCCCAATACTTCAGCGGCAGTGGCGGTGTGAATGTCCAGCCCCTCTTTAAAAGCACGAGTGAGGTTTTTATCGCCAGAGAAGTGCGCCATTAGACGTAGCTCAATCTGTGAGTAATCCGCTGCTAATAGCACACGACCTTTAGGCGCGATAAAGGCTTGACGAATGAGGCGACCCGTTTTGGTGCGAATCGGGATATTTTGCAAGTTAGGATCAGTCGAAGACAAACGCCCTGTACTGGTTAATGCCTGATGATAGCTAGTGTGCACACGGTCGGTATCTTTGTCAGCTACGGCATCAAGCGCATCGGTATAGGTGTTTTTCAGCTTGGCAAGACTGCGATATTCCAGCGCAATCTCAGCCAATGGGTGGTCTATCTTTGATAACACTGCTTCGCCCGTTGAGTATTGCCCAGACTTGGTCTTTTTACCACCAACCACGCCTAATTTATCGAACAACACTTCGCCCAATTGCTTGGGTGAGCCAAGATTAAACTCTTCACCCGCCTCATTGTAAGCTTGCGTCTCTAACTCAACAATCTCTTCATCGAAGCGCTCGGATAGCTCATTTAGGAATGAGCGTTTAATCATAATGCCTGACGCTTCCATTTGGCACAGTATCTGCGCCACAGGGATTTCCAGCTCATGTAATAGACGCTGGTTAACGGTATCGTCTTTTAGCTTATCAGAGAACAGCTCAAACAGTTGATAGGTGATATCGGCATCTTCGCACGCATAGTCACTGGCAATGTCAATCGCTACTTTATCAAAGGTGACTTGCTTAGCGCCTTTACCAGCAACGTCTTCAAAGCTGATGGTTTGAGTGTGTAGATAGTGGCGGGCTAGGTCGTCCATACTATGTCGGGTAGCGGCAGCGTTTAGAACGTAGCTTGCTAGCATAGTATCGACTAACCAGTTTTTAGGTGTGGTATTGATATTGATGCCATATTTCGAGAGTACATGAGCATCGTATTTCAGATGTTGACCAATTTTGCCGATTTCTGGGTTTTCTAAAATAGGTTTGAGTTTGGCAAGCACCGTATCTCGATCTAGCTGTTTGGCTATTAATGGATCAACTTCGGCATCTGCTATTAGAGCAGCTTGTTCCGCTTCTTCCTTCTTGTTTTTCGCCTTTTTCATGGGCTCATTATAATCGACATGCGCTAGCGGCAAATAATAAGCCTCATGTGCCTGCAATGAAAAGGATAGTCCAACAATCTCCGCTTCTCGCAAATCAATACTGGTGGTTTCGGTATCGACCGCAAAGTAGGGAGCGCTTTGTAACTTGTGGAATAAAGTATCTAGGGTGTTTTCATCGAGCACAGTGTGCCATTTTTTGTCATGGGCTTTACTGTTTTTGATATGCTCAATGATTGACGCCTGCTTTTGAGTTTGCAGGGTTTTCGCCATCTGCGCTTGTGATTCCGCATTGGCCTTACTATCAGACACACTGTCACTGCTTGAATTAGCAGGGTGATTGGGATGATCCAGCGAGGCTAATTCATTTTTGAATTCAAGCTCGCTATATAAGTCGCGCAATTCGTCAACAAATGCACTTGGATCGGTATTGATACGCAGGTCTTCCCAATCTTGACCGATTTTTAAGTTAGTAATGATGGTTGCAAGCTGTCTATCCCGAGGGATATTATCGGCAAACTCGACTAGTTTTTCCCCGACTTTACCTTTAATGTCGCTGGCATGAGCGAGGATGTTATCGACCGTGTCGTATTTTTGCAGCCATTTAACGGCTGTTTTTTCCCCAACACTTGGAATACCTTTGATACCGTCAGAGGCGTCGCCCATCAGCGTTAATAGGTCAATCATTTGATTGGGCTTAATGCCGTATTTATCTTCCACACCTTGCACATCGGTAATTTTACCTGAGAAGCTATCTTCTAATAACACACAGTCATTAATCAGCTGCATCATGTCTTTATCACCACTAGATATCACCACGTGGTGGCCTTCTTGCACCGCACGATGAGTCAGTGTACCGATAATGTCATCCGCTTCCGCCCCTTCAATGCGTAATAAAGGAATGCCAAGCGCCCGTACCAAACGATGGATATAGGGAATCTGTTCTGCCAATTCGGCATCCATCTTAGGACGATTTGCCTTGTAATCTTCTGACATGGCATGACGAAACGTCGGCGATTTGGTATCAAAACACACTGCCATATGGGTTGGGTGATAGCGGCGCATCAGTTTTAGTAGTGCATTGAGCGTACCACGGATGGCATTGGTCATAAGACCTTGGGTGTTCATCATGGTTTTGGGCAGCGCATGATAGGTGCGAAATAAATAATAAGAACCATCAACTAAGATAAACGGTGGTTCGTCTTTATTGATATGACGAGTATCCATCATTGCCACATTTGGCATATCATCAAATGTTGGCAATACATTGGGGTCAATCGCATCATGCGAAGTGTCAGTGGTTGTATCTGGCGTTTCAGTCTTGGTAGGGTTATTTTCAGAAGTATTATCGGTCATAAAATGTCACTTAATTAGTTTTTATATGTCGTGTTGAGAGGGGTCGTTTAGAAGAGGTTATGGGGTTAATAATGTTTCATTATAACGAAAAAAACAACTATAGTCGTCGGTAAACTAAAGAGCGACAGCGTTAACCTCACTAAGCCTACTCCCGTATCATATTGCTACTTGCACTCGGTTGCCTTGTATCTCATTTAGTTGCTTATGACTATATCGATAGGGTGATTATAGAATAGTCCTGCAAACAAAAAACCCAAATCACACTAATGGGATTTGGGTTTCGATATTTTAAAATCAATAAGCCACGTTAAAAAGCTTATTCCCTCAATAAATGAATGACTTAACTTACTGGGTTAACTGTTATTTTACTTCAGACGTCTATTTTACTTCTGACGTCACTTCGACATCGATATTACCGCGAGTGGCTTTAGAATAAGGGCAAACTTCGTGTGCTTTTTCGACTGCCTTTTGCACATCATCAGCACTAAGGTCAGTATTGCTGGCGATAACATGAATTTTGGCAGCTAAGCTGTATTGATGGTTTTCGCTTTGGAGTAAGTCGACTTCCACTTCTGTGGTCGAATCAAACTCAACACCTTGCATTCTTTTAACCACGCCCAATGCGCTGTCAAAACAAGCGCCATAACCCATTGCAAAAAGCTGTTCAGGGTTGTTACCATCGCCTGTGCCTGGCGGTGTCATATTAATGACTAAGTCACTGTCACTAACCTTGGCTGAACCCATACGTCCGCCAGAGACTGAAGATTTAGTTGAATATAAAGTTTTCATCATTATTCCTTTTGGTTTGTGATATAAAATGATTTTTGTTTTTTCTAGCCGCACTAGATTAACAACTACATTAACAAAAATGACTGCTATGAATGGTTGTCGGTTGTAAGTGTTTGCTAGCAGTTTGTAAATTGATCTTAAGATGAAATTGCAAAATTATAAATTGTGGTATCAGACATATGTATATTTATGAAAGATACACCACTCTCAACTTAATAGCTGGCAATATTGATAACTGAATTATCATAGTACTTTTATTTCATCTATTGATAAATACTGAAAAGGATAGCAAGTCCCCCTTTTTCAAAGGGGGACTTAGGGGGATTTTTACCGAAAATCCATCCCCAACCCTTCCTTTTAAAAAGGAGAGGAGCTAAACCTTGCAAAAGCTATAGTCAAAGAAGTCTAATGTGGTTACAAGGCAACCGAGTGTAAGTAGCAATTAATATGGGAGTAGGCTTAACGAGGTTAACACTGTAACCATTTAGTAAACCACTGATTAATCGTTGTAAAATACTTGTCCTACCGTTTTGGTGGGTTACGCTTTGCTAACGCCACCTTACTCATCTTACGAGTTTTAACCACGATAAATATTTGTAAGAACACGATGTGACCGCTAGCCCTGATAGAAGCGGATATCCTGTACGGATGAGTGAGTTGCGAGGACTAAGGTTTGGCGTGGCGCGCGAAGCAAGCGACACGCCAAACCATAGCCCTTCGCCTCACGCAAACGTGCAGATAGTAGCGGATAGCAGGAAGTGCTACTAAAACATTGATATCCGCATTGATTGCTGATTGATTAACGGTTATTTAAGGCCTTGGTTAATTGCTAAAGCGTTTTTGACTATTCTATCTGCATCATTCCCTAAAATCCGCTACAATACGCTCAATAATTTATTATCACTATTACTATCACAATATTGTAAGCTGAAACCCCATTATGAGCGTAGATCCAAAGACATTAGCCAAAGAAGTTACCCAGCGTCGTACCTTTGCTATTATTTCTCACCCCGATGCGGGTAAAACCACCATGACTGAAAAATTACTGTTATGGGGTAAAGCCATTCAGGTGACAGGCGAAATTAAAGGTCGTAAGTCCGATCGCCATGCCACCTCTGATTGGATGAGCATGGAGCAGGAGCGGGGGATTTCGATCACTACATCAGTGATGCAGTTTCCCTATAAAGATCATATCGTAAACCTACTCGATACCCCAGGTCACGCTGACTTTAGTGAGGACACTTACCGTACGCTAACAGCGGTGGATAGTGCGTTAATGATGGTCGATGGGGCGAAAGGTGTCGAGGAACGGACTATCAAGCTGATGGAGGTGTGCCGAATGCGCGATACACCGATCATCTCATTTGTGAATAAACTAGATCGTCAGGTACGAGACCCGCTTGAGTTGTTAGATGAAATTGAAACGGTGTTAAAAATCAAATGTGTGCCAGTAACTTGGCCCATCGGTATGGGACAAGACTTCGTTGGCGTGTATCACTTAACTGAAGATAAGACTTATCTCTATAAAAAGGGTCATGGTGGTGAAATTACCGAGATTGAGACTCGTGATGGCTATGATTACCCCGATATTCGTGAGCGACTAGGGGAGCTTGCGTTTGCTGCCTTTGAAGAGTCATTAGAGCTGGTGCAAATGGCACTTGAAGACTTCGATGTTGAGGCGTTTTTAAAGGGCGATATGACCCCTGTATTATTTGGTAC
Organism: Psychrobacter sp. CX18; assembly: GCF_057396215.1. NCBI lineage: Bacteria > Pseudomonadati > Pseudomonadota > Gammaproteobacteria > Moraxellales > Moraxellaceae > Psychrobacter > Psychrobacter sp. CX18. Next base: position 25,137 of record NZ_JBXYJH010000012.1, on the reverse strand, counting down.
GGCTTTAGGTAACTTTGGGGTGAATATGGTTCTTGATACGCTAATTGAGTACGCACCGCCACCCAAAAGTCATCCGGCCAATGAGCGTGTGGTTGATGCTGACGAGCCGATCTTTAGTGGATTTGTGTTTAAAATTCAGGCCAATATGGACCCGCGTCATCGTGACCGTATAGCCTTCTTGCGGGTGTGCTCAGGTAAGTATGAGAAGGGCATGAAGATGAATCATGTCCGCTTGGGTAAAGAGGTACGCATCTCAGACGCACTGACCTTCTTAGCAGGCGATCGCGAGGCTCTAGAAGAGGCTTATCCAGGTGATATTATTGGTCTGCATAATCATGGCACGATCAGTATTGGTGACAGCTTTACAGAAGGTGAAGAATTGAATTTCACCGGTATTCCTCACTTTGCGCCTGAGTTATTTCGCCGTGTGGTCCTAAAAGATCCGTTAAAATCTAAAGCCTTACAAAAAGGTCTGCAACAGCTCTCAGAAGAGGGCGCCACTCAAGTATTTATGCCACAGATTAATAACGATTTGATACTAGGCGCAGTCGGTGTGCTTCAGTTTGAAGTGGTCGCACATCGCTTAAAAGAAGAGTACAAAGTTCAATGTACCTTTGAGCCTGTATCGATTGCTACCGTCCGCTGGATCCACTGTGATGATGAAGCCGTACTGGCGAAGTTTAAGAAAAAAGCACACGATCAATTGTCGCTAGATGGTGGTGGTCATCTGACCTATCTTGCGCCCAGTCGCGTTAATTTACAATTAATGCAAGACCGCTATCCAGAGATTACCTTTAGCAGTACTCGCGAGCATTAGTCGTATATTAAGTCTTAGTTATCATTACACTGGGTCTATCTAATCGCCTTTAGCATTACTATTAAACGCCTTTACCTGTTGAAAGTAAGGGCGTTTTTTTAAACAGTGTCTTGTCAATCATGAGCGCTTGTATATTAGAGAGGTTAGAAATTGGGTCTACCTCCAGATAAGCGTACCACGTTTAATTAAAGACGTCATTAAACGAGAGATTATGGTGATAAAGGTGATTATCCACACGCCCTATCTAAATAGGGTCTATTTATTGAAACTCTAAGACCATCCTCTTTTTCCATCACTTGAAAACAATATGACCACGACATAACCACGACTTAGCCGATGATTTTAAGTACAAATCTTGAAAAGACAGTAAGTGAAGTCTATCAGAATGTTGTAAGATATAAAAAAACAGGTAACATCTAGTATTAATTTACATATTAAATGAACACATTGATAGGGAGGTCTTTAATGACTATACCAGAAAATAACAGTGACAATTACAACCACAGTGACAATAGACAATGGCAACTCACCGCCTTAACTGAGGCCTTAGGTGATCTGAAGCTCACCATTGAAGATAAACTAAGTGTGGGGCGTGGTAAAGACAATGACGTGGTGCTAGGTAGCAAACAGGTGTCTCGTCAACATGCTCAATTAAGTGTGCGTGATAACGATCTTCTCATTCAAGATCTAGGCTCATCTAATGGAACCTTGGTCAATGATGTGAAGCTTGTACCGAATCAAGCAACCACATTAAAATTAAACGACGTAGTCACTTTTGCTGCATTTAGCTTTCAAGTGGGTCAAACCGAATTAGTACAGTCTGCGTTAGGATCATCACAACCTGTCGATACCGATCCTAAATTTGACCTAGCTGATAAGCCTGACTCTTTAGAAACTGCTGATGCGCGGAAGCACGCAAAAGAAAACCAAGAAGCAGTCGATAAAGTAGGGCTAGAGGACATGAGTAACGCTGAGCTTGAAGAGAAGCTTGAAGCAGAGTTGGAAGAGCCAATTCCATATGGAGATCCTACGGAAAATCAATTACATACCGATAGCACTGAACACTTTGAAGAGCTTGCTGCTGAGGCGGATCCAGAAGTTCATAAAGCCAAGCAAGCCGCAGCATCTCAATTATCTGCCACCACAAATATTCGCGAAGATGTGCAGAAAGTATCAACGGATTCCTCAAAACCTGTTAACTCCAAACCTGTTAAAGAGCGTCAAGCGACTGAAAAACCAACCCAGTCTTTTAATACAGTCGGGGAGCAAAAAGATCATAAAGTTGCTCACATAACAAATACGCAACAGCCTGCAAAAAATGTAAATGCTGGAAAAGGAAAGGGATTTTTGTGGTTAATCTTGATTTTAGTGGCTTTAGCTATCGCATTATGGCTTTATAACGGAGGTATGTAAGCACTAATATTCAAAAATATTGAATTATTTTAAAAAAAAGTAGTTTTAGGGGTTGTGTTTTATAAAATATTTGCTAGAATACTCCCCACTTTGAAGGAACAAGCCGACTTAGCTCAGTTGGTAGAGCAACTGACTTGTAATCAGTAGGTCGCCAGTTCGATCCCGGCAGTCGGCACCATTCTTCAGAGTATTATGTTTTAAGCTATCATGCTTTAAACAGATTTGCTTAGTCGCAAATCAGTAAAACTATTGTCTATATTAGTTTTACGCCTTAGGTGGGGTTGGGGAGCGGTCAAACCCAACAGACTGTAAATCTGTCGCGAAAGCTTCGAAGGTTCGAATCCTTCCCCCACCACCATTTTCTAGTTGTATTTTCAAAACTTGTTCAAGCAACACATTGTTCAGTAACAATCTACCAATAACAGCATGCACTGCCAGTACCTATTGATAGGGTAGCTAAAATAGCTGTGACATTGCGGGTGTGGTTTAATGGTAGAACCTCAGCCTTCCAAGCTGATGGCGCGGGTTCGATTCCCGCCACCCGCTCCAATATATAATTTAATCATTAAATAGCTCGTAATGCTCATATAGCTCAGCGGTAGAGCACTCCCTTGGTAAGGGAGAGGTCTCGAGTTCAATTCTCGATATGAGCTCCACTATTTATATAACTAATAATATAAGCATAAGAATAGTCAATTTGACTAACAAGGTTCACACTGAATACCCATTATAGATTTAAGAGCAATAATTAGCTAAGCAAGCATAGCATCGTAACTGTTAAAGCTTGTTATAGATAAGCTTTTAAATAGGTTTAAGTATTTACAAGGGCAACCAATGACCTTGCACCAATTAGATTACGCAGTTAGATAATTATTTGATAGGCAGCACTTAGTGTTGCCTTTTAGTGTTGTAAATGACTAAATAATAATCTAAATAAAGTTTTATAATAAGACATTATCACCTGTTATAACTTGCAAGCACTACTTATCGAGTACTTTTTTATTGTGAAAGTTCTTATTGTAAGTATGAATAAAACTTAATGATAACCCTAAAATAACCTGTAACTTAACAAAACTTAAGAGGATACACTCATGGCAAAGGCCAAGTTTGAAAGAAACAAGCCACACGTCAACGTCGGAACAATCGGTCACGTTGACCACGGTAAAACCACCCTAACTGCCGCTATCGCAACCGTAGCAGCAAAAACGTCAGGCGGCGAAGCCAAAGACTACGCGTCTATTGACTCAGCACCAGAAGAAAAAGCACGTGGTATCACCATCAACACCTCACACATCGAATATGACACAGAAGCTCGTCACTACGCACACGTAGACTGCCCAGGTCACGCTGACTATGTTAAAAACATGATCACCGGTGCTGCACAGATGGACGGCGCTATCCTAGTTGTATCAGCAACTGACGGCCCAATGCCACAAACACGTGAGCACATCTTGTTATCACGTCAGGTAGGCGTACCATACATCATCGTATTCATGAACAAATGTGACATGGTAGATGACGAAGAGCTACTAGAACTTGTCGAAATGGAAGTACGTGAATTACTATCAGACTACGACTTCCCAGGCGATGACACCCCAATCATCAAAGGTTCTGCTTTAGAAGCCCTAAACGGTAACGACGGCAAATATGGTGAGCCTGCAGTAATTGAACTCCTTGAAACCCTAGACACCTACATCCCAGAGCCTGAGCGTGACGTTGACAAGCCATTCCTAATGCCTATCGAAGACGTATTCTCAATCTCAGGTCGTGGTACCGTAGTAACAGGTCGTGTAGAATCAGGTATCATCAAAGTAGGTGACGAGATTGAAATCGTTGGTATCCGTGACACTCAAAAAACCACCTGTACCGGTATCGAGATGTTCCGTAAGCTACTAGACGAAGGTCGTGCTGGTGAGAACTGTGGTGTACTATTACGTGGTACAAAACGTGAAGACGTACAACGTGGTCAAGTACTTGCTGCACCTGGTTCAATCACACCGCATACCAAGTTTGACGCCGAAGTATACGTACTATCAAAAGAAGAAGGTGGTCGTCACACGCCATTCCTAAATGGTTATCGTCCACAGTTCTACTTCCGTACCACTGACGTCACAGGTGCAATCACCTTACAAGACGGTACAGAAATGGTTATGCCAGGGGATAACGTTGAGATGAGCGTAGAGCTAATCCACCCAATCGCTATGGACAAAGGCTTACGCTTCGCGATTCGTGAAGGTGGCCGTACGGTAGGCGCTGGTGTTGTTGCTACTGTAAAAGACTAGTTGTTGTTATAAAACGAGTTATTTGTTAATAACTCGCTAAGCAATACCTTGCTAATCAATACTAAGAAAGCCCCTCTCAATTGAGAGGGGCTTTTAGTTTGAGTTTTATATAGAAAAGCATTTTATTATGTATTTAGGATAAAAAAGTTTCCTGTAACGTCTTATACAACCACTTCTATTTGGATAACAAGTGTTTGAAAGCGAGATACAGGGTATGTCTTTAATAATCCCTATTTGCATCAATAACAACGCTTGCATTCCCAAAAAAAGATTGTATAATAGTCAACCTTAACTAAAGGCGATTGGCTCAATTGGTAGAGCATCGGTTTCCAAAACCGAGGGTTGGGGGTTCGAGTCCCTCATCGCCTGCCACTTAATTAACTGTCTAAGCTTACTAGAAAGCACTCTTCTTTTACCATACAGATAGGCGGTTTTAATACTATCGTCTAAGTCGTAAGGCAATTCAATTATGAGCAATCAACAAGATAACCAAGATAACACGTTATCTGACGCGAAGCAGAGCGCTCATAAAACGCTGGGTAAAGTTATTCCTAGTAAAAGTAAAAGTGCTGTGGAAGTTGCTAAAACTCGCTCACCAAAAGATATGGTGTTATGGTTTTTAGCTTTTGTTGCTTTAATAAGTGCCACTTTAGTAAATTATAAATTACCGGGTATTTGGCAGCCTGCTAATGATATCTGGGTACGCATTGGAATAATTGCTTCATTGGTGGTTTTCGCTATAATTTGTTTGGCATTAACCAATCAAGGTCGTAGCTTTAAGATATTGCTAAAAGATGCCAGTATTGAGCTACGAAGAGTAACCTGGCCAAGCAAAAACGAAACCATTCAGTATACATGGCAAACATTATTAGTCATCGGTATTGTGGCCGTTATTGTATGGCTATTAGATAATTTATTTAATAGACTAGTCGGTATATTTATCGGTTAAGTCTATCAGTATAAGTTTAAATTATTCGGGCTGTGCTTATATTAATAGATAAGCATAACAGCCTGTTTTTTTAATCAGTATTTTTTTTAGTAATCGTTTGATTGACGTCATGGAGAAATATATGCGCTGGTATATCGTGCAAGCATTTTCAGGATATGAAAAGCAAGTCCAACGCTACTTGACGGATCGTATCAATCGCAGCGACTTCGCAGATAAATTCGGTGAAGTATTAGTTCCTACCGAAGAAGTCGTTGAAATGAAAGACGGCAAAAAACGCAAGAGTGAGCGTAAGTTCTTTCCAGGATATGTATTAATTGAAATGGAAATGAATGATGATACTTGGCATATCGTGAATGATTGTCCACGTATTACTGGATTTATTGGTGGTACTCCTGAAAATCCAGCACCCATTACCCAAGTCGAAGCAGACCGTATATTAAACCGTTTAAAACAAACTGAAGAAGCACCACGTCCTAAAACATTATTTGAGCCAGGTGAAGAAGTTTTGGTTATTGATGGACCCTTTACCGACTTTAAAGGACTGGTTGAAAAAGTTGATTACGAAAAATCAAAATTACAGTTAACCGTTAATGTGTTTAACAGACCGACTCAGGTCGAACTAGAGTTTAGCAAAGTTGAAAAACTAAGCTAAATATTGACTACCCCCGGGGAGCAGACGGCGGGTTGTTTTTACAGTAACTGTTCAAGGCATGCCGTTAGATTGGCAACGCTAAGAAGGTTATAAACAACTAGCAACAAGCGCTATTACCCGTAAAGGAGAAAACTCATGGCTAAAAAGATTGATGGCTACATCAAACTGCAAGTGCCTGCTGGCAAAGCAAACCCTTCACCACCAATTGGTCCTGCATTGGGTCAAAAAGGTGTGAACATTATGGCATTCTGTAAAGAGTTCAATGCAGCGACTGCTAGCATGGAACCAGGTCTGCCTATTCCTACTGAAATCACAGTATATGCTGATAAATCATTTACATTTATCATGAAGTCACCGCCTGCTGCATTCTTACTGCGTAAAGCAGCTGGTATTGCAAAAGGTTCTGGTGTACCTAATGTGACTAAAGTAGGTAAAGTTACTCGTGCACAGCTTGAAGAAATCGTTCAAACCAAACAAGCTGATTTAACTGCTGCCGATATGGATGCTGCTGTACGTACCATCGCTGGTACTGCGCGTTCAATGGGTATCGAAGTGGAGGGTGTTTAAATGAGTAAACTTACTAAACGTCAAAAGTTGATCGCTGAGCGTGTAGAAAATGAAAAACTATACACTCTAGAAGAAGCTGTCAATATTATTAACGATCTTCCTCCTCTAAAGTTTAAAGAGTCTGTTGATATCGCTATCAATCTTGGTGTCGATCCCCGTAAATCTGATCAAGTAGTTCGCGGTGCGACTAACTTACCTGCGGGTACTGGTAAAACTAAGCGTGTCGCTGTATTCGCCCAAGGCGCTGCTGCTGATGCTGCTAAAGAAGCGGGTGCTGATGTCGTCGGTATGGATGATCTAGCTGAACAAGTAAAAGCTGGCAACCTAGACTTTGATGTCGTTATCGCTGCACCTGATGCGATGCGTGTTGTGGGTCAGTTAGGTACTATTCTAGGTCCACGTGGTTTAATGCCTAACCCTAAAGTGGGTACGGTTACCCCCAATGTCGCTGAAGCTGTTGCAAATGCTAAAGCTGGTCAGGCGACTTACCGTGTTGATAAAGCGGGTATTATTCATACAACGATTGGACAGGTTGGTTTCACAGTGGATCAGCTCGAACAAAACGTAAATGCGTTACTAGGCGATATCAAACGCGCAAAGCCTGCTACCTCTAAAGGTATTTACATCAAAAAAATTACGCTATCAACCACTATGGGTCCTGGTATCACACTAGATCCAATACCTTACCGTGTTGCTAAGTAGTTTTTTATAAGTAAGATAAGTAACTCTTTAATAATTTTTTAAACAAGTTGCTTACTTAACTAAATATTTTATAAAAATTAATATAGTTTTAAGTTTTAGAAATTAGGTCAGCTTAGCCAAAGCTATGCTGTCTAAGACCGTAGGTAGGTGCTAAGTCTATATACTACGCCTTGTGGGTAGTGTTAGACCCTCAGTACTGTTAATTGATGTTGATGTTAATCATCCCTTTTAATAGATGTGTTTTAACCTCGATGTTGGCCTACGCAGACGGTGACCAATAAAGTTTGATATTAGAAATTATGTACTTTTTAATTTCTCTTCATTCTGATAAAGGTGCCGTATTCAGCGTTATTAAAGTAGACAGTTTGATTCGATTATTTTAAATCTTATTTGTCTCTTTAGTAATAGAAACGTCAATTCAGCATTACTTAGGTAATGCTGATGAGATCAAGGAGTCAACTCATGGCATTAACGCTAGAACAGAAACAAAAAGTTGTGGCTGAAGTGTCTGAAGTTGCTGCAAATGCTTATTCAGCAGTTGCTGCTGATTATCATGGTCTTGAAGTAGCACAGTTAACTGCGTTACGTAACCAAGCCCGTGAGAAAGGTGTTGTACTTAAAGTCGTTAAAAACACGCTAGCTAAGCGTGCTTTTGAAGGTACTAACTTTGAGTGCATGTCAGATAAGATGGTCGGCCCATTGTTACTTGCTTTTTCTACTGAAGATTTAGGTTCAGCTGCTCGAGTTATTTTTGAGTTCAGTAAAGAACATAAAGCTTTAGAACCAAAGCTTGTTTCAGTTGGTGGTGAGTTGTTTGGTCCTGAGGAGCTAGAGCGCGTAGCTAAGCTTCCAACACGCGACGAAGCACTATCTATCTTGATGGCAACAATGAAAGCACCTGTAACAAAGCTTGCTCAAACTTTAAACGAAGTTCCAAGCAAATTTGTACGGGTAGTTGCAGCAGTAAAAGACGCGAAAGAAGCTGCTTAATCACACTAAGCTGTTTTCGGTTGATACGGTTGAATATGCGCTTAGTTGCTTAAAGTTTGACAGTATTGACCTTAACTAATCACTTTAAATTTATCAGAAAATGGAGAAATCCCATGGCACTATCTAGAGAAGATGTGTTAAACGCAATCGCTGAAATGTCAGTAATGGACATCGTTGAACTAATCAGCGAAATGGAAGAAAAATTCGGCGTAACTGCTGCTGCCGCTGTTGCTGCTGCACCTGCTGCCGCTGCTGGTGGCGCTGCTGCTGCTGAAGAAAAAGACGAGTTTGACGTTATCTTAGCAAGCTTCGGCGAGAAGAAAGTTGCTGTTATTAAAGCCGTTCGTGAAGCGACTGGTCTTGGTCTGAAAGAAGCTAAAGATCTTGTTGAAGGCGCTCCAGCTCCAATTAAAGAAGGCGCTAACAAAGCAGAAGCTGAAGAGCTTAAGAAAAAGCTTGAAGAAGCTGGTGCTACTGTAGAACTTAAGTAATAGATTTTATATCTAATACTTGATAGGTTTTATAAGCAGTTGTTTTGATAGCTGTCTTATAATGCTAAAAGCCAACAATGGTAAGTTCATTGTTGGCTTTTTTAATGGTAGCGTTTCTGACTTGATATTTGGTCCAACGTATTGTATAATTCCGCACTTGACCTTTTGTATTAGCCTAAATGGTTGGCAAGCGTCACGTTAATATCTTACCAACATCAGCTCAACGAACGTTTAGCGATTAATACAGACCAAGGGACAGACAATTTGCATGTTTAAAACATCGTTAGCTTCTATCCTTTTTATTTAACCTAGGTACGCCCGTACTTGGGGTTTTTTTGCATCTGTCATTTGGTACTTTTTTAACCTAATTCAACAGCTTTTTTTGTAATATAACATTTAATTTAATATCACTTTTATAACCATTAGCTATTAACGTTTATGATGGGTTTGGCAGCGTTGACACTCTAATATTTAGTCAAAATAATATTGAGTCAAGAACGTATGATAGGTATGTTTAACAAGCATTTATCAAAGGTCATTCTCACTGTTTCAATCTGATGATTCTTCTTTAAAATTGAAGTCATAAAGTCAATGACTGTTATTTAATTTAAGAACGAATCATTTTTATTTTACTGTCTACTGTAAGGACTCTCGATGGCATATTCCTATACTGAAAAAAAACGTATTCGCAAAAGTTTTGCCGAGTTGCCACATGTAATGGATATTCCCTATCTGTTGGCAATTCAAGTGGATTCCTATGAGCAATTTTTGCAGGAAAATAAAAAGCCTAAAGCTCGTGAGAATACTGGCCTTCAAGCTGCATTTTCATCTATTTTCCCAATCGAAAGTAATTCAAACAACGCTGAACTTCAATTTGTTGAGTACTATTTAGGTGCACCAGAGTTCGATGAACGCGAGTGTATTTCTCGTGGTTCAACGTTTGCAGCACCCTTACGCGTAAAAATTCGCTTAGTTATTAAAGACAAAGATAGCAAAGATAAAAATAGTAAAGCGGCTATTAAAGATATTCGTGAGCAAAATGTTTACATGGGTGAAATCCCATTAATGACTAATAACGGTACTTTTATTATTAATGGTACTGAGCGTGTTATTGTTTCTCAGTTACACCGATCGCCTGGTGTATTCTTTGACCATGATAAAGGTAAATCTCACTCAAGTGGTAAGGTCCTTTATAACGCGCGTATCATTCCTTACCGTGGTTCTTGGTTAGACTTTGAATTTGATGCCAAAGATTTAGTCTTTGCTCGTATCGACCGTCGTCGTAAACTGCTTGGTACGATCATTCTTCGTGCACTCGGTATGGAAACAAGTGAAATACTTGAGACTTTCTTCGAAAAAGTGACGGTATATAAAGGCGAAGAGCAATTCGAAATTGATCTAGTCCCTGATCGCCTGCGTGGCGAGATGGCTCAGTTTGATATCGTATCACCAGACGGTGAGGTATTGGTTGAGCAAGGTAAGCGCATCAATGCTCGTCGAATTCGTCAAATCGAACAATCAGGTATGAAGAAACTTGCGGTACCTGATGAATATCTTTATGAGCGTATATTAGCTGAAGACATCATAGTTAATGATGAAGTGGTTGCCCGTGCAAATACCCTAATTGATCATGAGTTATTGGTTAAGCTAAGTGCGTTTGAGGCGAGTGAGTCGATCAAAGAGTTTAAGATTTTATTTACCAATGATATTGATCATGGCACTTACATTGCAGATACCTTACGTGCCGATAGCACAGGTAGCCGTGAAGAAGCCCTGATCGAAATTTATAAAGTTATGCGTCCAGGTGAGCCACCAACGGTTGACACGGCTGAAAAATTATTTGAGAGCATGTTCTTTAACCCAGATCGTTATGACTTATCGAATGTCGGTCGTATGAAGTTTAACCGACGTCTTGGTCGCACCTTTGAAAATACGGATGATCCTGAGATCAAACGTGAGCAAAGTGTATTAACCATACAAGATATTATTGATGTACTAAAAGAGCTTATCAATATCCGTAATGGTCTTGGTGAAGTGGATGATATTGATCACTTAGGTAACCGTCGTATTCGTTCAGTCGGCGAGATGGCTGAAAACCAGTTCCGTGTCGGTCTAGTACGTGTTGAGCGTGCGGTTAAAGAGCGTTTGAGCTCTGCTGAATCTGACAATCTATCGCCACAAGATTTGATTAACTCAAAGCCTGTTGCGGCTGCGGTTAAAGAATTCTTCGGCTCAAGTCAGTTGTCACAGTTTATGGATCAGAACAATCCATTGTCTGAGATTACTCATAAACGTCGTATTTCAGCCTTAGGTCCAGGCGGTTTGACTCGTGAGCGGGCAGGCTTTGAAGTCCGTGACGTTCATAACACTCACTATGGTCGTGTTTGTCCTATTGAGACACCTGAAGGTCCAAACATTGGTTTGATTAACTCATTAGCGACATTTGCTAAGACCAACGAATTCGGCTTCCTTGAAACCCCATACCGTAAAGTTGTTGATGGTAAAGTTACCGATGATATCGAATATCTGTCAGCTATTGAGGAGGCCGGTACCGTTATCGCTCAGGCTGACTCAGAGTTAGATGAAAACGGTGCGCTAGCTGAAGAAATGGTTATGGTGCGTAGTGGCGGTGAATCAGTACGTATGCCAAGCGAAAAAGTAACGCATATGGACGTCTCGCCAAGTCAGGTTGTGTCTGTCGCTGCAAGTTTGATTCCATTCTTAGAGCATGACGATGCTAACCGTGCTTTGATGGGATCTAACATGCAACGTCAGGCGGTTCCGACCTTGCGTGCGGATAAGCCATTAGTTGGTACGGGTATGGAGCGCCATGTTGCCCGTGACTCTGGTGTGTGTGTGATCGCCAAACGTGGTGGTGTTATTGAAGACGTGGACGCGTCTCGTATCGTAGTACGAGTCAATGAAGATGAAATGGGTGCCGGTGAAGCGGGTATCGATATTTATAACTTGATTAAGTACACCCGTTCTAACCAGAACACTTGTATTAACCAGCGTATTATCGTCAACCAAGGCGATAAAATTGCTAGCGGAGATATCTTGGCGGACGGCCCATCAACTGACTTGGGCGAATTGGCTCTAGGCCAGAACATGCGTGTGGCATTCATGCCATGGAACGGTTATAACTTTGAGGATTCAATTTTATTATCTGAGCGTGTTGTAAAAGAAGACCGTTTCACAACCATTCATATTCAAGAATTAACCTGTGTGGCGCGTGATACGAAACTTGGTACTGAAGAGATCACTGCAGATATTCCAAACGTTGGTGAAGCAGCGCTATCAAGCCTTGATGAATCTGGTATTGTCTATATCGGTGCTGAAGTAGATGCAGGCGATATCCTAGTCGGTAAAGTGACACCTAAAGGTGAGACACAATTAACGCCAGAAGAAAAACTACTCAGAGCCATCTTTGGTGAGAAAGCGGCAGACGTTAAAGATACTTCTTTACGGGTGCCTACTTCTACCAAAGGAACGGTCATCGATGTACAAGTATTTACCCGTGATGGCGTAGATAAAGATGAGCGTGCGAAAGCAATTGAGAAGTCACAGCTTGATAACTATCGTAAAGATTTAAAAGAAGAGCTGCGTATTTTTGAAGAAGCCGCTCGTAGCCGTATTAGTCATTTACTTGATGGTCAAGCCATTAGTGGTGGTGCAGGACTTAAATCAGGTAGTGTTTTAACAGAGACTGAACTATTAGAAATGTCACTCGAAACCTTGCTTGATATTCAGCCTGTTGAAGAAGACATCGCTGAGCGCATGACGCAAATTCAAGAGTACTTGGTTGAGAAGCAAAAAGACATTGATACTAAGTTTGCTGATAAAAAACGCAAGCTAACGGCGGGTGATGATCTGCAACATGGCGTACAAAAAATTGTTAAGGTGTATTTAGCCGTAAAACGCCGTATACAACCGGGTGATAAGATGGCCGGTCGTCATGGTAACAAAGGGGTCGTGTCACGTATTATGCCAGTCGAAGACATGCCTTATGATGAAAACGGTAACCCAGTTGATATCGTATTGAACCCATTAGGTGTTCCTTCACGTATGAACATCGGTCAGATTCTAGAGACGCATCTAGGGATGGCGGCTAAAGGCTTAGGTGATAAGATTAATGGTATGCTAAAAGCACAGGCGGCTGTCACTGAACTACGTGAGTTCTTAGATAAGATCTATAACAAAGTGGGCGGCGAGCAAGTTGATCTTGAAAGCTTAAGCGATGATGACATCATGGCACTGGCACAAAATTTACGTGATGGTGTACCGATGGGTACTGCGGTATTTGATGGTGCACGTGAGGTTCAAATCGACGAGTTACTAGAGCTTGCAGGCTATCAAAAATCAGGTCAGCAAACCTTATATGATGGCCGTACTGGGGTTAAATTTGATCGACCTGTTACGGTAGGCTATATGTATATGCTGAAATTGAACCACTTGGTTGATGACAAAATGCATGCGCGCTCAACAGGGTCATACTCACTCGTTACCCAGCAGCCTTTAGGCGGTAAAGCGCAGTTCGGTGGACAGCGCTTTGGTGAGATGGAAGTATGGGCACTGGAAGCTTATGGTGCGACGTATACGCTACAAGAAATGCTGACAGTTAAGTCAGATGATGTTGAAGGTCGTACGCGTATGTATAAAAACATTGTTGACGGCGAACAGTACATGGATCCAGGTATGCCTGAGTCATTTAATGTACTGACCAAAGAGATTAAATCTCTGGGTATTAATATTGAGCTAAAAGAGAGTAACTAGCCTAAATGGTAGATACGATACGTAGTGTCAGGGTAGGTTTAAGCACAAGATCTTAGTTTAAACCCTATTTCTACCAAGCTAGTCTGGATAAAGGTTTAATATTGACAGCCTTTATCCTCCCTTTAACTCAGCCTAATTCATTGCCTTCAAACGGTAGCTTAGCATTATCAGTCAAACTGGTAAAACCGACCTAAATGCCGTGAACACATATAACGGAGAAGCAACTTGAAAGATTTACTCGATATTATGAAAAGCCCTGCCGACAATGGCAAACGTGAATTTGACAGTATTCAAATTACATTGGCGGCACCTGAAACCATCAAATCGTGGTCACATGGTGAAGTAAAAAAACCTGAAACAATTAACTACCGTACTTTTAAGCCTGAGCGTGATGGTCTATTTTGTGCCAAAATTTTTGGCCCAGTAAAAGACTTTGAGTGTCTATGTGGTAAGTACAAGCGTCGCAAATTCCAAGGTGTCATTTGTGAAAAATGTGGTGTTGAAGTCACTACCGCCAAAGTTCGCCGTGATCGTATGGGTCATATTGACCTTGCCAGTCCAGTGGCTCATATTTGGTTTTTAAAATCATTACCAAGCCGCATTGGTTTATTATTAGATATGACGCTACGTGATATTGAGCGTGTCTTATATTTTGAAAGCTATGTCGTCACTGATCCTGGTATGACGTCTTTAGAGAAGTATCAGCTATTAGATGATGAAGACTACTATAAAGCACTAGAAGAGTTTGGTGATGAGTTTATCGCTAAAATGGGTGCTGAAGCGGTTCAAGACTTATTAAAAGACATCGATATTGATTTAGAAATTGATGAGATACGTGAAGAGATTCCAAACACAGGCTCTGAAACGAAGCTTAAAAAGCTGTCTAAACGTCTTAAATTATTAGAAGCCTTCCGTGATTCTAATAACAAACCTGAGTGGATGGTAATGACTATATTACCTGTTTTACCACCAGATTTGCGTCCGTTAGTCCCTTTGGAAGGTGGCCGTTTTGCGACGTCAGATCTTAATGACCTATATCGTCGTGTGATTAACCGTAATAACCGTTTGAAACGTCTACTCGAATTAAATGCACCCGATATTATCGTACGTAACGAAAAACGTATGCTTCAAGAGTCCGTTGATGCGTTATTGGATAATGGTCGTCGTGGTCGTGCCATCACGGGTAGTAACAAGCGTCCGCTTAAGTCACTTGCCGATATGATTAAAGGTAAGCAAGGTCGTTTCCGTCAAAACTTATTGGGTAAACGTGTTGACTATTCAGGACGTTCAGTCATCGTAGTTGGTCCGACCCTACGTCTACATCAGTGTGGTTTGCCGAAGAAAATGGCGCTTGAGTTGTTTAAGCCATTTACCTATTCAAAACTGTTGTCACATGGCATGGCGACGACCATTAAGCAAGCTAAAAAGATGGTAGAGCGTGAAGAGCCACAAGTATGGGATATGCTGGCCATGGTTATCCGTGAGCATCCCGTATTATTAAACCGTGCACCGACGCTTCACAGACTTGGACTACAAGCATTTGAGCCTGTATTAATCGAAGGTAAAGCAATTCAGCTGCATCCCTTGGTATGTACTGCCTTTAACGCCGACTTCGATGGTGACCAAATGGCGGTACACGTACCGTTAACGTTGGAAGCTCAGCTTGAAGCACGTACGTTGATGATGTCTACCAATAATATCTTGTCTCCTGCAAACGGTGATCCGATTATCGTACCGTCACAAGACGTTGTATTGGGTTTATATTACATCAGTCGCTCATCGATTAATGCCAAAGGCGAGGGCATGATCTTTGCCACTGTAAACGAAGCCTTACGTGCGATTGGCTCTAACGACTTACATGTGAACGCTAAGATTAAAGTTCGTGTGACAGAGACTGAGATCGATGAAGAAGGTAACGAAACCAAAAGCACGTCTTTAAAAGAGACGGTTGCGGGTCGTTTACTTATCTGGAATATCATGCCAAAAGGTATGAAGTTTGAAGAGTGTAACGTAGAGATGACCAAAAAGAACATCTCTAAGTTAATGAACTCTTGCTACCGTACCCGTGGTGTGAAGGACAGTGTTATTTTTGCGGACCAATTAATGTATTTAGGGTTTGCTCAAGCGACGCTATCAGGGGTTTCAATTGGTATTGAGGATATGGTTATCCCACCAGTGAAAAAAGAATTACTTGATGCAGCAGACGCTGAAGTTCGTGAAATTGAACAACAGTTTGAGCAAGGCTTCGTTACTGCTGGTGAGCGTTATAACAAAGTAGTTGATATTTGGTCACGTACCAACGATAAAGTCGCAAAAGCGATGATGGACAACTTATCAACAGATATCGTTATAAATGCCAAAGGTGAAAAAGAAGAGCAAAAGTCGTTTAACTCAATCTTTATCATGTCAGACTCTGGTGCTCGTGGTAGTGCGGCTCAGATTCGACAGTTGGCAGGTATGCGTGGTTTGATGGCTAAGCCAGATGGCTCAATCATTGAAACCCCTATTAAAGCCAACTTCCGCGAAGGTTTGTCAGTACTTCAGTACTTCATCTCAACTCACGGTGCGCGTAAAGGTCTGGCAGATACCGCTCTTAAAACAGCGAACTCGGGTTATCTAACGCGTCGTTTGGTCGATGTCGCTCAAGATTTAGTCATCACTGAAGATGATTGTGGTACCGATAAAGGTGTGCACATGACACCGCATATCCAAGGTGGTGAAATCATTGAGAAACTCGGTGATCGTGTCCTTGGTCGTGTGGTTGCTCGCGATGTGATTAGCCGTGATGACGAAGTGTTATTACCTGCCGGTACGTTGATTGATGAGCATGGTGTTACGGTTATCGATGACAATGGTATCGATGAAGTTTGGGTGCGTTCGGTTATTACCTGTGATGTCCCACACGGGGTGTGTGCTCAGTGTTATGGACGTGACTTAGCCCGTGGTCACAAAGTAAATATTGGTGAGTCTGTTGGTGTTATGGCAGCTCAATCCATTGGTGAGCCAGGTACTCAGTTAACGATGCGTACCTTCCACGTTGGTGGTGCGGCAAGCTCGACGTCAGTAGACAATAGTATCTCTGCGCGTAATAAAGGTTTCATCCGTTTCCATAATATGAAAACAGTGGAACATGTCGATGGTCATTTAGTGATTGTGTCACGTTCTGCTGAGATCGGTATTGCCGATGATGTGGGCCGTGAACGTGAGCGTTATAAAGTCCCTTATGGCTCTAGTGTACTTGTAAAAGATGGCGACGAAGTTGAAAGTGGGCAAGCCGTTGCAAAATGGGATCCACACACTCACCCTATCATCACTGAATTCGCGGGTAAAGCACGCTTTAGTGATATCATTGATGGCTCTACTGCCACTATGAAGATTGATGACGCGACTGGTATGAGCTCGTTTGAGATCCTAGGTCCAAAAGATCGCCCATCTAATGCTAAAGATTTACGTCCGGCCATCATTCTTGATACGACTGGCGGTAAAGAGGTCGTTTACTTTTTACCTGCAGAAACTATCATTCGTGTTTCTGACGGTGAAGACGTTACAGCAGGTTCGGTATTAGGCCGTGTACCACAAGCGACTTCTGGTACGAAAGATATCACCGGTGGTCTGCCACGTGTTGCT
This sequence comes from Psychrobacter sp. CX18, assembly GCF_057396215.1. Taxonomy (NCBI): domain Bacteria; kingdom Pseudomonadati; phylum Pseudomonadota; class Gammaproteobacteria; order Moraxellales; family Moraxellaceae; genus Psychrobacter; species Psychrobacter sp. CX18. Next base: position 7,874 of record NZ_JBXYJH010000012.1, on the reverse strand, counting down.
GACTTATTTGAAGCGCGTCGTCCAAAAGATCACGCTATTATGGCAGAGATGTCGGGTGTGGTTAGCTTTGGTACCGCGACGAAAGGTAAGAACCGCTTCATTATTACCAATGAAGAGGGTGAGACGCATGAAGAGCTAATTCCAAAATGGCGTCAAATTAACGTCTTTGAAAACGAAACCGTTGCCCGTGGTGAAGTGGTTGCAGATGGTCCTTTAAATCCTCATGATATTTTACGTCTGCAAGGTGAAACGGCGTTGGCAAACTATATTGTTGACGAAGTACAAGATGTTTACCGTTTGCAAGGTGTGAAAATTAATGATAAACACATTGAAGTCATTATTCGTCAGATGCTACGTAAAGTAGAAATTACTGAGCCTGGTGATTCAAATTACTTCAAAGGCGATCAGGCTGAGTATGCTGATGTCATTGCAATCAATGAGAAGCTAATTGCTGAAGATAAGTTCCCAGTGAAGTTTGAACGTCAATTATTGGGTATTACTAAAGCAAGCTTAGCCACAGAAAGCTTTATCTCCGCGGCGTCTTTCCAAGAAACCACTCGCGTCTTAACAGCGGCTGCAGTTGAGGGTAAAGTCGATGAGCTACGCGGTCTTAAAGAAAACGTTGTGGTTGGACGTTTGATTCCAGCGGGTACTGGTCTTGCTTATCATGCGGCGCGTAAGAAAGCGAAAGAGGGTACTCAAAACTATGATGTTGAAAGCGCGTTAGATGCAGCCTTCGATATGGAAGCTAATAGTTCTGCTCAAGACTTTAGAAGCTTTGATGAAGCCTTTGCTCAAGAGCTTAGTCAAGATAAACCGGGTCAGTAGGATGACGTTAAGTCTCCATTAGCATTAGTAAAGAGAAAAGATAAAAAGCCGGCATAATTGCCGGCTTTTTTGTTTTTTTAAGAATTTAATTTTGTAACAAAAAGAATGATTATATTAATTTGTCTGTAGTGTTTGATGTCTATCATAAATTCAATTTAATCTGTTCATAGTAAATACTATTCATCGTAATAATATCAAATTAAGAAGTTAGCCTATCAAGTAAGGCAAGTCTAGACGCAACAGACCCAACACAAATAATCCAACCCAAAATAATAACGAGGTTTAATGTAGCTGACCAAGATGGATTATTCTATATAGTCGGCGAACTTATAAAAAGCCACGGCGTTAACCTCATTAAGCCTACTCCAATAGTACTTGCACTCGGTTGCCTTGTGACTACTTTAAAGTTCTTTGACTATAGATAAAGCTATACCCTATTCCATAAACAAACTATTAAAATAAACCACTATGAAAAATTCAATCAAAAATAAACCTATCATGCAGAAGATTGTATTGTCATCTTTGCTTGTGATAATGCCATTTAGTATGAGTGCTTATGCCGCATCAACCAGTGTCGATAAAAGTACGGTGTCTAGTAAAGGGGTAGCTAAAAGCGCTGAGTCAAACGGCGCTCAATCAGAACAAGCGACCCAAAACAAAACGGTTCTGAGTAAATCCACTAGCCCAGATTGCGATAGCTTAAATATTATGCTGATGTCCTTGAAAAATCAGTTAGCGATCAATGCAAACTGGCAATCCAATGATGCTACCTCTAACACCAAAAAAACAATAAGTATGGGAGATTTGACCTCAAGTGGCAGCCCTGACTTTGCGATAACCTGTCCCAACTTTACCGCGAAGTACGATGGTAACGCCTTGAAAATTAAGGCGGATAGTTATCAAGATGTCTTGAATCATTTACATAAGCAGCTAAATCGTGGCGTAGATCTATATAACTATAGATGGTATAAGAATCCGAAAGTAAAAACTGAATTCCAAGTCGACAAATACAGTATTGATTTAGGCAAAATAATGGTAACGGATGGCTATTCTAAATTGGCAGAAGGCAGAAAGCTGAGTTTAAAACAATCTTTTATACCAAGTGCTGCGACCATTAGCTATAAAGTTGACGATAGTGATCTGAAGCCCTTATTACGTCAAAAAACGATTAGTAATTATAGTGCCGACTTTAAAGCAGCTAATAAAATTGATATTTTTCATAAAAATCCGGACATTGGTAGTAGAGGGTTTGGGATAGAAAGAATATTCATTGATAAAAAAAATGGAATATTAGAAATCTATAAAAATTATGACTTTCCCCAACAATCCTCTTAATATAGAGCCTAACCTTATCACTAAGTTGCCTTTTTGTGCTACATTAGGAATTTAACGATAAAATAGGTTAAGCATCTATGGCAGACAAAGGTAGAGTGGCACGCTATCAAGCAGATCGTACCAATCAAAAGTTTTATTTTTGTAGAATTGCTTGTAAGCAAGCGGGTGAAACGGCCGATAAACAACTTTATCAAGCACACTGTGAGACGGCAATTTTTCATTTACAAGGTGCGTTCTGGGCACTGTTACAAGAGCTTGCTCACTTTTATAATCTTGACACGACCGCACCAACTATCGAGTATATAGAGAGTCAGTTGGCCCAAAAGACCTTGATATCACCTGAGTTGCAACGATTAAAGATTTCCCTAGAGTCTGGTGTATTGGCACATATTCAAATGGCCTATCAGCGCTGTCAGTATGCTCCAGCACCAGACAGCGCAACCATAACTCCTTCCGATCATGACTTAATTGTCAACGTCGTTACCTTATCTAATCAATGGCTGCCAGATGAGCAAACCATCCGAGAGTGGCGCCAAGAGTTTATGACTTTGGTAGATGAGATGCGGGGTGGGATGGTTGAATACTAAGGCTTATCCTTATTTAAAAAGACGGTGAATAAAAAATGAGGACGCTAATAATTCTTATGATGTGATTTTCCCTTCTCGGCGCCCTTTAAGTTCAGACTTTGGAATCCACGCCCAAGTCATCTCTACTGTAATGGGGTCACGGTCACTATTTGAATTGCGATCCTCTATAATACAAGGGATGACCATGTCGCCTTTTGGATTATCTAAAATATACTGACGTTGCTCATCGCTCAATGTAGCGACTGCGGCTATCTGACCTTTTTGAAGTGGACGATAGAAGTTGACTTGATATGATTTGACCAATAAGATTCGATCTGATGGCAGATTGATACCTAGTATAAACCCTGTCGCGGTTTCTGCTAATAAAGTGACGGCAACCGCGTGAATAGAACCAATATGATTTTGAACCCCTTTTTTATTATTGAGACTCACCACCAGCTTATTGGGCGCAACCTGTTCATAGACTATGCCGGTTGTGCCCACATAAGGCACAATCTTACTAAAGGTTTTGGTTAGCACAAAGGATTGGGTTGATTTGGGTAGCAATTGAGCGGCTTTTAAGATTTTGGTAAAGGCATTGTTTACCGTTAAAGTGTTGTCTTTTTCCTTTTGATTTAGGGTTTTATTGCTAGAGGCTTTTAATTTAGACGCATCACTTAGGACGGCTTTAGTCTGAGTGGTTACTTTTTTAACTATTCTTTTAAGCGGTGTTTTCATTAAGCTTTGAAGTTGGGTCATGGGGCATCCTTTGAGTTAGAATCTAAAGTATTCTAAAGGCAGAGTAAAGCAAAGTAAATCCAATTTAAAGGGAAAATACGGCGACCGAATTCAATTGTTCTGATTGTCCTATACTGAATGATTGTTTGTCGAATATCAATGCAATTACCAATTTTATGAGACAACCTTGCTTTGGCAGGCTCACTGACCTTACTAGATGTCGCGTTTGATTAGTTGCGTTAGCACACGCATTCCTCAATAGATTAACTTGTAGATTTGGTATAAATGAATATTAAGATAAGTGAAGAGATATTTTGGATAATGATTTAATACATTTACCGACAACACCGACCAACATTATCTTTACCGGAGTGGCAGGGACTGGCAAAACCCACCGTCTGCTTGACATTCAAAAGCGGTATGATGAGTCTATCGATACCTCATGGCAGGCGTGGCGAATTAAGCAAATAAGCCATTATGGGTGGTGTGATGTGGTGTGCGCCGTATTGTTGTTAGAAGATAGAATGATGACTGTGCCAGAGATTACGCAACACCAATTGATTAAAGACAAAGCGGCTGCCAATAAGCGCAATGAAAATATCAGTCAAACCTTATGGGTGCAGTTAAATAAACATGCGCATCCAGAATCAACCACTGTCAATACAAGTCTACGCTCGGCCAATTATTATTTTGATAAGACCGAATCGAGCCAATGGTTCTTATTAGATGAAGTTAAGCTAACTCTGTCACAAACGCTCTCCGATTTGCTGTCTTTTTATGATGAGCGCGCTGAACAACAGTACGCCAATAGTCATACCGTGAGACGTAGCTGTTTGGTGAGCTTTCATCAATCTTACGGGTATGATGAGTTTGTGGAGGGAATTCGGCCTCGGATCAATCCACAAACTGGTCAGATGCAGTATGAGATCCAGCAAGGCGCTTTTTTAGAGCTGTGTGCTAAAGCCAGTCATGATCCTGAGCACCGTTATGCGATGTTGATCGATGAGATTAACCGTGCTAATACCGCACAAGTATTTGGCGAGCTTATGAGTGTGATTGAGCCAACTAAGCGGGCAGGTGGGACAAGTCCTATGAGTGTACGCCTAGCCTATTCGGGGCGTCAGTTTATGGTGCCGAGTAATGTCGATATTTATGCGACAATGAATACTCAGGATCATTCTCTAGCTGCGCTTGATATGGCCTTTAGACGTCGATTTGATTTTGTGACCTGCTATCCAGATAGTACGTTGGTGCCACACATCACTGATATAGAAGGCAGTAAGATTGATGTGGGACAACTGATGCAGGTTATCAATCATCGTTTGCAGTCACTTCTAGGAGAAGAGGCACAATTAGGTCATGCCTATTTTATGCAAATAAAGGATGTAGCAGATCTAGCAAAGCGTCTTCATCGACAAATTATTCCGCAGATAATAGAGTACATTAAGCTATCAGCGATGCCAGCTCAGGTAACAGATATACTCATACAAGTGCTGTATGGGCATTCTACTGATAAGATATTGGGCAGAGTAGAGGCATGTCTGTTTCAAGTGCTTCACTCAGCTAGGGAGCCTGACACTGAACAGGGTATAGCGCCTAGAATTGATTATACTCCTGCGTTTATAGCCGTTGCTAATGGCCAGCTTGATCAATTAGACACTCAAATCTTAGCTGAGGCAGAATTGGATGGTCTACAACAAAGGTCTGCTCAATACCTTGTTGCTAAGCCTTATCAGCAGCTGTATGCATTAACCTTAGTTGAATAATATCATTAAGAATAAATTGTGATTGTTTTTAATAGTGATAGTCTTATAGAGTGATAGTATTGACAGTATCTAGAGAATTAACGTCTCTTTAAGAACGCCTTGTTTTAGATAATATCGTTAAGCAGTCTCCAACGTGTTATAAGGCAACCGAGTGTTAGTCGTGAGTGTCAGTAGAGCAGTTTTAGGCTTAGTGAGCTGAACGCTGCCACACATTAAAGAGTGATTCGGTGACAACTTTTTTAGAAGGCTACTATTTTAAAAGGCTACTATTTTAGAAGGCTGCTATGCCCGCTTCCAATAATTCAGTCCATAACTCCATACCAAGCCAACTTAATCAACATCGACATCAGCATCGACAGGTCATGAGTTGTCTTGAACATCAAAGACTATACCGAGAGGACTTTGGTGATCCACAAGATTTTGACTACTTAATCAACAAAGAATTACCGTGCTTTAAAATTGAGGTTAAGCGAGGGCAGATAAACCTCTATGTCAGCCATTATTTAGCCAGTATTGTGTTGCCAAGTGGTGTTACGTTGGAAATACTACCCAAAATAGCTCTGGCAGACCATCAATTAACCCATGCTAAGCAGATTGAAACAGCTCGGCAGTGGGTAGCACAAATGCTCGCCGATATTGCAGAGGATGGCTTACACAAGCCCATACCCGCTATAACTATGGGAACTGCACCCACAAGCCCTTTACTATCGCAGCAGATAAAAGAGGTGGCCTTTCCTCAATATTACCCATCCATTCTACCTCGAATAAAACCTCGCCCTATTCAGTATGGCTCTACGCAAAACACGCACCCTAGTCTGACTCAACAAAATACATACGATAGCAGCACAGGCTCACCTTGGTACGAAGGGATACTAAAGATTGCCAAACAGAAGATAGAACAAGCTACTGTCTTATTGCCAAATAACTATCAAACACAAATGCACAATCAACCTAGGGCTCAGGGTAAACTCAAGCTAAGTTCACAGTTAAAAAATAACTGGCATCGTCCACATTATCTGTATAGTGAGCAGTCAATATTTCGCATAGACCAAACGCTGGCAAGATTTATCGTGACGGGTTTGCAGCAATTACAAAAGCTATTGCAAGACAATAGTATGAGGCTGCCTCATGGCTTACAATCTATTAAACCTTTGCCATTAAGGGATTGGCAGACAACGTATCGAGATATTCTTAACAACAAAAAGCACTGGTATGCTCAGTATACTGTCTCTCAGCGTGACGTCTTAATAGAGGCACTACAGTGGTGCTGGTGGCTACTGACGCATAGCCTAGATAACCAAGAGACTTTCAAAACAGACGGCAATGCAAAGGACCAAAAACAAGCCAGCATTCAAAACGATAAGAGCCCTCAAAATAGTGCTATGACAACACCGGTACCGGCACTAATGATAAATATGAACCATGCATTCGAGCGCTGGGTGCTCGGTAAGCTTATCCGGTGGGTGTCTAACACACTGCCTAATAGTCAGTTGATTATTCAGCCGACCATGGACTGGTTGGTTAACAGCCCAATGTCTAATAATAACGTCAATGATCACCCTCTAAAAGATAAAGTAACACCGACACATGTCATTCAAAAGATCATTCCCGACGCATGTATCTGTGATAACGAGGGAGTTATTACCCATGTTATTGATATCAAATATAAGGCAATAGAGAGTGTGCATCATATCAATGGCGCTGACTGGCAGCAGTTATTTGTGTATCAACAACATTTGAACTGTTCGGAGTCTTGGCTGATTTATCCGAAGACAGCAAATTTCAAACAACGACTTGACGTGTTGCCTAAATTAGATGAAAATAGGCAGCCTAATCAGTATGATGCTCAGTATTTAAATTCCAAGCATTTAATTTCTCAGAATCTAAGTTCTCAGTATCAGGGTGCAACGTATCTAAGCGCTATTCCGTTTGATATTGAGACAGGAGATGTACTGATTTGAAGAAAATATATTAGGTTTCAATATTTTACCGCGATTCTTTTTTAAATAAATAAAAAAAGTGTTGACAAGGTTCGGTTTTAATCCTATTATATGCACCTCGATAGCGATGACGCTTCAAGTAATTAATATTTGATTGCACTTATCAAAGTTAAATTATTAAAAAAGTTGGTTTATTAAATTAGCTTTTTTAACGAGCAAGTATCATCAAAACCGTAAAGAAGTAAAACATCGGAGTGTGGCGCAGTTTGGTAGCGCATCTGGTTTGGGACCAGAGGGTCGTAGGTTCGAATCCTATCACTCCGACCATTTTTTAAATCGGAGCCTTACAGGCTTTTTTTTATGCTTTAAATAAGACATTTGTTGCTTATTATGTTTAAATAAGTCATTGTCAGCACTATGAGCGCCTGTAGCTCAGTTGGATAGAGCATCTGCCTTCTAAGCAGGTGGTCGCAGGTTCGAATCCTGCCAGGCGCACCACTTTCGCCTGTCGTAATACTTGACTCATCATAAGTCAAGACGCTGTACTCTTTTGACATGTTCATGTTGATTATGGCGGCTGTAGCTCAGTTGGTAGAGCCCCGGGTTGTGATCTCGGTTGTCGTGGGTTCAAGTCCCATCAGTCGCCCCATTTTTTCCTTTTTATAAAATATCTGTAATCTTTATCTTTTTGCTAATTTTGA
>NZ_JBXYJH010000011.1:0-176191 GCF_057396215.1 Psychrobacter sp. CX18 | reverse complement strand
TAAACAACTAAACAACTAAACAACTAAACGACTGGAGAATACTATGAAAACTGTAATTGGATATGATGTAACAAATGCTACTGCTCAACCAATCACTAATAATGATGGCTATATCTCATGCGAGGCTTATGATTATGGTTATGATGTAAATGAGCAGACAGGTTATGGTGTAGCAGATGGCGAAGAATTTAGCACTGTAGAGCAATTTATTGATTGGGCTAAAACTCAAGAATGGTTTAAATTAGCATAAACAAACAAAGCCCTACTGTTAATTCGGTAGGGCTTTTTTAATGAGGTGATAAATGAGCTATCAACAACCTAAGCCGTTTACCAGTCAAGTTGATGTTGATGCGTATGCGAATCATGACAGAATTCAATGTTTGCTGTGCGGTAAGCGATATCAATTTTTACCATCTCATTTAAGCCGAGCGCACAATGTTACAGCTGATGAATACCGTCAATTATTCAATATTAATGCTGGTACAGCGTTAGCAGGACTATCATATCGAGCTAGGCAACGTGCGAAAATTGAGCGCCTGCAAGCTGAGGGCAGGCTAACATATGTTCATTTGGCAGAGGCGAGTGAGGCAGCTAGAGGCGCTGACCGAAATAAAACAGATTATCAGCGCAAACAGCAAGCAGAGCTAGTTAAAGAAGTTAAGCCATATTCCGTTAACCAGTTACCAGCCGGAGCCAAACGAGCTGATGGTAGGGATGCGGATAGGGCTAGAGATTATCAGCGAGAATATAGGAAGAAAAAAAATGAGTGATTATATACAGTGGGATGCAGTCATTGAGCCGCCCGCACCTGAGCAAATAGCAGAGTTACGTAAGCATTTAGACCGCATTGGCTATAAAGGCGTACATACACCTCATGGCTTTAGAGCATCAGCTATCACAATGATACAAGAGCAACTTAAATACCCCAAATATCTGCCGGACAGTCAAGCAGGACATAAAACTAAAGACAGTAATGGCGAGGCGTACAGCAGGATGACTTACTTAGCTGAACGTGCTGAGATGATGCAAAAATGGGCGGATTATTTGGACGAATTAAAATGCACTCATACAAAACTCACCACATGACATTCGACACGCCCAAAGCTTTAGCCGACTACATCGACTCTCACGATGTTAAGAGTGTTGCTATGCCGATTAGTTTATACCTAAAGTTTAGAGCAGAGTTTGAGGTTGTGATGAGGTATGGTCAGCCGACTTATAACAAAGTTGCATTAAATATAGCAGTTGGGGATACAGAGTTAGTGACTGTGTATTTAAAATAATTTAAAAATATTTGATAAAAGGTATTGACACTGTATCTAATATTAGATACAATAAACACATCAAATAACAAAGGCAGTTGATAGCAACGCCAGTTAGTCTAAGGAGACAGCAAATGAACAATTCAGAATTATTCAAAAAAGCACACCGCTACACTAAAAAAACAATCCAGGCGGGCGATAGCTACCAAGTTAATTTTGGTCAGTGGTTGAGAGTTTTAAATGCTCATCAAAAAACCCTGAAAAATCTTAATTTAAACGCTATTTTAGATATCGCCAAAACTGGGAACGCTAAAGCGCTACTGGCTGACAAATCATTCCAAGAGGCTGCACAGGCGGGCGTTAGCTATAAAGGAAAAGTACAAATAATAGATTTTGACGCATTTTTAGCACTAGATATTAGCGACTATGACGCTAATGAGTTTTTAACTGATATCGCTAGTAGCATCAGCAAGGAGTTAGCGGGTCGCAATGGCGATTTTACATACAACGCTAAAACAGAGTTCCGCACAGCGTTAAAAAGATTATCTGTAAGATCAGCAGGTGAAAATTTACTAAAATAGGAGTCATTATGACAAAGCAAACAGATAGCTGGGCTGAACTAGAGAAGTGCGGTCTAGCAATATGGGGAAATACATGGCAGGCAGAATTAACTAGAGCACTAGATCTAAATAACTCGTCGCATGTTAGATTGTGGAAAAAAAGAGGTGTCCCTGATTGGGTCTGGGGAGAGCTGAGTCAGATTGCGTCAGATAAAATAAAATCAATATCAGATGTTTTAGTTGAGATCAAAAAAATTTAAAAATAATTAATAAATAGTGTTGACACTGTATCTAATATTAGATACAATAGGTATTAAGAAATGAGGTAAACAACTAAACAACTAAACAACTAAACAACTAAACGACTGGAGAATACTATGAAAACTGTAATTGGATATGATGTAACAAATGCTACTGCTCAACCAATCACTAATAATGATGGCTATATCTCATGCGAGGCTTATGATTATGGTTATGATGTAAATGAGCAGACAGGTTATGGTGTAGCAGATGGCGAAGAATTTAGCACTGTAGAGCAATTTATTGATTGGGCTAAAACTCAAGAATGGTTTAAATTAGCATAAACAAACAAAGCCCTACTGTTAATTCGGTAGGGCTTTTTTAATGAGGTGATAAATGAGCTATCAACAACCTAAGCCGTTTACCAGTCAAGTTGATGTTGATGCGTATGCGAATCATGACAGAATTCAATGTTTGCTGTGCGGTAAGCGATATCAATTTTTACCATCTCATTTAAGCCGAGCGCACAATGTTACAGCTGATGAATACCGTCAATTATTCAATATTAATGCTGGTACAGCGTTAGCAGGACTATCATATCGAGCTAGGCAACGTGCGAAAATTGAGCGCCTGCAAGCTGAGGGCAGGCTAACATATAAGTCGGCAATGTTGGACTCGATACTGTTAAGTGTGTCTGACAAGCTACTGTTAGCAGTGACAGCACTGTTATAGTCATCAATAATTTGATTTTGTTTAAATTCATAGATTTGCTGGGCATCTTGTAACCTCGCATAATTATCTTGCTCAATTTGACGTGCTTTGGCTTCAAACTCCGCTTTATCAGTAATCGCTTGAAGCTCATACTGCGCTTTAATATCTTTAATACTGCGTGACTTGTTTTGACAAGACACTACAGATATGGATAAAACTATTAATAGCGTGAGTATGATTAACTCACGCCAGAACTTTAATAGATATAAATAAGGCATGGATTACTCCTACGTACATTGTTTAACGCCGACGTGCTCAGCGATAACCTCAGCCAATTCACGAGCTAGTGGCCATTTTTTGGCTTGATACGCTGCAAGCTCAGTTGGATTTGAGATAAAGAATAACTCTAAAATAATACCGCCGTTACGGACATAGCCAAGGCGACTATGTTGGCCACTGCCTTCGGATTTGAAACCGCCTTCATTTCCACGAATCGGAATACCTAACACGTCACTGACCGCCTCGCACAATTTGGCACAGATAGCTTTATCTTTAGACTGAGCTAGGGCTTCGACACCCGCGGCGCGCGGAGTATGAAAAGCATTAGTATGAAACTCAATAGCGATGTCACCTTTTTTTATTAGCCGTATAGCCTGTCTTAACGTTTGATTGTCGCTGCCATTGCCGTCTGTGATGACGTTAATACCCAAGTCTTTTAAGCAGTACGCGACTATATTGCGCATATCTGTCGTAATTTCCGCTTCAGTGATTCGTCCGTTTACTGCGCCTGGGTCAGTATTGCTATGTCCTGCTGTGATTGTTACTGTTGTCATTGTCATTCTCCGGATGTTAAAAACCCTCATAAAGAGGGCGGTTAATTTTTAAGTGTTGGTCGATATCGACTGAGCGTTTTATACTCAATCTTTATCATGATAATTAGCTGTGCTAGTGCTATCGCGCGTGCTACTACAGTTTGCCAAACAGCAATATGAGTGCCAGTCCAATCTGCTGCTATTAAAATCATCCATAAGATTAATGATAAATGTATAAACGCTGCGTTACTGTCGTCAGTAGTGCATATGCGTTTGTTAAACACCGCAAAAAGAGCAATCGCGATACCGATTATGGGGATAGCATTATTAATAAAGCTTAATATAATCATTATTTTTTATCCCCAGGCATCATGTAAATCAAAAACTTTAAAAAAGTTTGCCATGCTAATACGAGATTGTCTTTTGCGACGTCAATCAATGAGTCATGCAGTGCAGAGTTGCTGATCAAACGTGCTACTAGATACAGCAAGATGGTGCCGCTGAAGCTACCGCCGAGGCTAGTTAACATCATGACTACAACATTAGGCTCATCGACTGCCGCGGGTAAAAATATAAACGTTGCGATCAGACCGACTAACACTGCTGTCAAAAACTTACTGATCGGACCTCCTTTACCTCTTAGTGTGTCAGTCAAAAGTGCTAAAAATGCCCCGACGAATGCAAGTATTACCGATGCGGCAAAAAACCACCACAGCGGGATCTCTAAATACAAAAACGTTTGAGTTTGTTTAAGTTGCACATGTATGTTATTAGCACCGCCAGCTTGCACAGCGACGCTTACAATACTTAGCAGTGTGCCTACGCTTGATAGCAGTATGTGCTTGCCGATACTTGATGCTGCAGCTATGTTATGCGGCATTTTGTTTACCTCTCTATTTTATTTTGTCAGTAAATCATCTATTCAGGATTTTTAGTTGAGTTTTGCTTTTAAATTAAAGATGCTTTTAAAATACCTTCGGGGATTGTTTTATCTTGAGCTGTAGGATTGTGCAAGTACACTTTAACTGAGTTTGCGCTATTTACCTCAGCATATAAAATAAGTCCATTTAGAGGTTGACTAAAAGCAGCAGAAACAGGAGAACCAACAGATGCGCCCTTTACTGTTGTGACTCTAGTTTTAGTATCGCCAGCTGCGACAGTACCAAAATCATGTGATACCTTAGATGTGGGTTTTGACGCATAGTAAACATGCACAATCCAGTCTGCGCCGTTAACTAGTCTGGCTTTTACAGTAAATGCGGTCAATGATGCAGGTATTACAAAATTGTCAGTAGAGCCGTTGATTTTATACCCATTTTGACACTTAATTGTTGTATTGCCGAGCGTGCCACTTAATGCAGATGTGCCAAAAACATCAAAACTAACATCTACGTTGCCAAAAATTTCTCGATGTTTGACGTTATCAACAAAAGTAATGATTGCACTATTTGAACGTACTTTAAAATGCTCACTATCAAAGCTAACTTGCTCATTAAAGTTTGGATTTTGTCCATCTGCTCTTTGATGCGCTTTTTTGCGATTAAAATCCCCGCCTTTGATAAATGTAAATCCGCCGATAAACGCAGATGCTGCAGTGTTGCTTGTAGATAAAGGGGCTAGTGAGTAACATTTATCAAGATCAACACCGTTAGGATTTAGGATTATAGTGTTATCTTTAGCAGCTGTATTTGTTTTAACAATATCAAATATATTGCCCTCAACATAAAATCCTGCAACCACTTCGCCCATCCGAAGGGCATCATTGCGATTGCCAATTCTTAAGCCGATATCATTAAATTCGTTGACTCTTTTAGGCATCAGCCCCGAATAGAAACCTAATGCCCCCGAACATATGGCGCAATCAGATGACCCGCTCTGCATTGTTATCATATTACTATCAGCACCCGTCAATCTAAAATCACCACCGCACGATATTTGCAAAACGCCGCTTTGGATGTCTGTATGAACCCACGGGTATACACTAATAGTTGTCCTAGTATTGCTCATAATTAAATATGGCTTGCCATCAATTTTTGCAAAACTGTCAACTAACTCATTATCTTCAAAATCGTGGTTTTGAGACAGTGTTATCAATGTTGTTTGGCTTGGCAAAATTGATGCACCTTTTCTCTTGGCACTTTTAAAATTATAATCGCCATGCTTAAAACGATAACCACAGCCGACAAATTGAAACTGTCCCAAGTCCGACATATTGTTGTTTGCATATGTTTTATTTATCGTGTCTGCGCTGCCAGATTCGACTTTTAAACCGAGTCTGCGAGCATATTTACAGATAACTTTCCAGCTGAAATTTGCATGTATAAAGTCCTCCATATACAACAAATTATTAACTGTACGTTGTGTGTACGTTACGCCGCCTGAATCTTCAATGTTTAAAAATCCCGTAAACATACATTGTCGAGTGCTTATAATCTCAAAACCGTTATCTCTAATGCCGTCTTGCGATGACATGATGATCCGAGCATTAAAATCAACGCGCTTAGTTGCAATAGGGTTTTGATGACTATTTATGCTTGCGTTTGTGATTTTTGTGTTTGCAATAAAGTCGCCATGGCACGTAGCCAAACTTACTTTATTAGCACATATATATGACCACCAGGCTTGTATAGCTAAACCGTCTATATAGTCGTCTAAGCTAGTCGCATGATGGTAGTCAACTTGTGCCTCGGCTAAAGTAGAGTATTTTTCCGATAATGGATGGTCAGCGCCGTCACCGATAGCGCCAAACTCATAAACAGATACTGTCTCTGCATTTTTCTCAGCTTGAGTGCGCGCGAATGCGCTCGCAAATTTTGGGGTTGCAGTGATTAACGTGTCAACTTGAGTATTATTGTCTATCGCCGCGCTATTTAGAGCGTCTTTTATAGATTGTGTTACTGTTTTAACTTGATTACCGTCAATATCAACAAAACCGGTTTGATTGCTGATAATTCGTTTTAACGCTTCAAAATAATCAATATAATAATCAAGAGTTTCGATATCCGGTGCCATACGACGTTTGATTTTGTCCCCTCGCGGGCGTTGTAAAAACCCATTAAATGATTTTGCGTCAGCAATTGTTTCTTTAAATATGCTAGATCCGTCAAATAAAGACACTTTATTTCTCCAAAAATAAACCCCGCTTAATGCGTGGTTTTTAATTTATATTAGGTTAAACGGTTAGCAGTCCAGCTTTATAGTCACCGTCATTTTTGTAATAGCGGATATCATACGATTTAGCATTGATTGTTGATTCAAAGACGCCGTGTGATTTCTTTTCAGTTAACAGATAAGCGGCTTCGTCGATATCATTCGCTTCGGTAATGTTAAACATCGCATGGGCGACGCCGTCTGTGACAAGAGGCATCATTGGTATACGTGCGACCTCAATTTGCCAATCATTGATTTGACTGACGATATCGATAACATCAACTGAGCCGTTTTTGATTTGCAGATGTATGACGTAGTCTTTATTCGGATCTAATTCGACAGGATAGTCCAGTGTTAAAATCGTATTTTCTTGTAGTTCGATTTCTCCGCTGCATAAGATCGGCACCGTACTGTCCACTATAGCTACTCTATCCATGCGAGTCACTAAATCACCCTCACCGTAGACCGTGACTTCGATGCCTTTTCGATTGTATTTGAGCTTATTCCACGCGCGGTGTGCTAAAAAGTGGGCTTGCTCTTTATTGATAACCCCTTTACTTTCGACTGTCTTGTAGTTTGTGGCCACGTCATTGGGCAGCTTAATAACGGCTTCAGCGTAGTTGTTATCGGGGTCGCGCCACTTAAATTCTAAACCATCATAATTGTCTTGGATGCCAAACATCTCTGTCACTGACATACTTTCGGGCTTGATGTTTCGGTGATTAAATAACACGATGCTATTTGGCGTGGGTTTTTCAAATGTAAAGTAGTGTTGGCCATTCTCACGACGGGCAGTACAAAATACAGCCTCGGCGACGGTAAAGATCATCTCTTGATAACTCGCGTATTTATCATCAAACGTATAGTTAAATTCAGCGGCTTTAGATGTGCCAAAGTGCCCTATAATTGCGTCGCTGACCTGATAGAGAGAGTCGTCATCAACTTCGGTTTGATCCATGCGGCCTATACTTGTGTCCAATGCCATGGCTCTCGCGATATCCGCAAAATTGCTAGTGGCTTTAAATCCGTCGCGGGTTTCGAGCTTGCGATGTGTTTTAAGATTTAATTCGCTGGCGTTAGTACCGGACCCAATTGCCATCCGCTGTAGTCTAATGATTGTCTCATCCGCGTAGACTGTCTTTGTTGTCTCATACCAGCTATACGCTGACTCAAATATAACGTCATCGATTAAATTTGCACTGTTGCCGTTGTCATTTGCCCGCTTTACTCTAAATCTAAATTGACCTGGTGTTGGCAGGGACTGTTTGATAGTCAGCCCGATCGGGTTACGATTGTTAGCAACGCCTTGCATGACGTCACCGATAATAGAGATATCACCGACCGGCTCACCCTCCTCAATCATTTGATATTCAACTTGTATCGCTACTTGTAGTCCGTCATCGCCTTCGTAAATCCCGTTTGAGGCCACAAAATTAAGTAAAAATCCAGTGGTCAGCTTGCTGCCCGCGTAATACCAGCCGATATAATTGTCTTTAGACCCTGCAAATGTTGCATGACTATTATAAAAAGCGGTAGTTTGCGTCGGTGTTAAGTTAGATACTAAATCCCAGTCAGGATTGATAGATGCTGGATTGACTAATGACAATGTCGTCTCATCGACACTGGCCACGGTATAAGTGCCGTCTAAATTAATAATTTTTGTTTTATCAGTGAGTACTGCCGATATTTGAGAGTTATAGTCTTTTTCAAGGCGGGTAAAGTTTATGTTTACTGACCCTGGATCATGGAGAGTTAACATATATCCATCTGATACGGACTCAAAGTTTGCTATTAAATAGTTGCCCGCTAGATCGATTGTGTCTGCTTTGGCGACCACGTCATACTGAGAGTCACTGTTGTCAGAATTGGTGATACTTATCTGAGTCTGCGTTGTGTCTGTTATTAATAATGCTGATATATAGATGCGGTCTCTGATACTTAGATCTGTAATTGTTTGATCTGTTATAAGATGTATTTGACCTGACTGCTTTACTATGACGTTTGACGTTATCGCCGTGTCAGAGTCGTCAGTAATTGAGGCGCCGCGTATGACCACTTTTTCACCGCTGCTTAGAATCTTAGTAAAGTTTGCGCGCTTAGATTTAATTCGCTGGATGAAATTATCTACACCAAAAATGTTATCAGTTTTATCGCCTTGGTATTCCTCTACCGTAAATCCGTCGCTATTTAGAGTTAGCCGAGTATATCTAACATAGTCACTATTAGGCGCTATGAGAGTTTGACGACCGTCAATAGAGTTGACTTGCTTGGTGACTAATGGCTTTTGCTCAAATGGGACGCCGATTTTAATTTGCGGACTGTCACTAAGTAGTGACTGACCGGGCGCATAAATACTAATTGATGCGCCTTCTATGGTCTTAATCGGTGTCTCACCCTCACAAATCGTGTCCTCGTTAATTTCAAAGTGGCCTATGCCGATGTCAAGCAGACACTCCTCAACCTGTATATTGTCTTGATAATGACGGTAAAAAGGAGATATTAAATCAGGTATCGACTTGTCTTTACCGTACATATGCGGTATCGCTTGACCATATCTTTGTTTATTGCGTCGATCAGATAACGAGTTATTAGGACTGCCGCTGACCTCATCGACTGATGTGTCGATATTTGACATCATCGAGTAAGTATAGACTGCGGTACCGACTGCTAATACGGTTGCGACAATCATAGTTGTGACAGGATCACCAGCATGACAAAGCACTTGATAGTTGCCTTCAGCGGCTTTTAACCCCAAAGCTTGCTCACGGGTCTTTGGCGTGATGTCATTTTGTACACAGATTACATCTTTATAGAGACGGGCCTGTGGAAACTGCTCGCGTATCTGCATCCATTCGGCAAGCAAACAGTCATACTCTCGTACATCAAAGTCACTGGCATCAAGCTCATTTTTAAAAATCTTTAACATGATAAAACCTTACATTTTTATAAAGTCGATTGATGCTGCGTAGAGTCTCAAAGCGGGGTCCGTTATCTGCAAGATGCAAGACTCGATTGTCATAATACAGTCCAACGTGATGTTTGTTATCGAGTGATCTCATTAATATAATAGATCCTTGGTCCGGTCGTCCGACTAATGTTGCTTGCTCAAAGTTTACTTTTGATGGATTGATAGGTCCCTTTAACGAGCCTTTAAGTCCGATAAAACAGTAACTAAAGTCATAATCAAATAGATGTTTGCCAGCATCGACAACAAAATGCACACAATGATAGTGGTCAACATCAAAGCGTTTTTTTAACAATGGGTCGATGCTAATCATAAAAATGCAATCATATCGGGATGAGTTATGTGATTGTATGTGCGTAGACATGCGACACTGTTTTTCCCCGGTGTTTTGGCTTCAAAGGTGGTCGCTTGATGATCTCTATTCATTTGCTCAACATAGAGCCCTTTGGTGATGTCAATTGGCGTAAGTTTGGCAAACGTCATCGATGCGGCGTCAAATGCATAGCGGCGGTACGTGACTTGCGGTAATTCGTCACTTTCAGAGACGCGGATTTGTTTTATTAGCGGCGGGATAATCTCACCCAAGTCGCCCAATGTGACGTTGATAGACTGGTCCAAGTCATCTGATGTAGCGCCAAAATCTAATAACAATGGTGCAAAATCAAATCTAACCGTTTCATCCGTCTCCAGTTGTGCGTCTACACCGCCGTCATAATTGGTCACGATGCGGACTGGAGCTGCCCATGTGCTATGGCTTACTTCGAGTGTTTCAAGCGGTACAATGCTGGGAGAGCAGTCGAGATGGATGTCTTTAATGTCGTTAATAGTAATATTACTTGTAGATGGCATGATTATCTCCCAGTGCCTCCGGTAATTCTTTGTTGACGAGCTGCTCTAGTAGGTTTGCCCAGACATAGGGGTCGCCTAGCTCCCATGCATCTATAATCGTTTGGTCAAATTCGTGGCCGGTAAGATTTGGCTTAAGGCGTAGCTCAAAGCTCACCTGATAGACTTTGCCGCTACGCTCACCGATGGACATTGATCCAGCTATAAACTGACATACATAGGTTTGGACAGGGACCTCATCGACAATGAGGCGCCACAAAAAGGGGCGAGGGTGTTTTTGGTGACTGCGCCAAAATGCCCAGAAGTATTCTTGTTTTTGCGGCGTGTTAAGGAGTACTGACGGCTCTACAGTATGTACGCCGTTAATAAATGCGACCCGCTGACGAGCAAATCCCCCGCTTAGTGCTTGCTCTAATATGTTGTTAGACGGGTTTGGCGTGTAGCCGCGCTGTAACGGACATAGTGCAAAACTGTTCATCGGCGCGGTCTCGCTGTGGTGTGTCGCTGGATTTGTTTAGATTCGAGCGAATTCGATTTGCTTAAATTTTTAAATGAGTTTTTGATCATGCGGTCGACCATCTGCACCGTGACTTGTCCGTTATCTTGAGAGACTTTTGCGTAAGATTGAGGGCTCTCAATAATAGTAATATTGCTAGCGTTGTTAGGTTTGTCTTGTTTTGATAAAAAGCTTGTCAATGCCTTGTTCTGCTTGGGCTGTATAACACCTTCACCTTCTTTTAGTAAATAAGTCGCTGTCTCAGGTACATAATCTAAACCACCATGGGCAATCCCTGACACAGCAGGCGTTGACATGCCTTTTAGACTTGCGGCTCTAGCGACCTGCATAGCTGACGCTGCGGCAGCCATTGGACCAGCGATATAAGGCCCAACCACAGGTATAGCGGATACAGCGTTAAAGGTATTGGAAAAAGTCTCTTGTATATTCATGACTGCTTTTTGCACTGCAAAAGCTTTTTCAAGTGCAAATGCCGCACGATGCAAGCGCGAATTTTCACCAAAAAAGGCAGATGCAGCGCTTGTCATGTCGCTAAAAGCCGATGCCTGAACCTGTGATCTCATAGCTGACTGTTGTTTATCTAACTCTAAGCGTTTGGCGCCATATTCGGCTTCGATTGAGTATATTTTCTGCTCATGTTCGAGTTTAGCGGC
Source organism: Psychrobacter sp. CX18 (assembly GCF_057396215.1). Lineage (NCBI taxonomy): Bacteria > Pseudomonadati > Pseudomonadota > Gammaproteobacteria > Moraxellales > Moraxellaceae > Psychrobacter > Psychrobacter sp. CX18. Next base: position 164,475 of record NZ_JBXYJH010000011.1, on the reverse strand, counting down.
TTCAAGTAGTTTAAAGCGCTCAGCTTCTGGTAATACATATTCGCCTAAGTCGCCAGTTTTGTTAATCTCAGACTTACGCTGTCTATACTGACTACTTGCGCTGTTATAAGCTTGATTTTTATCTTCAGCGAGGCGCCATTGCTCATACTCTTCGGGTCGCATGGTCGATTGCATCGTGCGATCTATTGAGGACTGCAAAGAGGTGCTCATATTGCTTTGCATCGACTCGCGCAAGTCTTGCATATATTTTTGCTGTTCGCGTAGCTTAGCGCCGTTTGACCATTGCAATTTTTTGAGTGACTCTTGGTATTGAGCCTCTTCTAAATCCAGCGCTAGTTGCCGAGTCGGATCATCTTTGACAAACTGGGTTTTAATTTGCTCTATACGCTGCTCATGTTGATATTGCAAGGTCTCTTCTTCGGACCAATAATTTTTCATGACCGCTTGAGAGCGTGCGGCTATTTCTTCATCAAATTTTGCTTGGGCTTGCGCTCTATATTTTTTGGCTTCATTCGAGCTTTCGCCGTAAGCCTCATTGATTTCTGCGATTTCTTTTTGTAAATCTAATTCAAGTTTTTTACGCTCGTCTGAGTACTTGTATGCAATAGAGAGTTGTTTTCTTTGTTGCTCTTCAAGTCTGCGCTGCTCTTCTTTTGCAGCTTTCTGATCATCACTTAGTTGTTTAGCTAGTTCATTAGCTAGCCCTTTGTTACCAAGCTTTGCATTTAGTTGATTGTAGTAAGTGTCTCTGTTTCTATGTCCTCTTTTATAGTTAGGGTCATCATAGCGCCATGCAATATAATTACGACCAGTTATAGCCGCGCCTTTTTGATAATCAATATCTGGATTAGCTAAAAAATTATTTTTGGTGGATTTAAAGCGCGGGTTTGTCATTATTTCGTCAACAACAAACATAGCCATTGCATCTAGAGACTCTTGAGACCTAACAATTTGATTGCCTTTAACTAATCCCTGTTGTGATAAACGTTTAATTAACTCCCTTCCACGGGATCCCTGCCACGATATCATTCCTGCATTAATGGCCCCGTTATGCGGGTCTTTATGATATCCAAACAGGTTTTTGTCCAAGAATGATCCTTCACGACCAACTTCAGCAGTCATGATACGAGCTTGTTTGTCGCTCATACCCGCTTTGATGAAAGCAGAGTATACTTGCTCCATTCGGCTTATTTCTTTAGTTTGGTTTTTTAACGCTTTGGCCGCTTTGTCTGCAGATTTAGCCTGCGCATCTGCTTGCTTAGTGCTGACGCTAAGGCCGGTCCCCGCTTGCATACCCGCTTTGTTTAAATCATACAAAGCAGCAGACAGACCATCGGTCTCAGTGGGTAAGTCACCCCACATGCCTTGTACACTATTAACAGCTGAGCCAAATGTTCCTAAAATATCTGATACTGATGTTCTAGCCAAAGTTTGAGCGCGTGACATGCCATTATTCAGAGCGTCAATTTTTGCTAATATTCCATCTGCTTCCCAAAATGCCCTGCCTGTTTGTCCCAAGTTATAAAATTGGTCGTACACTGCGCTAAACGCTTTGACTAAAGCGCTAACGCCAGCAGCCAATCCTACAATGATGGTCCCTGTTGCTTTCGCAGCATAGCCGACGCCTTTGATGACGCCCCCAAATTGGTTACCTTTTTGACTACCACCCAAAAAATGATCTAATAAATTGTTTAAGACAGGCATCATTTGGGTGGCTAGTTGCTGTTTAAGACCGTCATATCTAATATGTAATGCTTGGGTTTGCGCCGCGAGTTGCTGAGATTGCTCAATCGCTTCTTTAGATTTGATGACGCCCGCGTCTTCAAGCGCTTCGCCGTACTTATCGAGTAGTACGCCGCCATTTTCAAACAGCGGCATTAAGTTGCCAAGGTCACCCGCTAGGCTTTCAAAGACAAAGCGTTGTTGTTGTGATGTCGCACCCAACTCGTCGAGCTTGTCTTTCATAAGCTGAATAGCTTCTACGCCTTCTTTGCCTTCAATGGTTTTACCCAGTTCGCGTATCGCTTGCTCTGACAAATTTGTATTTGATTTTAGGATTTCAAAAAAATCAGATGCACCACCGGCCTCACTTGATGTAAATTCGCCCAGTTTTTCTTGCACATCAGCAAGCATTTGTCCTAACTGCTCTTGTGATACGCCGAGCTGTTGGGCCGCAGAGCTTAAAACTTGGAAATTATATAGACTGGTGTTTGACCTGTTTGCTAATATAGCTAGCTGAGTATCTGCTTGTGCTGTGTTAAACGCTAATCGTGTCAATGCGCCCGCAGCTAATAATGTACCGCCGACTAGCGCACCGCCAAGGGCTGCTCCAGCTATCAGACCGCCGCCACGTACCAAACTTAACTTATCAGATAACGTACTTAATGCACCGCCAACTTCGCTACCGCCCAACTCCATGACTTGTTCTTTAAACGTCCGGACAGACTTGCGCATATTGTCTGTCTTTTGCTTAGTCTCACGTTCGGCTTTAGTCATACCATCTGTAAATTCTGACAGTTTGACCGCCAGATCCAGTGTTAATCTGCCGAGTGAAGTGGTAGCCATGGGTTTTCCTTTTATTTTAGGCATTAAAAAACCCCAATCATTAGTGATTAGGGCTCTTTGTTTAAAAGATGTTTTCTTAATTTTTTTATTGGTGCTAAATAATGATTAACTTTACTCAATAAAAAACCCACCGATTGGTGGGTTTTTACAAGTAAGGCAGGTGGGCGGGAAATTAAAATTCAATACAGTCTTTAAATTTATCGTTTAAAGAGCTGATGTTGTCAACGGTTACTTTGCCGCCCCCACCAAAGTGCGTGGCTGGTTTGCGTAGTTTCACGTTTTCAATGGCTTGATTTCCTTCAATATAACCAAACATGAGATTGTAGTATTTGAGTTTAATTTCTTCAGGTTTGTTAACTACCTTTAATTCATATTTAATAAGATTATCGTTGCCCCAACCGCTTTTGTCTATTTTGATATTTCCCATAGCTACGACAGCAGTGTCGGTCTCAACTTTTACAATCCCATCACCATCATTGTCTACTACCTCAGCTAAACACAATTTGATATCATCAATAGACTTTGGTTTATCAACACCAATTGAATACTTCAAGGTTTCAAGGCTGGTTATTCTATTAGCTTCTGATGTTGTTGCATTCTCCGGGAATTCGTAAGCAGCAGTAGCGCTAGCGCTTATAAGACCACCAAGTAAAACTATAAATATCTTTTTCATAACAGCCCGCCATAGTTGGTAAAAACTCAACTATAACTGATAAGAAACGTTCAAGCAATATTACTCATCCATTAGCTGTTCTTCAAAAGATATGACAATATCGTCCTCATGTGGCATGAACTCAATAGGGTGTAGCATCTCATGCTCTTTGCGTCCAGCATTAAAATATGAAGCCATAGCACTCCCTGTTGCTTGCTCGACCCGTCGCCCAATATTTAGGCTGCCACGACGTTGCCGATAGGCGGCCCATTTCATAATTTCGGGGCGACTAAGATTTCTTGTTACTTCAACCAGGCTATTACCCCCAATACCATTCAAAGCCAACTCGTATATTACTTCGAGTTCGCCTGCGATATATCCTGGCTCATCTTCGTCAGTTCCAATTGCTTTTTTATATTTTCAGCACCCCACACCTCATCGAAAATAGCAGCAGCCATACCTTGTACGAAATTGTTCTCAACTTCTTCTTGGGTGAACTGGGGTTTGCCTTCATCGTCAACCAATGCTTTGCTAATCCATTCGGCGACAACGTCTTCTTGATTATTCCACCGCTTCAATAGATCTTCAGTGGTTTTGAAAGGCAGGGTTTGCACACGGATATCTACGCTCATTTGCTCACCGTTATGCACAAACTCTACTGTTTTTTCGTGGACTTCGCCTACCATCGAGCCTTTTTTTACGTCAGCTAGGCTGATTTTTTTGATTTTTGGAGTAGATTTGGCTTTAGCGGTTGTTTTGGCTGATGTCTTAGTTTTGGCTGCCATCTAGATATCCTTAAAAATTAAAAGCCCAGCTATAGTAAATAGTGGGCTTGATGTTGGTATTGGGGTTTTGGGTTAAGGTTAAGCGATAGTTCGGTAGTTTGTATAGACTTTGGTCTGTCGCTTCATGCTGATAGTGTGATTAACTAAAGAGTCAGCATCAAACTTCGGGGGGCTTGCTTTTAGCGTCGCAGTAAATGCAGACCAGGTACGAGTTTCGGACATTTCGACGGTGCCAGTAGTACTGTCTAGAGTCGGGGTTACTTTAGTGTTATCTGACCATCCTATATACACTTCAACCGTTTCGCGGTCTTCCGCTATCGCTAATAACGTCATGTGAGATTGGTTTTCAGGATCAGTATCGATGGTCAGTGACCCTTCGCCGGGTTTATTGAGACCGTATTCCGAGCTTGAGTCCTCGTCCTCTAAGCAAGTACTGTCTATCTCGGTAGGGCTGTCGTCACCGAGATCGATGCCTTTAATGCAATCCATTCGGGTTAGGGTTGGATTGTCATCTGGTCCATGTTTAATCCATGCTTTTGTGCCTTGGGTCCAGACGCCTTTTTTTACTTTAGCCATGATAATATTCCTTGATTGACTGGTTAGTTGATTGGTTGATTGATGGTGGTTAAAAGCGGTCGTGGTGCCAGTTTGCGTCAAACCCACGGCCATAGAGTTTGGTTTTTGGGTCAGTTATATTGATAGAGGGGTTTAATATAAACGAGTGATGCTCTAACGCAGATCGGCATAAGTCACGTAATTGATAAGCTTGCTTAGTGTAAGCCGCGTATATCATAAGTTGATACTGTATGGTGTCGATATTTGCTGGCTCATCGAGATGATTTAGAGCTTGTCCAGTCAGCGTTTGCCAGATGATATAAGGTGGTTTTGTGCCATGCGGTGCAATATCTTCAAAGAGTTTTTGCTCTACATCTATGACTTTTGCTAGATCAACATCAGCTTTTAAAGTGGCGTAGACTGGTATGACGCTCATCTTTGACCCAATCTATTTAAGTTAATAGTCCCATCTTTATCCATCTTTCCGGATAAAGTTACCGTGACCTCATCGCGACCTGATGGTGTTGATTTAATATTCGTTTCAATTTGATTACCTACAACCTCTCCATCAACTTTAAGTACATAAGCAGTCTTGCCGCTTGGATTTGTAATCCTTTCCGCAGTTACATTCATTTATTTAACTCTTTTATTATTTCGTCGCTAAATGATGTGACAAATTGCGACTGTACGTTTGATGTATTGTTGTAAAGGGCGATACGCAAAAAAGGTTGAGCGGGCATATAAGCGGTACCAAGCTCCAAATACCGCCAGTAAAAGGTATCGCCGCCCGGATTGCTTTTATCACCGTCTGTTTTATAAATTTTACCAGCACGTCCCTCGCGGACATTGCGCTTAGTTGCAACATATTGACGCGCGCCACCTTTGACGCCAACCCGCATGAGTACAAGCCCAGTTCCGCGAGTTCGTGAGGACTTTGTCGCTATATTTTTCCAAATGCGTTCGGGAGATTCTGAGTCATCGATCGCCTTTGCGTTACTGACGGCCGCTTTTTTGACGATGTTCATCGATTTGCGTGCGGAGCGGGTCGCTGCGTTTTTTGCTTTGCGAGGATTTCCAAGGCGACGGATATTATTTTGTACTTTTTCTAAGCCTTGGATTTCATCTCTCATGACTTAATCCTCAAGGTGCTCTATACCGCCAGACAAGTTAAAAGTGCAATAAATATTCCCGGTCACATTATCATCTAGCGCTTGAGAGTCCAGAGCGTAAATGCGGTTTTTCCAGATGACGCGCATCGTAGTGTCAATATCAGTGCGATATCGTATCTTTAAGCGTGCCGTGACTTCGGACATATCTGCTTGCGACGCAATTAAGTCTCGTGATGATACAGGAGTAACTTTAGCCCATAGTCTGACGTAATCAGACCAATCTGATGCAATGTCGTGTCCGTCTGCATCACGCGCATTGTCTGATTTTTTTTGGATTAACACTCTATTTCGTAATTCACCGGCTTTCATTATGAGTCCATATCTAAATATTGCGGTGCGCTGTCAGTGGCATCTTGATCAGCAAGCATCTCATTGTTGATCTCAATAATTTCAATAAGATATTGTTCGCGGGCTTCCGCTTGCGTGATTAGCTCGTTATTTTGCTTTATCATCTCTGTCATGAGCGCGGTCTGGCTTTGCATCATTGCTAGCAAGGTTTTGCAGCAACAATGACATTCGTCGTTTTGCTTCGGTTGCATATTGTTTGATTCGCTCACGTCGGGCCTCACAGTTTTGGCAGTGCATTTGATAATCCAGTTTAAATCGCCGTCGGCATTCGATATGGCCAAAGAAGCGAGCGGACAGGGTCGGGTAAATAGTTACCGTAGTTCACCGTTTCTTTGCTCGGCTCTCGGTTTAGATCGTAATAGCCAACCAGCATTAAGACAGCGACTTTGATATCTGATGTATCTGCATCCGTCACATCTTTAGTGATATAGTGTTTAACAGCAGATTCGGCGGCCCTGATGTAGTTAGATAAATTGATATCATTACTATCATCGTCATAGCGCAAATGATGTTTGACCTCATCAAGCGTGACCCAGTTACTCATCTGGCACCTCATCATCATTAGCGGCGGCGGGGGTAGTTTCAAACGGATCATCACTGGCATCACGTTTTGCCAATGCGGCTAAACTATAGTTTTGCTGTTGAATCATAGGGCTATCGCCACCTGGCACGGCTTTATAACCTAATTCGGCACGGGCTTCATTGGGTGATAATATGGACTTTTCGATTCCCTTTGCGAGGTATTCCATTTGGCTGGTGCCATCCATGCGGATCAGGCCCTTCAGATTAAATTCGGTTTCTACGCCTTTTTCTAAATCCAGATGCACATTTAAAAGATTTTCGATGCTCTCGAGATAATGTTGCACGCAGTCACTGTAATAAATCTCGTTTAGGTCGCTGACTTTAGTCGCAGCGGGCATTACACCCAGTCCTATCTTAAACGCGGGTACACTAAATGCAGTACAAACTACCTCACCAGATATTTTTAACTGCTCGACGAGCTGGGCATCATGCGCGCTGACAGAGATTGGTTTGTATTCCATGCCGTCACCAAGTACGGCGGTACCGCCAACTTGTAGGCCGCTGTAATTTTTGCGCCAGTTATCTTTAAGTTCTTTTGCTGTGGTTTCGCTGATTGCCCCTGGTGCTACTAATATGCCGCTGGGTCGACTCGCATTATTAAAAAAGTGACTGGCATTGCGTTGTATATTAACACCTTGGCTAGCTGATAAGGCGCAAGCAACTATTGGAGACAGCCCAACCAGCGGATGATAAAAACAATTAAAACGGTCGTGGATAATTTCGTCTGCTGGAAATACCATATCATCAGATAAGTTAAACAACTTATCTTTTTTAACTTGATAAAAGACTTCACCGCTTGGTGATACTAGCGGTTTGACTCGCTCGGCATTAAGTATATGTAGTTTCCAAATTTCGCCATATATGTTACGCACTTTCCAAACGTACGTATTGCCCTGCGTGGCTTTGCTGGTTGCCCATGCTTCTAAAAATTGTTGGGTGGTTTGATGTTGATTCGGATTGGACAATAGTTTATTAGCGACACTGTTATAAACTTGGCGGACGCCGTTTTTGTCTTTTTTAGTCTGCAACTTGAGCTTACCAATATCACGAGATATAAGAGACACGCACGCAAATACAGCATGATGCGATAGCTGATCGTTTTTACTAACAAGTGTATCTTCATTTCGTTGCCAACCGCCGGTCGTTGGCTCATGTATCATGGTCCACTGCCCGCCGTTTTGGATTGGCTGGGCGTTCGTCACGGATTTAGTGCCCAATAATTTATCAAACCAACCCATAATATCTACTCGCTATCGTCTGTGTCGTCGTTAGTCGTGGTTTTAGTACTGACTGCCTTTTTACTGCGTGTTTTATGCTCTTTAGCAAATCCGCGCTTTATTAATATATTTGCTTGTAAATCGGCGACTTCACGTATATCGCCCGTTTTGGCCTGAGGGGCGTCTTTTAAGTATTTGATTTGCATATTAAATCCTCTTAGGGTTTTTTATGGGTGAATACTGACAAGTGAGGGGCTTGCGAATACCCACCCATAAAAAACCCACCGCTAGGGTGGATTTTTGGTTATCTAAGGGCGTAGGAGTTTAGGCTTGAGTATATTGGATGTATGCTGCCGCAGATGGACGGCGTTTTGTCCAAGTAATATAGCGCTCGGCACGTACCGCAACCTTGTTTTCTTGGAATAAGTTGACCAGAGTATCACCGCCCATGTTGATGGTAGCCTGATCACTATAGGCGACCGAAACTTGCCCCTCATCTGCTAAGTAAAGCTCAGAGGGTTTGACTAAGGCAAGCACATTGCTTGCAGTCTCAGACTCGATAACTGGCAAACCGTTTAAGGTCTTTTGGTTAAGGCCTGCATCCATGCCGCGATAATACGGATTGCCAAGCGCATCACGTAATTCAGCCATATCGCTCGCGCGGGTTTCGCTCATAATATAATGAGCGCCGTTTAGCGATAGATTGATACTAATGAAGCCTTGGCGCAATTGCTTTAAATCGGCGTCATAGGCTTCGGATGTAACGCCAGATGAGGTGACCACAACCGCACCATTTAACACACCAGCAGGGCGGTTTGCAGTTTGCGGTTGATCATCCATAAATGTGGTATCAATCAGATTTTTAGACGCTTCAATTAAGTCATCTAAGAACATCTGATCCGCGCCAACTGATGTTAGTTTTAATAACTCGTCAGTACGCACGATGATACCGGCCAACTTGTGCAACCCAATTTCAATATCGTTAAATGTTGGATTGGTTGCCGGTTTTGCCTTTCCTTCACCGACCCAAGCGGCAGTCGAACCAGATGCCATACCAGGTATCTTAGTATTAAACGGTGCAGCGCGCATTTTACTAGCTAGTTTATCGACAATCGTTTGAGCACGTAGCAATTCGATAAATTCACCAGCGATAGTATTTTGTACGATAAGGGCGCTTGAGTTATCCGTATCTAATACCAATGCTTTGATAGCTTGGTCGCTCATACCCATAGATTTTGCAATCTCAATCGGCGCTCGGTAGTTACCCTGGTTAAGACCCAGCACGGCAAGTGCTTTTGCTTTGGTAAATTGAGCAAACGCGACGCCTTTAGGTACATTGGATTTAACAGTCACTGGCTCATTCGCCTTTTCAGGTTCAGGGTCACCCTCAGCACTGGCAGCGGCTTGCTCTGGGGTTTGACCGGCGGCTGGGGTCGCAGTTTTAGCGGCTTTTTCAGCAGAGGCAATCAAACCTTCTAACCGAGTTTTATTCGTTTTAAGCTTTGCGATATCGGCTTCAATCGCTTTGATCTGAGTTTCTTCTGTGTCGTTATTGGTTCGACCTTCAGTCGCCGATTTAGTCAAAATATCGCCCATAGCTTTTTCTTTTGTCGCAAGCGTGGCAAGTACCAATGCAAGTTGTTGTTTAAAGTTCATTAGATATCTCCGTTAATTAAATTTATGCTGCCCGCGTTGGGGTCAACTAAAACGACAAAATCGTTTTGGGGTTGTGACACAGACGCAGGCGCATCAGTGTCGGAGTTAGTTTGCTTTTCGTTTTCGATTTTGATGACGCTGTCTGTTTTGACTGCGTCTTTTAAAAGGGGCGCGTTTGGGGTGCTCGCGAAGGCATCTTTTATTTGCTTAACACTGGTAATCATTGCATCAGGATTAGCAGGGACGGTGACAGCGGATAACTCATACCACTCCCATTCTTTGATATGTAATCCGTAGCTGTCCTCAAGATAGTTATACTCAATCGGTCTAAAGCCAATAGATAAGCATTTTACCAAGCCTGATTTGAGCGACTGCCAAGCCTCGTCAAGACGATCTTTAAGCGTTCCATTTTCGTCAATTTTGACAAGCGTTGCCGTAATTAAAATGCCGTTGTCTGTAACCTCAGCTGCTGTCACTTCACCGATAGGCTGGTTGTGGCTATGTTGCCAGAGCAGTGGGATAGGTAAGGCAAATTTAGCACCTGACGGCTCCATGATATCGCTGTCACGGTCTTGGCTTGGTGTCGTCGCTATACCTGTGATCGTGCGTGTGTCGTCATCAAAGCTTTTGACTTTGAGGGTGCTATAAGCTTTTGTCATGATCATATCTCTATGGTTTAAATCTATTTGAGGTGAGTGCGAGCCGCAGAGAGGTACAGCCAACACCCACCTCAAATAAATCTTAGAAATAAAAAACCCACGGGGGTTAGGCGTGGGGGAGGTAAAAGGGTTTTTTAAATTCATTACTCAACTGATTTTTGACCACCTTCAACTAATTGTTTTCGTAAATCAATAATCATGTTTAATGTTTTTTTATTGTGTTTGCCGAGAGCATTTAACTGTTTACTTTTAGCATGTTTGAGTGGGTTATAATGCTCAATCTGTCGAGTACATTCAGCTTGACACTAAGCTATATCATCATCTGTTAATGCAATAATTTGTTTTGCAACTAATTCAACGCTCATATCATTTCCTAGTATCTTTTCTTTTTTGGTTAGGGCGGATTGTACTTATCTTTTAGGTGATGGCTTGGGTGGTGATGGTGGTAAAGCAATTGGTGTATAACCTGACGGTCTTTGTTTAGCCTTAGGTAGCTCTCGGTTGCAAAATTTACCTAATTTAAAACCTAGTATAAAAATAGTTGTTGATAAGACTAGAGCTAAAAAATGTGGCCCTAAAGTTATTATAATCATATTTTATCTACACAAAAAATACACTAGCGCCTGGTGGTTTAGGCGGTTCTGGATTGAGGCTCATTAGCGCAGTCGCATTGATCATACCGATGACTGGGTCAATCTTAGCAGTGCCAGACTCAGCTTTATCAATCATTGTGCCTGAGCCGCGAAATACGGTGCGTACATTGCTTACCGACCAATTCATCAATGATTGATTAGCATGAATTAGATCACGACGGGCGATTTTATTCTCACAAGTCTTGATGTGGCCCGCCATGCGAAAACCTTGGCTAATACCAACTATCTGATCGTCTGGTATGTCGACGGCGTCAAGCTCATCAATTAATGTGCCAATGCCAATTTGGTCCAACCCAATCTTATCTAGCTTATTAGAGAGGTAGACTTTTTCGCACAGTTTGGCAAGCTCATCTGTTTCATCACCAATGTTTTTAACGATGACTAAATCGCCTTCTTTCTCAAACTGTTCGTATAAAGGTATTAAGGACTTTCGACGCTCTAAAGCAATCGCATGGCACCAAGCTCGGCCCCAAACCCACCAGGGTTTTACCTGAATTGTGCGGCCAGACACTTTGTCATTGTATTCGCGGACGACATGCGGTAAGCGCCCAATGGCAGCAAAGCCTAATAAGTCATCTAACCCCCCGCCATCAACACCCAGCGTGATAACCTCGCTTGCATCAATCAACTCATCTAATCCAAACGGGGTAGGTGCTTTGGCGGCTGGCCAAAAGTCAATGGCTGCCCAACGGTTGGCCCTTAGTGAGATGCCAATTTGTACGTTTAAATGCTTGGCTGTAAAATCTTGTAGCTCCGCTTTACCTGCATCGGTCGCTTTTTTAAACTCTCGTTCTAAAAACTGTTCGCTGACTGAAGCGCCGAGGTTGGGATTAGTAATGTACCAATACTTTTTCTGTAAATATAATTCGTCATCAATAAATTTTTGTGGAAACTCGTATATCAAACTTAAAAACTGAGGGTCATCAATCTTGCCATCACGCACCGCGCGGGCATAGTCTAGCTTGAGCTTCATAATGCCTGCTGGCTGCTCGTTTGATTGAGTCGTCAGATAGATGACAAAGCCCTCAGGTCTTGATGCTAAACCACCTGTTGCTTCACGTAACATCGATGCTGCGTTTGGACGTTTGCCAAATAGCCATAGTTCATCAATCAATACACCGACAAATTTACTACCGCCTAGCGTGTCCGACTCCGCCGCATAGACTTTTAAAGTTGCGTTAGTGCCGAGATGCGTAATAGTCCGAGTGTGATCAGACGTATTAAACATCGCTGACAGCTCAGGGTCAGCTGCAATCATGTCAGATGCGGGCTGATAACTGTTGTTCGCCACTTCTTTTGTCGGTGCGATGATGGCAAATTCAGCACTATAGCGCTCATTTAGCACCAATGCCGTCATCATAATGCCTGCAGCCAGCGTTGATTTAGAGTTCTTTTTGCTAATAAGCATAAAAAATTCTGTTATCAATCGCTGCCGGCGCTCTGGGCAGTAAGCACCAAAGATAGATGCGACAAAATCACGGGCCCAGTCACGAGTGACATCACCCATTTTCGGTTGGTCGAGCACGTCAACCAAGATTAAGCTATCAAATACTTTAAGCGCTGCATCCGCGACTTGTTGATTAAGCGGAGGGCAGGGCATGAGTGACTCACCTTTGACTATGCGCCGATCCCAGTCAGGTACGGCAGTGGTCCAGGTGTCAATCATAATAGTTTGGTTCAGAGCCTCTATTGTATGTTGTCAGACTCAAGCATTGAGGGCTGATTTGATAATGTTGCGAATTTACCAGTTGAGGTTCGGTTTTTTGCGTCTAATACAGAGCCTTCTTTTTTGCCGATTGCCGCGGGTTTGGGTTCCTCGTATTGAATTGCGACAGTTGCGCAGTTCATACGAGCTTTTAACGGCTGACGCGGATTTTTATAGATCGTCTGAAAGAAGTGTAGAGCATTGACTATTTCAACCACTTCGTCGGGTTCGCCATCTAAGCTATCACCAGATTCAATCAATTCGATGGCACGCAATTCGATGATGCGGTTTTGAACATCATCATTAAGTCTTAGGTTGCGTAGTTGACGTTCAGCGTTGGCTTTGTTTTTTGCTTTATATCCAGCATTAGCCATGGCTGTGAGTTCATCAATACCGCTAGCTACGGCTTGGGCAAATGCCTCGTGACGTTTTGATAGCGACATAATGTTACCCTAGTGTTACTAAATTACAATTGGAAATTTGGAAAAAATAAAAAGTTATAGCAGTTTTTTTTACACATAAGGGGGGGCGTGGTGTCCGGTGCGATTCGGTTTCAAAATGTCCGATATCCCCCCACCTATTTTCTGAAAATTATAGTCCGTACTTTGCGGCTTCCGACTCTTTGTGGGTTTTTGGTTTGTGGCAAGGTGTGCAGATTGTAGCGAGATTGTCTAGCTCATCGGTACCGCCTTGAGACTTGGGTATGATGTGATCACATTCAAGTTCGGCGGGCATTAGTACTCGTCCGCAGGTTTGGCAAGTATATTTATCACGCTTAAAAACCTGATCGCGTAGTCTGCGCCAAGGTCTGCCACCGCGGCCGTCACCCCAACGTTGCTTGGGTTGGTGGGTTTGTCCGCCAATTGTTTTGGTTGGTGCTGGGGTTAGTCGTGGCTTGAGTGTTTTAAGTGCCATAACTAAACCTTTAGATAAAAATAAGCCCAGCATCGGGGGCGAGGCTGGGCTTAACTGGTGTCCATCTATGCGATGGTAAGTGTGTTGAGTAATGATTGGGCTCAATCTGCGAGCATGGGAAAATCATACCCTGCCGTGTCCGATTAATCAATGGGGTTTCGTGAGCCTTTTAAGTTATCTTGCACGTCACGCCATACTGTGTGTGACTTAGAGCGTATATCATTTATTATAAATTCGACGCTATCACTTAGCTTATTGTCATGCCATGTCGAGTTAGAGATGCCAGCGACCGTCGAGCGCTGGCGACCAGTCCAACTATAGTTTGATTTATTAATAACGGGATGGGTCATCTCACTCAATGCTGTGTCAATGACTCGGCTTACATACTTATGTGATACACGATCATCTGATAATAGAGTGTCTAAGTAATACTCGTGTAGTTGCTCGCGGTAAAAAGGATGGCAGCCATCTTCAACATAGTGATAGCACGCTGATTCGATTGGTGTTACACCAGCGAATGCCTCGGCTGCTGCTTTCATATGAGCTTTATTCATAGCTTTATCCTTTTGTTTACCTTAATTTATAGTGAGGGACAGGGTTTAGTCAAATAAATCAAACCCTGTCACAAACCCTGTCCCTCTGTAACCTTTAATATTACTGGCTTTTAATAGTGTAGGGACAGGGTTCCATAGATGACAGGGTTATATCTACGCACGGGAATAAAAAAATATTTACTGATTAATGAAAATTAAATAAAAATATTATTATCCCGCGCGCACACGTAAAAAAACCCTGTAACTATGTCACAAGGTCATCTATCCGTTTAGTGGTGTAGGTTTGAGAGGGACAGGGTTTGTTTTTAACCCTGTCCCTAACTATGGAACCCTGTCCCTAGGACGGGTGGTTTGCAGTAATAAACTCTCTATTTATAGCTATCTTGAAGTCTTGAACCTGTTTACCCAACCAGTCTTGCTGAGTATTAAACTTGCCGTGAGGGTATGACTTTGGAGGATTGACCACTACTAACATTCCTTTTGGCGGCGTTAAGGACCCTGGGCAAGTATATTTAAATCTATCTTTTATTTCACGGCGTCCGATGTAGGTCATTATTTTAGTTTGACTGACAGAGCGCTCACCTTGGCGTTTGCACCATTCGCGATATACAAAATATAAATCATCAGAGAGACATGTACAATACGGTACTCCGACCTCATTAGCAACCCAGTCATCATAGAAGATCTCCCAATTTGGCTGACTCAATCTAATTAATTTAGATTTACTTTTGGTCATGAGCGCCGGTGTATGTGCTTCTTGGCCATTAGTGTTTGTTTTTAATAGATAGGTATAAAACGCACGTATCATAGTGTCATCAGGGTCTTTGAGCGCTGCGGATATATCTTTTAATAGGGTCGGGGGAATTTTTGAAGTGGGGTAGCAGACCACGTGACGTCTGTCGTTTTGCTCGAGCGACAAGGGCATCATATTATTAGATAAAAATATGGCATTGACAAAGTTGTCTTGCTGCCAACCAGACATAAACTTTTTGCTGATGTAAATAGTATTGCCCGTGATGAGCTGCTTAACCATGCCCATTTGACTATACCTATCAGAGCCACTAAATATCTCCTCAAACAGCGCGTAAAGCTTGTTAGATACCCAATCATTGTATTGTGACTCTAGCTGTCCTTGTCCTAGCGTCACTGCATAGTCGCCGTAGATGCGAGTCATAATGCGGTCAAAAAATAGAGACTTACCAGCGCCTTGAATTTCGCCATGGAATATCAATGCCGTGTCCATTTTGGTCCCAGGTGACTGCAAGGGTATTGCTAACCAGTTAATCACCCACTGTGCTGTATTGTGGTCGTTTTCGCATAGATGTATAAGTAGTTTAATAATGGGAGTTGATATCTTAGTGGCTTCGTCCAAGTCAACATCAAGAGGTTTAACTGGCAGTCCATCAAATGTATTGATAGCGATATCTTTGTCGTGCTTGGGCTGCTTAGTGCGTGTCGGGTCAAACCATATGTTGTCAGCTTTAACAGTCTTGCGATACGGTGACTTAAGCCACGTCTCGTAGTCGTTGGGCCGAGCGAGTTTGATAGTATCGACGGGCAACCGAGTGCGCTCGACGTCATCCCAAACCTCTTTTGTACCGTAGATTAAAAAGTAACGATCTATCATGTCTTTAGCGTCAACAGCTAAAAGCTCGGCCCTATCTTTTGAGACTTCCGCTTTACTTATCGTTGGGTGCGCTGCCATCCACCAACGCTCGGCAAGCTTCTTATTGCCGATGTGGTGGGCAAATTGGGTCTTGGTATACTCCATCTTTTGATGCAGATCGTAGACTTTGTTAGTGACTTTGCCCGGCTCAGTAATTTGAGCATATCGCTTGAGCATATCGTGTAATTTAAAGTCGTCACTGGGCACAGGTGGCTTAGTGGCGTCTGCTTGCGGTGTATCCGCTTTAACATCATCATTAGCGGCGCTTGGCTCGATGATGTTTGGATTATCAATCGCATGTTTGATTTGTTTTGCGACAACGTCCAATCCTGCTGCTTGCGCGAGATCGTTAAAATCTGATAGGTGCTGGGTTTGACTCACGCTACCACCTCACTGGTTAATTGTATGCCAGTAATAGCTTGCACGACATTTTGAAGCTCATGAACATATAGGACAAGACTCGTATAATCATCTAGCGTATAGTGACTATAAAAAGCCCATTGCGGATGATTATAAGCTGACACAGCGCAGACAATCTGTTTATGCGTATAGTAATCGCCATTAAAATTAAAACCTAATGCCTCAAGCCATCCCGCTGTCAACTTTATGGGCTTAACACTGTCTGTTTTTTTTAAGGGTTTAGCTTTACAGTTAGAGCCAATTTTATAAGCGGCAGGCACATAACCCACTGCAAATTTTAAAGTACACGCATTATCATTGACTGATACAATATTGCCGTCAGCTAATAATATATGTTTAACGGTCAGGCTCCTCGGATTATGTTTACTCACGCTACCACCTCACTATAATCAACAACCGCACTAAAATCAGGAGAAACAACCTCACCGCCGATAAGTCCGGCGGCTTGTCGTGACTTATATAGCCCGTCGTTATATTCAACAAGCGGTTTAGGCTCTTTACCCTTATCAATATCTCGGTCACGTCGCTTAATAGCAGCCGCTGTGTCGTCATCTGCACAAATAATAATGCGATGCTTGGGATATTGAGCACGTATACTTTTAGCAACGTGAGACAAGTTACCAGCGTTAAAGGCGACAACCACAGGTATAGAGTGGGCGACAGCTTCGAATAATGTCGCACCTGTCGCGTAACCCTCACAAATTAATATGATATTTTGGATGCTAAATAGGGTGTCAGGTCCAATCGGAAAATAAGCGCCGCTTATCATAGCGTCTTTTTGAAAGAGTTTAGTGCCGTCGGGTTTGATCGTTTGGATATTAACCAAAGTGGCTTGTTTTGAATCAGTATCATAGCTATGATAAATAGGTATTAATAAATTGTTATTATTGTCTTTTTTAATGCCTATTGCGCTTACTTTTTTGCGCACTAAGTAGGGATGATCACACGATGCCGGTTCGGAGGCTTCCCATTTAATAAGAGCTTGGCGCTCTGCTTCAAATTGCAATATTAGTTTCTTTTCGCGTTCAGCAGCTTCTCTTTGCACCTGATCAGCCCGCCACTTGGCACGCTGGGCGTCTGATACTTGTTGAGTGCCGTCGATGCCCAATGCCGATGCTATGAGCTGATTTGTCTCATAAACATCGCTATTAGTATAGTTTTTAACGAGTGTAAAGCCGTTACCCGCTCCGCATTGGTTACAGATCCAAGTGCCTTCGCCGCGCTTATCATCACAGCGAAATCTATCGGTACCGCCACACAAAGGGCAGGGTTGATGTGAGTTTGCAGGCAGTCGTAGCATAATGCCGACGCTTGGAAATATAGTGCTGACGTAGTTGCCAGTCGCGGCGTTTTTGATAACATCAAAGTCAAGAGGTGGTCTATTAGACATTGGTACCTCCTATCTGATGCTCTGACGGCACGTAATTAGCCTTTAAAAACTCCGCATCTAATATAGCGACAAACCCGTTCATCGATTTGGCTTTTAACATGTCGCCATTGACAAAACAAATCTCTAATTCGTCACTGGGCAACCCGATTGGGTTTTTGCTAAGCCATGTTTGACCCACTTTGATTTTGGGAAATAGGATTAACTCACCTTTTTGATTAATCATTGTTAACCTCCCTCTGCTCAACTTGATCGTCTATAAAACGCTGAATAATAGCTACAGCTACGGCTTTTGCCTTTTGATCTTTATCTTCGTTGCCTTGCATGAATGACCAAGAGCCGCCGTATTCAACAACTTCTTGAGCCATATCATTAATTGCTTGGTCAGAAATTTTAATTGTCGCCATTGCTAGACTCCCTTTTTGTTTGGTAAGCCCAATAAGGCATTGTTATTTATTTGCTCTATGTGATCATCTTGACCAAAAAAATCATAAAACTGTAGAGCTATTTTTGCCATGCTTAGCATTAGGTTGTGGAAAAATATGCATAATTCAGGCGTGTAATCCACGACGTTTACATTGTCACTATCTATATTGCGTGCGAGTTTCAAGTTAACCCATTTATTTATTAGCTCTATATGTTCATCCATAAGTTCGGCATGATGGGTGGGGTTTTCGTAAATCACTTGATTTATGCCTGAAAATGTCCTTGTTACTTCAACTAAAACTTGAGCGCCGGCAGAGAGAGAGTAGCTAGTACAGGATTGTCTATCAATACTTTGCATGGACTTTTTATGCCATTCGAACCCGTATTTAAGGGCGTTTGGATGTACATTGTTTTTTGGGTCAACAGCAACAGGGATATTTGCAGATGCTGTATAGGCAATAACGAGTCTTTTACTAATTTTTGGTCTTGTTATCGCTCTATGCAGATATTCCAAATCTTTTATGAGATTTTCAAGGTTGTGATTGGCTAAGCTCTGATAGTCATTCCTGCCGATTTTAGTAGCGTAAGACTGATTTTCAAAACTTGCACAGTCTATAAATTCTTCAAGATGTTTAGGAGTCCTGCAATAAAACAAACCTTTGCTGTTTACATTAATCTGTACATCAACGTAGTCTTTATCGTTTGGACTAAATTCTTCTGGCCGTAATATTATTTTTTTAACTTTTGGCATCATCACTCTCCATCGTCGCTTCAGCGCCGTCTAATATGCTTTTGACTTGAGCAATCAACGCCAAGCCCACTTTTTGTAATGCGGTAAACTCATGTGCTGTAATCTTTTTGTCTGCATACGCGTCTAGCACAGTCGCTGTCATATCAGCAAACTTATGACTTAGTGCACCAATGTCAGTCATTACTTCATCACCCACGGCGGCATCAGGTAATAGAAACCATCCTGCGCTACCATGGGCGCAGCATATAGCGTCGAGTATGCGCGAGTCTTTAGTATGCTCAAGCACTAGCTCGATAGTATGGGGATCAAGCGTGTGACAGGCGCGGTTTGGATTAACTTGTAGCGCTAGTGTGTTGTAGTTAATACCGTATATATCTGCGATTTGACCCAATGCGCCGCGCTTTGCTTTGCAAGCGTGGTAAACGGCTTGCTCAAGCGATAATGTACAGCGCTCGGCTCGTTGCGATGATGTAAATAAGGTATGCGACATATTGCCCCCGTTATTGTCGTTCAATTTTTTATTGTTTAAGTGTTACGCTGTTTGTGGGTCGTTAGATTCGTCGTTGGCGGCAGGAGCGGGGTATAGATCGGGTCGCAACTCATGTAGTGGTACGCCAGTTGCTTGATGTATTTTCAAAACATACTTAGCAGATGCTTTTTGATCACGATTGAGCATAACGCCGACTTGAGTAGTCCGCTTGCAATTAATTAATTTAGCAAGCTCTGTTTGACCGCCCGCTTTGTTAATAGCTTTTCTCAACGCAGTTAGTTGGGTCGCTTTTATTTTGTTTTTGTGTGACATGACACTCTCGCTATAAAAATTTAATGTGTTTATTAAAACATTTGTATCTTATTAAGTAAAGATATTTTTGTAGTTAGATTAATAAAACAAATGTATTTATATTGTGATTACAATAATAAAAAGGGGTTCGTGATGGCATTTGGCTTAAGAGTAAAAGAGGTGAGATTACTTAGAGGTTTGACACAACAAGAGCTAGCTGATGCAATTGGGGTTGGACAAGGCACTATTAACGCCATAGAATCAAGAGATGCTCGCACAAGTAAATATGCTGATGATATTGCATCTGCTTTAAGGGTAAATATTGGGTGGCTGTTATCTGGATCAGGCGAAAAAGAGCTGTATAGCAATATTAAGCAAGTAAGTGATGTAAAAAAAGATTACGTCATCGAGGGCAAGTCTGACGGCGGATCTCATTTACAGGTCATTGGGGGTTTTAGCACATGGGACAATCAAACGCCGCTTGGATATGACGAAGTTGCTCTCCCGTTTTATAAGGATATTGAATTGTCAGCAGGTAATGGAGTGTCAAGCCTTAATACAGGCGCAAATAGAAAGCTAAGATTTAGTAAGCAGACATTACAAAATGCTAATGTACAAATAAAAGATGCAATTACTATGAGCGTACGTGGCGATAGTATGGAGCGCTTAATAATGGATGGTGCTACTATTGCCGTTGACATTAGTAAAGCGCTAGAGCCTATCAAGGATAATAAAATCTATGCGCTAGAGTCATATGGGTTGTTGAGATGTAAATACTTACAAAGGCTACCTGGCGATAAAATTAAAGTTTACAGCGAAAATAAAATATATGACGACGAAATATACTCAATGGAAGAGTTTGCTCGTTTGTACCGCATTATAGGCGGAGTCTTTTGGTGGTCAACTTTGGAGAGATGGTGATGGATGAATATGAATACGACTTTGACACAGCAATAGTAGGTGAATCAAACTACAGAACAAATATTGCAAAGTGCTATAAAGAAGGTGAATTGATAGATCTAACGCTGAAGCTTGAAAATAACAATCCTCGTGATAGCAATGCTGTTGCTGTCATATCTAAATATGGAGTGGTTGGATACTTAGATAGAGCAACTGCTAAACAGTATCGCAAAGACTTTGATGATCAAGATGGATTGCGCTTTAAAGGGATAATCTATGCTCCCGAGGAAGGACAACATCATTATGGCATTTGGATAGACCTTGGTTATAGTGAAGCGCCCAATAAATCAACTTTAGTAAATAAAAAGAAGTCAAAATATTTAAAATATATCTTAATTGTATTAATTGTTTGGATGATAATGAGTATTTTTGATTAAAAAAATACAAAAATATCTTTACTTAATAAGATACAAATGTTTTAATTATACCCGTAATCAACAAAAACGGGTATATCATCATGTCAAACTCAGTCACTCAAAATCGCAAATCAAACCTGCCTTTATTTTTATTAAATAAACCACGTCCCAAGCCCCCAATCCCACCAATTGACGACGAACCGTGCGCCGCGCGTACCGGTCTTGTGCGTCGACTCGACAAAACCGTCAAACAGCGTACTTATGATCTCCAGTGTGCAGAGCACAAGCTATCTATCACCGTCAAAGTTGCGGTGATGACTGCTGTCTACGCCTTAATTATGACAGTTATCGCTATCGCAGCGATGGGAGGTGTGCTGTGAGACGTTTGTTTATTAGACCACGTCAAAATGGTAAAGCTACAACATTAAAGGCAGCGCAAGCAGCTATTATTAGAGCGTACAGTGAGGGTTGGGATGACGGCTATCGGAAAGGTAAAGCCGAATCATCAAAAGTGCCTTTAACTTTGAATGTCGATATATCTGATGACATAAAAAACGAATTAAACAATCTAAAACAAGAGATCGAACAGCTTAAAACCAACGCCAGTAACTTTGAGATCTTTGAAAAGACAGCTAGTGAGAGCGCCCCAGTCACTGAATTACTAGAGCTTGGTCAATGGGTATTTGAGGGTTGCGACCCAATGTGGACTCATGCTGCTATTGACAGCAATGGTAGCGCATATCGATATACAGCACGACCACGCGATGGAACTAAAGACCCGGCGGGCGCTTGGGTTATAGACCCGCCGAACACATACACCAAAATAGACGGTGAGTTTGACGCATCGGGTTGGCGCAATAGTGTTATTGAACGTGACGTAGTTAACGACGTTGACTTTGAAGGTGATGAATCACGACAAGACTTTGAAAATGACCAAGCGTTAAATGACGGTTTTATAACTACTACATTTGCAGATTTAAGCGCGCAAGATCTAAGCGTCATCTTTATCCAAAACCTCACGACTGTCTTATTACAGCGAATGAACTCGCTGAATAGATATAGCGATAAAGACAAGATTATTGATTGTAATAATGTTGAAAGTTGGGACGCTATCGTCGATACAACTGGCGGCGGCGTTAACTATGGCGTATTGATGAAAGGGCACCGACATAGTGTCGTATTTCTAGAAGCCCCCGCGCCGTTTGCAACCACCGTGGCGGTACGGACCATTTATGCGACCGAGAAAGACCAGTGGCGCCAAGCGATGGAGCGCCGATATGTCTAATATTGCCAATATCACACCCTCAAGCATGCTATCAAAACTAAAGCGTGACGCCCATCTATCAAATGCAGTCAGCAGACAAGCACTAGATGATGCCATCGACGCGTGGAAAGCCTATCGCATCACAGCAAATCAACAACGAGTTGCTGATGATCTCAATATCGTTGCCGATAAGCTATACCTCATCATTAACCAAGTCACCCAAGGTCGCACCCGCATCAACCCCATGTGCTGGCGGCCACTACTACGCCTTGAAAATAATCTGCGTGAAGCCGCTTACTACCGCATCAATCTTGAGCCAAATAGCAATGTAACGTCCGCAAATGACGACTTACAAAGCGAGGTCGCATAATGAAAACGCCTCTTTTAGTCAGTGTGTGCGGCATGGAAGGCGTCGGCGTCAGCGTCGCATGCGCGCGGGTTGCTTACTGCTTAAATAGCATGGGTATCAACACGATGATTGTCGAGCTCAGCACCCCCAAACTCACCGAAAACTGGGAAGACAGCTATATATTAGGCGCCTATCGCGGACTGGACGTCGTGATACTGATGCGACACGGCTTTACTCACTCTGCTGTCAAACAGCGACTGACCGACTCATCATGTCGATTTAAACCCGACAGCGTGCGACCTGATATCGCAGTGCTGCTGACATGTGATGATAAAACATACGCCGCGCGCAACAAGCTGAGTCTGCCAAATAGCAGCTATGCGACCAACGTCATCGCTTTTACAAGACTAAATGCTTACAGATCGTTAGCCAAATGCCACTGGGGCACTGAGCAAGTCGCGGTCTTAAATACCGACGGCCCCGAGGGACGTTTATATGCCGCCGGCAATCTTAAGATGCTGATACTTAAGGAGCTCGGTCATGCAACAGACATTGTCGCTTAACAGACGCACGCACTTATTTATAAAAGACGATCGTCTGTTTATTAAATTGCAAAAGCCCAACAATCACAACCCTGTCGCACCTGATTTTTATATCTTAAAAAAATTACCATTGTCTGATTTAGTTAAATTACGAGACTGGGCAAATCAAGCAATAGAGGATAGCAGTCATGACGCAAACGCCAGCTAAGACCAAGCGCATATCATTTAAATCAAATCCCGCTGGCATCTCTTATGTCGATGTCGATATGCAGCGCTGGTTAATCGTCGGTACCTGCGCGTACTCACCACGGATCGACGGTAGGTCGTTTAGATTGACAAAGCGCGGAAAACGGCTCGAATACCGCTCGGGCAATGAATATTTTGAAATCAATGCGGATATTGAAAGTATTAAGTGAAGATCGACCCGCTTATTTAATTTTAAACACGAACTAAGGAAAAATTATGTATAGGAATGACGCAGAAAGACAGCAAGCTGTAAAAGTATTGTTAATTTTAATAACTATTGCTGGCGCAGTGTTAGCGGGACTGATAGCGATATATATGTTTGTCATGCCCCACTATCGGGTCTGGTCGCAAGAAATGCGCGGCAAAGCAGCGCTCGCTGAAGCGACTCAATCAAAAATGATTCAGACTGAACAAGCCAGAGCTGAGCTTGAGTCAGCAGAACTAAGAGCTGAAGCAGTCAAAATCATGGGTCAAGCGGCCAAAGACTATCCTGAATATCGTGAGCAAGAATTTATCGGTGCATTTGGTGAAGCACTAAGAGAGGGTAATATCAGTCAGATTATCTATGTGCCGACAGAAGGTAGTTTGCCGGTGCTGGAAGCAGGTAAGCGGCAATCAATGATTGCTGAATAATCAATTTTTAACCGCCCATATGGGCAATACACTAAAAGGTGAGATATGAGACAGGTATATCAAAAGCTAGGATTACTCGGTAAAAGCTACTGGTTAGATGACGGATTGACAGCCCGCAGAATCACCAAACAGCAATACGATGATTTTGTTTTAAAAAACAAAGTCGCAAAAGAAGTAGCGAGGCAAACCAAAAAGTCAAATAGAAAGTAGCTGCAAATCTAATAAATTCTGAAAATCAATTTTTAACCGCCCATCTGGGCATAACGTAGTAAAAGGAGTAAGACACTATGAGTACTTTAATCCCAACTGATGCTGGTCAATTTATCAACGATCTAAATGGCGGTGTATTTGCCAAGCAAGTCGCAACCGTCCTTAGCGACGTAGGCGAGTCGGTCGCGTCAACCGGCAAAGCAGGTAAAGTCACGCTAACATTTGACATGAAAGTCATCGGCGAAAAAGAGCTTGGTCAAATACAAGTAGAGCATGATGTTAAATATGCTGCCCCACACGCACACGGTGTGCGCTCTGACAATCATAAGCGCAAGACGCCGATGCACGTCGGCCAGGGCGGTAAAATCAGTCTCTTTGCAAGCCCAACTCTCGACTTTTTTAGCGATGAAAACAAAGAGCCTGCATCTTAATTAACCCTCTTTGTCAGCGTTAAGCGGGTGTCAATCTCCCGCTTATCCCTCGCTTATCAACCACCAAATATACTAGGAATTTACTATGTCAGAACTTATAGATTACCAAACCGAAGCTGCGGTCGGCGCTGAACTCGCTAATCCAAGATTAATGCCGATAAATGAGAATGCTTTTTTAGCAAATCGTAATATGCAGGCTCTTAAGTATGAGCAATATCAAAATGGCCGAACGCGTAAACGCGGTAAATTTAATACAACTGATTTAGACAGCTTTACAAAATATGTCGAAGAAAATGAAGCAGCTGAACATGTCCGAATATTTATCAATCAAGACGCTATGTCGGCTGTCGCTATACTGAACTTTGACGCTGATTCGTACGCCCAAGGTCATCTTGATCATAAAGCGGAGTTAAACGCTCAGCCGACCGTGACGTTTAGTAAATTGCTTGATATGCACAATCAAGGTCGATGCAATCAAAAACGATTTGCCGAATTTTTGGAAGACTGGGGCCACCAAGTCACGGCTAAAGATGCCGCAGGCAAAACGATCGACAATGCAAAAGCGGTCAATGCAATACGTCATATGCGCATTGATGAGCATGTCCAAACTGATAGTAAAGTCGGCAACTATAGCGAGTCGCGATCTACGCTGGCATCTGTAGAAGCTAAGAGTATCGATGAAAATATCCCAGCGTATTTTGAAGTGCTCGACGAATGCTATAAGGACATACCTGCCCGATTATTAAAACTAAGACTTGGTATTAGTCAAGATGACGGTAAACCTGTATTCAAATTAGAAATTGTAGGATTGCAGGTCGTACTGGACGCATTGGCCAAAGACTTTGCGGTGATAGTAGAAGGTGAGTTTAATAATGATATTGAGGTCCTAATCGGGTCGTTTGCCGGTTAAATATCTTTAGCACTACGAGTGGTTGGCGTAACCAACTTTATTTTAGTGAGTCAATTGCCGCGCGGTCGCTCGCATATAGTCAGTTGGCTCAACTAAAGTGATAAGGAGTAAAAAGTATGCCAAAAAATAATAACGACTGCGCTGAGTCCGGCGATCTAATCAAGCAGCTGATTGACTCCAAATTGCCATTGGACTGGGTCACGCTTGAGCGATTTGGTACACTAATCGGCTATCCGTCCGCTCGGCTCTATCATGCGAAAACGGAGTGGCCAGAAGGGATTGTCTGGCAAAAGATTGGCGGTAAATTGTATTTTAGTATTGAAGGGTGGAATAAATGGCTAAGCGATCAAAGTATCCAAGCGGCGTTAGAGTACGAAGCGGCAGCGTCCAGATTAACTTATACATCGACGGCACGCGAAAATATATCACAACGCCGTACCCCGCGACGCCGAAAGGCATTAGCGACGCCGCAAAATTACGAGCTCACTTAATATCATTAAAAAAATGGGGCGCATTGACTCAGCAAGATGTTGATGATGCGTGTAAAATTGAAGTAACTCCTGAAGAGTCTCATAAACCGCTGTTTGCCGACTATGCTCAAATGTACTTAGATACACTGCCCAAAGACGCAGATGGTAAAGAATCCGCAACACGGCGCAAATACAGAGGTATCCTCAAAAACAAGTGGATGCCTTTTTTTGCAGCCATCCCAATAGCAGACATAACCCCCGCAATGGTCCGCTCTGCATTTGCGCAGAATAACTTTAATAAGCCCAAGACTGCTAATGATGCGCTAACACCGTTGCGTGGCGTGTTTGACTTAGCATTTATCGACGAAATTATTGACGAATTGCCAACCAAGCGGTTGCGCAATCAAAAAATCCAACACGATGAACCAGATCCATTTTTGCCTGGTGAGCGAGAGCAAATTCTTGAATGGATGCGGCTGAATTGGACCGGTGACCAAGAGATCTGGTATTTGTATTTTGTATGGCAGTTTTGGACAGGGTGTCGCCCTGGTGAGACATTAGCGATTGACTGGACAGACGTCAACATGCATGATCGTATTGTTAAAATCAGTAAAACGCTCAGTAACGGCCGCGTTAAATATACGACCAAAACTAACGAGCTTCGAAATGTGCATCTTAATGATAAAGTAATGCCAGTTATCAACAGGTTAAAAGAGCTAACGGGACATCAGAATAGGCTGTTTATTAGTCTGCATACAGGTGAGGCGTGGACCAGACCAGATAAATTATCGGAGAAGTTTCAGCAAGTGCTTCCTCTGGTCGACGTCCGCATCCGACCCGCTTATAACTGCAGACACACTTATGCTACTGTGATGCTAAATAGTATGATCGATGTGGCGGCTGCAGCATATCAGATGGGGCATGACATTATGACGTTTAAGACTATATATGCTAAATGGCTTAATACTGAGCGGATGGCCAAAGAGATGCAGAAGCTGGACTATGGGGATTAACCGACTCAAATATCAGACAGCAAAAAAAACCCCGCTAAATTAATAGCGGGGTTTATCGTTTGGGGTCAAAATGGTGTCATAACTAAAATTAGGTTGAGAAATACTAACTAAATCAATGATATAAATGGTGGGGCTGGAGAGACTCGAACTCTCACACCTTTCGGCGCCAGAACCTAAATCTGGTGCGTCTACCAATTCCGCCACAGCCCCATTTTATTTATTTCGCATCTTATAGATGCTCACTGGGTTAGTGTGTCTCAGTGGTTGGCTATTATATAGAATTTAAATATCTTGGCAAGTCTTTTTTTGAACTTTTTTTATTTTTTTAACTGCAGATTTCAAATTAAGCTTTCAAAGACACCTTTAAAAAGAAACTATTGAGAAAGCAATCGTTTCGGTAAGGCCAAAAACCTTTGTTTAAATCATTAGACATCAGCTATCTTCAATTTCAAGCAGTTTGATTTTTCGAGTTAACGTATTACGTCCCCAACCTAATAGGTCTGCAGCTTCTCCTTTTCTACCCTTACTGTGCTCTAAAGCGACGGTTATGAGAATTTTCTCAAATTCAGGCATGGCCAGTTGCAATATTTCAGTTTCTCCCTGTGCCAGCGCAGCATTGGCCCATGTCTTTAATTTACTTTGCCATGTCGTGGCGGCCACCTCAGTATTAAAGTCTGACATCGAATTATCAATATGATGGGTTCTAGAATGAGTGCCAGGCGTTTGAGTTAGCCCTGATGGAACAGAGGAGGGGAAGGTTTGAGCTTCTATATGCCCTTGACGAGGGTTTGTATTGCCAATAAAGGATTGAGATTCAGCCGTGGCAGAATTGGGTAACGAATGAGGAGACTGATAGTCGGCATGACTACCCAGACGCGTATCGGACTTCCTTTCTGTGAAAGGCTCAGGGTTTGCATTCTGGTTATTTGCATTATGAGTGTTTAAGTGCTGAGTGTTTAAATGCTGGTTATTGACATGCTGAGCACCAAAAGAATGTTGCTCTGGATGATAGGACGGGTCCTTGGACTGAGATAAATACTGACCCGCAAATTCAGTCAAATCTGGTGGTAAATCCTCTATTGTTAAAACCTCACCAGTAGCCATAACGGTAATCCAGCGACAAGCATTTTCGAGTTGGCGTACATTACCTGGCCAACTAAAGGCCTGCATGATATGAAGCGCTTCAGGTGACAAGCGTTTTTGCTCCGTATTCATTTCTATAGCGGCTTTATTCATAAAAAAGGTAACCAATTCAGGTATGTCATCAGGTCTTGCTCTTAAGGGCGGAAGGGGAAGTCGAATGACATTAAGACGATAAAATAAGTCTTCACGGAATTTACCTTCTTTAACCAGCTGTTCTAGGTCTTGGTGGGTGGCCGCAATAATGCGTACATCAACATTGATAGGCTTCTGACCACCTACTCGAAAAAATTCTCCATTGGCAAGTACTCTTAATAAGCGTGTTTGCGTACTAAAGGGCATATCGCCAATTTCATCTAGAAATAAGGTGCCGCCATTGGCTTGCTCAAATCGGCCTTGACGCTGGGTAGTTGCCCCTGTAAAAGCCCCCTTTTCATGACCAAACAGCTCCGACTCTATAAGCTCGTGAGGTATGGCAGCCATATTTAATGCTATAAATGGCTTTTTGTGACGTGGAGAGTTTTGATGTAATGCACCCGCTACCAGCTCTTTGCCAGTGCCTGATTCACCAGTTATCAAAACGGTTATTGGAGAGGAGGCAAGACGACCAATAGCTCGAAACACCGTCTGCATCGCAGGCGATTGACCAATGATAGATGTTGATTCACTATCGCCTCGCTCATTAGACTTAGCCACGGGTGCTTTAGCAGGAGACGGTGAAGTTGATTTGTTTGTCTTGGTTTCTTCGCTTGATTTGGTTTCTTCGCTCGATTTTGTAGATTTTGTCTTGTTTGAAGTGTCTGTCGCGCTAGTTGATGTCTGCGTGTTTAAGGGGTCAGTAGTCAAAGATGCCGCGGTTTGTTCATCATTTTCAGAAGAGGTTAATACGGGTTTGGACTTATTAGTTGCCTTCGGCGTGACAGAGACGGGGTTGGATCTAATGGCTTTTTTGACAATGGATACCGCATGATCGAGATCAAAGGGCTTCGGTAAGTATTCAAAAGCTCCGGTATCATAGCTGTCTACAGCAGATTTTAGATCTGAATGAGCAGTCATAATAATGACGGGAAGCTCAGGGAAGTTCTTATTCATCCATTGACTAAAGGATAGGCCATCCATCATCGGCATACGAATGTCAGTTAAAATGACTTCTGGTAAGGTGGTGCGATCTTGATGTCCATTTAATATGTCATTTAACTTAGCCCAAGCCCCTTTTGCATTTGAAAAAGCTTGTACTGCAAGACCTGCATCACTAAAAGTATCTTCTAAGATTAATCTTAGAGCTGGATCATCATCAATTAACCATATGCTGTTTTTAATTGTCATTATCTGAGTTCCATTTTTAGTGAGTTGAAACAATATAGTCAAAGAAGTCTAAAATGGTTACAAGGCAACCGATTGCAAGTAGCATGTAATACGGGAGTAGACTTAACGAGGTTAACGCCGTAACCGTTTAGTAGTTCGATGACTATAGAGAGTTTAAGTGAGCAAGGCGACATCACCATCTAGAGTTTGCTAGGTAGATATTTAAATGTTATGACTCTATTTAACGATGGCTGTTATCAAGTGGCAAATACACATTAAATTGGGTATTGCCAGGTTCAGAACTGACATCGATTGCCCCCTCATGACGGTGTATAATTTCCTGTACTAAAGCCAATCCAAGCCCTGTCCCACTGGCTCTGCCTGTTACAAGTGGAAAGAAGATGCGTTCAATAAGGTCATCTGAAATACCAGCGCCATTATCCACAACACTGACTTTAATCACTTGACGGTGATGTACGGTGCCAATGGTATATTGATGCTCAATTCGTGTGATGAGCTTTAATTGAGGGTGGTAGTCTTGCGAGAGCAGACTAGGGTCTTGCTCTAACATGGCTTCGCAGGCATTGTTGACTAAATTTAAAAATACTTGAATTAATTGATTTTTATCCGCCATTAACTCTGGTAATGATAAATCATAGTCGCGGGTGATCCGAACTTCAGGATATTGGGTCTGGGTCAATAGCAGCACGTGCTCAAGAGGTTCATGTATATTTAAGTAATGTAGGTCGGGCAATTGGTTTGATCCGAGTAACTGCTCTATTAGTTTGGTTAAGCGATCTGACTCATTGATCACAATATTGGCATAGGTGGTCAGTTTTTTGGCATCAACGCGAACCGTATGATTAGTTCCCTCACTATCAAGCGTTTCGTCAGTCGTGTCGCTTGAGTTTTGAGTTTGTTTTATTAAAAGCTGCGCTGCACCTCGTATACCTGCCAATGGGTTTTTAACTTCATGTGCGACAGAGCGTAGCATTTCACGCGAGACATCATGCTGTTCTTGTAGTCGCTGTTCTTTATCCAACCGGTTTTGACGTCCACCCTGCCAAATTTCAATTAAAAAATAAATGTCGTTTTCATACTCCACTGGAGTAACGCTATAGTGAGCGTATAAAGGGTAAATGACACCATGTATGAAGCGACTATATTCGATAAAAGGCTGTTGAAATTCTTTGGCATTATGAAACTGAATTTCAAGTTTTGAACGTGCTTCTTCAAGGAAGTCTTCTACGCTTTTACGGCAGTCTGTATCGCTATCCGCATTACTATCCGTATTGCTGGCACAACGGTCTTGAGGATTGGTAAGACTACTGGGATCTTTATGAGGACTGTCATGAGCAGAAGACGTAGGGTCATTTTTTACTTTCGTTTCTGTTTTACTCTCTATTTTGTTAGGCATTAACACATCGATAATATTTAGTGACACTAGTCGAGATTTACTAACAGATAATAATTGCTCAGTTTGACTATTTACCCAGCGGATATTTAAGTCACTGCCTACCCAAATCACACCAGTATAGAGATTTTGTAGGACTGAAAGAGCGTTTAACGGTTTCATAGTAGGTCTTTTAAAGAGAATAAATAGTAAGTCAATAAAGAGGTTATCAAGTTTATAGGTTGAATTAGGGCTTATAACATATGAGGTAATAGCTTACTCTAGGAAATTAGGAGTTACTAATGACTAAGGGTGCAAGATTAATACCAGATTTATATCAGGTTAATATCAGACAGGTATGACGCACTACGCCAAAGAAAGAAGTATAGGTTGTCATCATTGTAAATAATATGCTCATTATAGGTGCAATACTATATTATTTTGAACCTAAAAGGTGCATAGGTAGGTTAATAATGCCTTATTATGGTAGATGAATAACTTTTTTAACGTAGAAGAAAAGAATTTATCTAATTAAGTGCATCAATATTAGCGGGCACATGATCACGTTTGGCAAATGTTTAATACATTAAGTGTTATAGTTTTTGGTACCATTCATTTTTGACCAGTCGCAATTATGATGTTGGATAAATCCTATCTATAGTCGGCGAACTTATAAAGAGTCACGGTGTTGGCCTCATTAAGCCTACTCCAGTAGTACTTGCACTCGGTTGCCTTGTGACTACTTTAAAGTCCTTTGACTATATTTAAATAGTAAGGCGATAACGAGAAGATCCTACTTTAACTTTTTAAAATTAGTACTGACAAATTAGTACTGACAAAATAGTACTAACAAACGAAAACTGAGCAATATATTAGGATGAAAAAAATATGAATAACGCTTTCGTGCTAGTATAGAGGGCATAAAATTCGTACAATGCACCAGTGATTGAAAGTGTTCAAATTTTAACGTTCAACTGACCCTCACTTTTACAACCCTGACCCTAAGGGTATGCCTTAATCAATAAATAGGGTTCTGAACTTAATAAGTTGAATGTTTTACATCAAATCATTGTCCTCCTTTATCATCTATTTTAAATTCATTCTTATTTGAAAGTATCTATCTATGCCTAGTAATCAACCTGCGGATTCAGTCAATATTTTTGTTCCGTCACAATCAGCTCAGTCTCCATCCACGTCAGTTAATGAGGGTGCCACTGATACACAGAGGCATTCGCAAGCACCTGCTACAGAAGCGTATCATCACAAAGCCAATCACAACCAAAACCGTAGTGTGGCACAAAGTGGTCAACAGGCAAGCCACGTCAATCATTCTGACATGCCAGCGGTTTTAAATAATCAAGACTTAGCGCCAAAAGTTGGGTTTGTGTCCTTGGGGTGTCCAAAAGCATTGGTCGATAGTGAGCGCATTATTACTGAGTTGACACGGGATGGCTATCGTGTGGCGGCTGACTATCAGGGTGCTGATTTGGTCGTTGTCAATACCTGTGGCTTTATTGAGTCTGCGGTGCAAGAGTCTCTAGATGCCATTGGTGAGGCGATTAGTCAAAATGGTAAAGTTATTGTGACCGGCTGTTTAGGCAAGGATGCGGATAAAATACGAGACATGCACCCTGCTGTATTGGCGGTGACAGGGGCGCATGCCTATAATGAGGTTATTACAGCGGTGTCAAAACACGCGCCAATGCCACAAACCTTAGTCGATAAAAAAGGCTATGATCCAAAGATAGATCTGATTGATGTTGCCGGCGTGAAGCTGACACCCAGCCACTACGCTTATCTAAAAATTTCAGAGGGCTGCAATCATCGCTGCACATTCTGTATTATTCCAAGTCTACGTGGTGATTTGGTATCACGGCCTATTGATGAGGTTATGAATGAAGCTATGGCGCTTAAAAAAGCCGGTGTTAAAGAGCTGCTCATCATCTCCCAAGACACGTCAGCTTACGGTTTAGACTTAAAGTATAAAACCTCTTTT
This sequence comes from Psychrobacter sp. CX18, assembly GCF_057396215.1. Taxonomy (NCBI): domain Bacteria; kingdom Pseudomonadati; phylum Pseudomonadota; class Gammaproteobacteria; order Moraxellales; family Moraxellaceae; genus Psychrobacter; species Psychrobacter sp. CX18. Next base: position 131,811 of record NZ_JBXYJH010000011.1, on the reverse strand, counting down.
TGGAACGGTATGCCATTAAAGTCAAAGTTCTTTGATCTGTGTCAGGCATTGGCCAAAGTAGGCATTTGGGTACGTTTGCATTATGTCTACCCATATCCTCACGTAGATAAGGTAGTTGAACTAATGGCAAAGCCGGGCGATCATGGAGGACTGTTGCCTTATTTGGATATACCTTTACAGCATGCAAGCCCTAGTATTCTAAAGGCAATGAAGCGACCTGCTCATAGCGAAAATACCTTAGAGCGTATTCAGAAGTGGCGGGAGATTAACCCAGATATCGTGATACGTTCTACTTTTGTCGTGGGCTTCCCAGGAGAAACCGAAGAGGATTTTGAGTATCTTTTAGACTGGTTAAAGCAGGCTAAATTAGATCGCGTGGGTTGCTTTACCTATTCTGAAATAGAAGGTGCGGTTGCCAACGAGTTGCCTAATCATGTGCCAGAGGACATCAAGCAGCAGCGCTATGATAGATTTATGGCGGTGCAGCAACAGATATCTGCGCAAAAGCTGCAAGAAAAAGTAGGTAGGACCATGATGGTATTGGTTGATGAGATTGATCATGAAGATTACATCGCTATTTGCCGTAGTTATGCCGATGCGCCTGAAATTGATGGTCATGTCTATGTGGATAATATCGTTCATAATGGTCGTTTAGCCATAAAGGTAGGGGATATGATCTCTGTGACCATTGATGAAGCCAGTGACTATGATTTATTTGCATCGTATAAGCTCTAATAACAGGCAGCCAATAACAGCTATATATTCAACAGAGCTAATGGGTTTATAGCATGTGATAAGCTGTAAAATTGATCGTAAATAATTAATGGTCTATTTAAATAGTATGAGCGATACGAAGGTGCTATTAAATTAGAGCTATAAGCAGATAGCGTTTTTTGGTAAACTTTACCGAATTTAGCTTATTTATAGGATTGTATGATGGCGTGCTGTATATTCTAAGTTTAGTCTGCTGTCTAAAAAGATAGAGCAATAACCCTATACATATCAGAAACTTTAATCAGACAATCTATAAAGGTAATATTGGTACTTAAAAATAGTCATGATATCTAAAAATATCATCGTATCAGTCATTCAAGATAGGGCTGTGAATCAAAAAGGCTGGTCTGAAATACGCTAAATTAGGGTCTAATGAACATTCAATTAATTTAACTAAAACAATAATAGGGTGTCTTATGTCTGATAAAAATCCGCAGTATTCACGTATTCTACTTAAACTATCAGGCGAAGCTTTAGCTGGTGGTCAAGGAATGGGTATCGATACCTCGGTACTTGATAAAATGAGCTTAGCCATCGCTCATCTATGCGGTCTTGGTGTGCAGGTAGGTATCGTGGTCGGTGGGGGTAATCTATATCGCGGAAGTCAGTTACAAAAAGAAGGCTTAGTAGGCCGTGTAACGGGTGATCAAATGGGTATGTTGGCTACCGTCATGAATGGTCTGGCCATGCGAGATGCCTTGGAGCGTCGTAATATCAACACACGCTTGATGTCTGCATTGCCGATTGGTGAGGTGACAGAAAGCTATAGTAGCCGTAATGCCATTCGTTATCTTAAGAACGGTGATGTTTGTATCTTTGTTGCCGGTACGGGTAACCCCTTCTTTACGACGGATACTGCAGCGTGCTTACGCGGTATTGAAATAGAAGCGGGCGTGATTTTAAAAGCCACGAAAGTTGATGGCGTATATGATAAAGACCCTAGTATCCACGACGATGCAAAAAAATATGATGCTTTAACCTTTGATGAAGTGCTTGAGCAAAAGTTAGGGGTGATGGATCTGACCGCAATTGCCTTATGCCGTGAACATAATGTACCTTTGCAAGTATTTGATATGAACAAGCCTAATTCATTATTAAACGTTATTATGGGTGAAAATGAAGGCACACGAGTGTTTCATTAGACAGTGGTTAGACATTGATCAGCCCTATGTGTGACTCTTATAAGCCCTTTTAAAGCTATTTAATACAAAGCTTTTAATACAAACCTTTAATAAAAACTTTAAGTACTAAGCTCCAGTTAAATAGCCTTAATCGTCAATAAACAGAGACATCAATTTATGCGTCGTTTAATTATCAATGACCCATATGATAATTAAACTAAGTGACAACCATTGTAGATCTAAAGGACATAGTTATGATTAACGAGATCAAAAAAGACGGTGAAGACCGCATGAAAAAAACCCTAGAAGCGCTTGAAAATGCTTTTAGTAAAGTACGTACTGGTCGTGCTCATCCCGGTATGTTATCAAGCGTTATGGTCAACTACTATGGTGCCGATACGCCTCTCAATCAAGTGGCATCGGTCAATGTAGAAGACTCACGAACGCTATTGGTTCAGCCGTTTGAACGCTCTATGGTTCAGGCAGTTGATAAGGCCATTCGTGAAGCGGATTTGGGCTTAAATCCAATGACAGCAGATGTGATCCGCGTACCAATGCCTGCCTTAACTGAAGAGACACGCCGTGACATGCAAAAGCTGGCACGTTCTGAGGCTGAAAATAGCCGCGTTTCTATCCGTAATGTGCGACGTGATATGTTAAATGACATCAAAGAGTTGGCCAAAGAAAAAGAAATCAGCGAAGATGAAGAGCGTCGTGCCGGTGATGATATTCAAAAGCTGACTGATAAATATATCGCTTCAATCGATAGTAAACTTGATGCTAAAGAAAAAGAGCTGATGGAAGTATAAGTTTAGCATGACTGAATAGCATGGTTGCATGACTGAACGAGCGATAGTTAACCGGCATGAAGGTGCGCAAAGATAGGTAATTAGCGTTAACCTTCATGCCAATCGTCTGTATAAGATTGGCATCAAACTGCAAATACTTACCAAAACTCACTCAAACTCAATTAGATAATCAGATTAATATATTTATGACTGAGCCACATCCCCTACAACATCAGCCACACGAGGCTCACCTTAAAGTGCCCGACGTGCTCCCTAAACATATTGCTATTATTATGGATGGCAATAATCGTTATGGCAAAGCACATGATATGCCAAAAGGGCATGGTCATATAGCGGGTAAAGAAGCACTAGATCCATTAGTAGAGTATTGTAGAGAAGTGGGCATTGAGGTCGTCACGGTTTTTGCTTTCTCAAGTGAGAACTGGCAGCGACCACCAAAAGAAGTGGCACTGTTAATGCGGTTACTATCGACGACCATTACGGAACAGATGCCGCGAATGCAAAAATATAATATTCGGCTGAGATTTATTGGGGATAGAAGCCAATTGAGTACCGAACTTCAAGAGCAAATGGCGGATGCGGAAGCAAAGACTGCGGGTCATGATGCCATGACCTTAGTTATTGCTATTAGTTATGGCGGTCAGTGGGATATTGCCAATGCGGCTCGCATACTGGCCGATCAAGTTCGACATGGTCAGTTAGCGGTCGAAGATATTAATGCTGCTACTTTAGGACATCAGGTTCAGCTTGCCGATGCACCAGAGGTCGATATGCTTATTCGTACAGGTGGCGAATATAGGATATCTAATTTTTTACTCTGGCAGTCGGCATATGCAGAGTTGTTTTTTACAAAGACCTTATGGCCAGACTTCTCACCAACGGAGTTAAATGCGATGTTGTTTGAGTTCTCACAGCGGCAGAGACGGTTTGGCATGACAAGTGAGCAAATTGAGTCACAGCCTGAGTAATCCTAGTCTTAATATCAGCTGTCTTAATATCAGTAGTCTTGATAGTAGTCAGCATCTAAATTGAAAAGCAGTATCAATATAATCTAAACAAAAAAAGGTAACCTAGTATGTGGAGACGCATAAAAACGGCTATAATTTTGGTCATTATTGTCGGTGTCGCACTATTTGCTAGTGATACGCCTTATTTGTTAGTACCTCTACTTGCCGTTGGCGTAACCATAGCGGCACATGAGTGGACCAAGTTAATGCCAAAGTGGCAGACACCTGTGTTGTTTGTGGCATTAGTGCTTGTGCTGACCATGTTGACCCTATTATTCCCGATGTCTTGGCCCGTTTGGTGGGGATTATCAATCGTTATATGGGTGATGGCGCTGACCTGGGTTACTAAGTTTCCAACATCCACCAACTGGTACGGTAACCGCTTATCGCTGATGGGGATAATAATTCTAACCAGTGCGATTAGCGCTATGTTCTACTTATGGCAGCATTCTCCATGGTGGCTGTTGTATGTCTTCTTACTCGTATGGTGTGCTGACAGTGGCGCCTATTTTGTCGGTCGTGAATTTGGTCGACGTAAGATGTCACCGAATGTATCGCCTAATAAAAGTGTCGAAGGTTTAATAGGCGGATTGGTTACTGGCTTGGCGGTTGTACTGGGAATAGGACTCTTTAATCTGCATTTGACAGGCAGTATGTTGCTGTTATTTATCGGGCTATCTCTCGTTACTATTTTGGCGTCGGTATTGGGAGACTTGTTCGAGTCTATGCTGAAGCGTAGGGCAGGGGTTAAGGATTCTGGGACAATATTACCTGGACATGGTGGAGTATTAGACCGTATTGATTCATTATTGTCTGCGACACCTATATTTGCCTTCGGTTTTTGGGCCTTACAACAATTAGGTTGGCTGACTTTTTAAATCTATAAATTCTAATGACAACCTATACCTAGCTATTTTCGCATAAATCAAGTCAATACTTGGTTGATATTTGAATGTTAAACAGACCGTATATGAATCTCAAAATATGATTATTACATGAGGTTCTTAAACCAATCTAAACTTGTTTTTATCGTTTTAAAGGTAGAATATGACCCAACGCATTGCTGTACTCGGGGCAACCGGATCCATAGGTGACAGCACACTTTCAATACTGGCTGATCATCCTGAGCACTATGACGTTTATGCTTTGTCAGGTTATGGTCGATTAGATAAGTTATTGAATCTTTGTATACAATTTAAGCCTAACCGCGTATGTGTGCCTGAAACGAAGGTGGACGAATTTGCGTTACGATTAAAACAAGCAAATCTAGACTGTGATGTCGTTGGTGGTCAGGCAGGATTAGATGATATTGCAAAAGACGATCAGGTTGATACTGTCATTGCTGCGATTGTCGGAGCGGCAGGTCTAAGCTCAACATTGATAGCTGCTAAATCAGGCAAACGTATCTTATTAGCGAATAAAGAAGCCCTCGTTATGGCAGGTAGCTTAATGATGCAGGCTGTACAGGATAGTGGCGCAACGTTATTGCCATTAGACTCAGAACATAATGCCATCTTTCAGTGTTTGCCGCCTGAGGTTCAAAAAGATAATACAGCGATTCATGATAAAAACCATGGGGTGCGCAAGTTGTGGCTTACAGCGTCTGGCGGTCCTTTTTTGCATAAAACGTTGGAAGATATGCAGACTGCTAGTGTCAAGCAGGCCGTTAAGCATCCTAATTGGTCTATGGGACAAAAAATATCGGTCGATTCAGCAACGATGATGAATAAAGGTCTTGAGCTTATAGAAGCGTGTCATTTGTTTGATCTTATAGAGTCTCATATCAATGTGGTGATTCATCCTCAAAGTATCATTCACTCTTTAGTTGAATATTGTGATGGCAGCTTTCTCGCCCAGATGGGTAGTCCTGATATGCGAACGCCTATCGCTCATGCACTGGCTTTCCCCAAGCGTATCTCGACTGCTGTGAAATCGTTAGATTTATTTGAGTTGACCGCTTTAGAGTTTTTTAAGCCTGATTTAGAGAAGTTTAAATGTCTCAAATTGGCACGTCAGGCCATGCAGTCAGGACAAGCCGCGACAATCGTATTAAATGCGGCGAATGAAGTCGCTGTGGCGTCATTCATAAACGAGCAAGTTTCGTTAACTGACATAGCATTGATTAATGAGCGAGTTTTGGACAAGATGCTTGGACAAACTATAAACCCTGATATTCACACGCATACAATAAGCGGGTTGGATGATATTTTGATGATGGATACATTAGCTCGAAAACACGCTGAACATGAGGTAGCAGCATGTCGCAATTAATGACATTATTGCTTTTTGTGTTGGCGTTTATTGCCATCCTAGGGCCTTTAGTTGCCCTACATGAATGGGGTCATTATATCGTCGCTCGTCTATGTGGTGTCAAAGTTTTGACCTATTCAATCGGCTTTGGACCTAAGCTTGGGGGTTGGACCAGTAAAAAATCAGGTATTGATTATCGAATATCTGCACTACCTCTGGGTGGCTATGTCAAAATGCTTGACGAGCGAGAAGGGGAGGTGGCTGACAGTGAGAAACATCTGGCGTTTAACAACCAACATCCATTAAAAAAAATAGCCATTGTCGCTGCTGGGCCATTGATGAACTTTGTCATTGCCATTACTTTATTTTGGGTTTTGTTCTTAGTACCCAGTGAGCAATTAAATACGCGTATTGGCTCTGTTTTACCTGATACTCCTGCTGCTACCGCCCACGTACCTATAGGTGATAAAATAGTTGCCGTCGATGGTTATGACGTCAAAACTTGGGAAGAGGTCAATTACCGATTGGCTGACAGAATGGGCGAGACGGGCACCGTTTCGGTTACGTTGGCTAAAGCACAAAGTGACGCCACTTCTGACTCAGCGACGACGACTGTAAATCAGGTAGATGTTCCCATTTTAGACTTTATGCAAGGCCCGCAAGCTGGTCAAGATACCTTAACGAGTTTGGGGGTATTACCATGGCAACCTCGTATTGAGCCTATCGTTGGTAAGTTGACTGAGGATGGTGCTGCCATTCGTCAAGGTATGCAGGTGGGGGATAAGATTATCGCCATCGATGGTCAACCTATTGATAATTGGCTGGCGGCGACTCGAATCATACGTAACAATCCTGATAACTTTCTTAACGTTACGGTACTGCGTAAAGACGATACTGGACAGCTTAAACAGGTGGCATTAAAAATTATGCCTCAAGCTAAAAAAGGTAACTTGGGTCAAGAGTTTGGTCAAATAGGGGCAGCGGTTAGCTCTGTTGATATTGTAGTACCTGATGACTACAAAACGATGGTATCCTACAGTCCTATCACTGCCGTTGGTAAAGCATTTGCTAAGACAGGTCAATTAGCCAGTATGACCTTAAACTCAATGGGCAAGATGATTACCGGTAAAGTTGGCTTGGATAACCTATCAGGTCCCGTGACTATTGCCGTTATCAGTAAGCAAAGTTTTGAGATAAGTTGGGAGCAAGTATTAGCTAACGCTGCTTTAATTAGCTTAAGTCTGGCGGTATTAAACTTATTGCCTATTCCTGTCTTAGATGGGGGACATTTAGTCTATTATCTCATTGAACTGATTCGAGGTAAGCCCGTTCCTGAGCACTTACAAATGATTGGGTTTAATATTGGGTTTATACTGTTAATCGGGTTTATGGTATTGGCAATTACCAATGACTTTAGCCGCTACTTTTAGCCGTTTATTTTAATTAAATTTTATATTTTAAAATAGTTTGTTATATTTAGGGCGTGTGGAACATTCGACCATGGCACTGGCGGAGAGTATTTTTTAGTCAATTTGCAGTGAAATTTTTGACGCTTAGTCATTCTAAGTTAGAAAATTTCGCCATATATTGGCAAAAAAGAGTCCCGCCCCTTCGGGCTGATACTAAAATCGCCCCAGACGTTGTTACAAACCTAGCCAAGGTCTAGACATTAGCGTCAGTTTGCGCCTAGTCTGGAACGATTTTAGCTATCAGCAGTGCTAATTTGCGAATGTTCCACACGCCCTAAGCTTTTATATTTAGAAACTTATCTTTTAAACACTATATTTTAAAGTCATAAATTTTAGAGAGTTGACTTTTAGAGAGTTGACTTTTAGAGAGTTGAATTTTAGAGAGTTGAATTACGCTTAAACATTTAGATTTATCACCTCACCTTTAGCATGTTCTATGAATTACGGATTGTATGTATGCAAACGTCTTTATTTAAATTAGCCCAACTTTTGGCCGTACCTGCTTTGACAGCAATGGTCGCTGTATCGGCGCAAGCTGCTGATGCCGTATTAACTGATATCGAATTTGTTGGTCTACAGCGTTTAACCCCCGAAAGCCTATACCCGCTTTTAACGACAAATGTGGGGGAGACAGTTACTGAACAAGATCTAGCAAACAGTATTCAAGCCCTATATGCGACAGGTGATTTTGCTAATATTCAAGCAAAACAAGACAATGGACGCATTACATACTTCGTTGTTGAACGTCCTATTGTTGCTGAAGTTAACTTTGAGGGTAATAAGCTGATTCCGAAGGAAGGTCTTGAAGAAGGTCTTAAATACGCCGGTATAGCGGTCGGAGATGTGCTCAAACAGTCCACAGTACAAAATGTGGCGAATGAACTGCAACAACAGTACATCGGTCAAGGCTATTACAACAGTGACATCGAAGTCGATCAAGAGCTACTTGAGGGTAACCGAGCTAAGTTGACGATTCGCTTTATCGAAGGTAAGCCCTCAAAAGTAGTAGATATCAATGTCATTGGTAATAATCACTTTAGCGATGAAGATATTAAAGATGTGTTCGCGGTTAAAGAATCCTCGTGGACTCGTTTTTTATCCAAGTCTGATCGCTATGCTAAAGAGAAGTTAGCTGCCAGCTTAGAAAATCTTAAATCCATGTATTTAAACGAAGGCTTTGTTAACTTTAGCGTTGATAATGCTATTTTGAATATCAATGAAGACAAAGACAAAGTATTTATCGAAATTAGTGTGACTGAGGGTGAGCAGTATAAATTTGGTCAGGTAAATTTCTTAGGTAATCCAAATTATGACACTGAGCAGCTAATGAAGGATGTGGCATTTAAAGCAGGAGAGCAGTTTTCACAAGCTCAGCTTGAAGCCACCACCAACGCCCTACAAAATCATTATGGCAATGATGGTTATTATTTCGCTCAAGTACGCCCCGTTCCTCGTATCAATGAGGACACTAAAACCGTTGATATTGATTATTTCATCAATCCATCACGTCCCGTCTATGTCCGACGTATCAACTTTAATGGCAATATCAAAACCGCAGATGAAGTGCTACGCCGCGAAATGCGTCAGCTTGAAGGGGCATTGACTTCGAATGAAAAAATCCAAGCATCACGCGTGCGCTTAATGCGAACGGGTTTCTTTAAAGCAGTCAACGTTGATATTAAGCCAGTTCCCAATACCCCTGACCAAGTCGATATTAACTTTACAGTAGAAGAACAGCCTTCTGGAAGCTCAACCATAGCCGCGGGTTACTCTCAAAGTGGCGGGGTTACTTTCCAGTTAGACTTTAGTCAACGTAACTTTTTAGGTACAGGTAATCGGGTGAATGCAGCGTTCTCACGTTCTGAAACTCGCGACTCCTATAGCCTTGGTTTTACCGACCCTTATTTTACTGAAAATGGTGTCTCTCAAGGAGTGAGTGCTTACTATAGAAATACCAAATATGATGATCGTAACGTTAGTAACTACATTTTGGACTCCTATGGCGCCACCTTAACTTATAGCTATCCTATTGATGAGACCAAACGAATTAGTGCGGGCTTTAACTATGACAATACCGACATCAGCGGTGGCCGCTTTATGGGGCTTGCAAACGTGCAAGACCTACTCAAAGAAGATGGTAAGATGACCGCTTATCAAGCAACTGATGATCAAGGGAATGTTACTGATGAACTTGCCAGCGCCAGTTTTAAAAATGACTATGATACCTATAACCTGTTACTAGGTTGGGATTATAGTACGCTTGATCGTCCCGTATTTCCAACAAAAGGTATGAGTCACAATGTCAATGCCACCTTAGGCTTTGGTGATCAGACCTATCAAAAGGTTGTTTATAAAGGAAATATCTATTACCCATTGGCTAAAGACTTTGTGGCGCGGGGTTATGCCAAGCTTGGCTATGGTAATGATCTGCCTTTTTATGAAAACTTCTACGCAGGGGGTTACGGCTCTGTACGAGGCTATGATTCGTCAAGCTTAGGCCCTCGCTCAAAAGTATTTAGCTATGCTGCCAATGGCGGTTATCCAAATTATGAAGAAGTCGGTGGTAATGCTCTAGCGACCTTTGGTGCTGAGCTTATATTGCCTATGCCATTCAAAGGGGACTGGGCAGACCAAGTGCGTCCAGTACTGTTCGTTGAAGGTGGACAAGTATTTGATACCACGGATAAAGAAGACAAAACTTTCAAATTTGAAGGTGAGTATGCTAAGTATAATGAGCTATTAGATAATAAAGAAGTACCTTTATTAGAACAAGATAATGATCTCCGATATAGTGCTGGTGCTGGTATTACCTGGTTTACCCCTATCGGTCCTATTTCTTTGAGCTATGCTAAACCTTTTGGGGATAAAGAAGGCGATAAGACTGAAGAGGTCCAATTCCAGATCGGTAGTACGTTCTAAGTCATTTTATATCAGTGTTTTAAAACGGCGCCATTTACTTGTTTTACTTTTATGTGCGTGTTTAATGTCTTAATAGCTGTCGTTGATGACTGTCGTTTATGAAATAACGACTATTATCAACGACAGTTTTGTTTTAGGCAGTCTTTAATAAGGATATCCAGACAATGGCATCATCAGTTATTAATATAAGTCTTGCTGATGTTATAGCAGCAATATCGGAGCGTCAGCCAGTACTGAATCAAGCAAATATTAGCTCATCTCAGTTGCAAACTGAGATCAACGGAATTGGAAGTTTAGATGGCGCCACATCGAGCCAAGTTAGCTTTTTAACAGACGATGCGTATGCCCATGCACTTCCTGAGTCAAAAGCAGCGGTCATTATTGTCTCTGAAAAATATGTCGATGATATGCCTTCTCATAGTATTGCAATTGTCGTTAAGTCGCCCTATGTGGCTTATGCCAGTGTCTCACACCTATTTGATCCGCTGTCCGCAAATGCCGCGATTAAACCTGCCTCAAAAGATAAAAGCCAAGATAAAGCTAAATCACACACTGCTTCACACTCTTTAATTCATGAAACTGCGCAGATTGCCGACACGGCAGTGCTTGGTGACAATGTACGAGTGGGCGCTTTTTGTGTGATTGGCGACTATGTAGACATCGGGGCTGGAACCCAGCTTCATGCTCATGTGCATATTGAGGAATATGCGCATATCGGTAAGGATTGTGTCATTTATCCTCATGTTTATGTTGGTCATCGAAGCCTAATTGGCAATGCAGTACGTATCCATGCTGGTGCCAGTATCGGATCAGAAGGTTTTGGATTTGCACCGATGTCTGATACAGCCCGTGAAGGCTGGGAGCGCATCGTACAGCTCGGCCGCGTCATCATCGGAAATGGTGTACGTATCGGAAGTAATACCTGTATAGATCGTGGCGCCATTGATGATACGGTGATTGAAGATAATGTAATAATCGACAATTTGGTGCAAGTTGGTCATAATGTAAAAATTGGCGCTGGAACTGCCATCGCGGGTAATGCGGGAATCGCAGGAAGTGCTATTATTGGTAAGCGCTGTATGATCGGTGGCGGTGTGGGTATAGCAGGACACTTACAAATCACTGATGATGTGGTGCTGACGGGTATGACTATGGTTAGCAGATCTATCAATAAGCCGGGAGTATACTCTTCTGGAGTTACCTCAATGCCTGCTATGGATTGGCGCAGAGTGATGGTTAAGCTTAGAGCATTGGGTAAGAAAGATACTTAAAGCGTTATCAAAGTCTGTTTGATAACTCGATAGGCGAGTATGAACCAACGAGCTAATAAAATTCTTTGGCCCTGATGACTTTATATCTAAGGACAGCGCATGACTGATATCAATGAGCAAAACGCTAATAGAGAAATGACTGATGAGGACCGGCAGTTTTTACAACAGTCTGGGGTAAGACTGCCTATGGGCTATGATCAATTAAAGCACTATCTACCGCATCGTTACCCCTTTTTCTTAGTAGATAGAGTTCTTAAATGTCGACCAAAAATAGGTATTGAAGGTTATAAAAATGTGACGCATAATGAACCTTTTTTTCAAGGTCATTTTCCTGATGAGCCTATTATGCCGGGCGTATTGATTATTGAAGCCCTTGCTCAAATCTCTGGGGTATTAGCCTTCATCAGTGAAGGGGTAACCGCAGAGGATGGCTATCTATTTTTATTTGCTGGTGTCGATAAAGCACGATTCAAATGCCCTGTAGTACCTGGAGATAAACTGGTATTAAAGTCAGATCTTGTTTTAACAAAACGCACACTTTACAAGTTTAACACGAAGGCTTATGTCGATAATAAACTAGCTGCCAGCGCTGAGCTAATGATTATCCGTCAGGACAGAACTCCTAAATAGAACTCCTAATTAGAACCCTCGCTATCAGTTGTATTACCTAGACTGAATTTTTTTATGTTTTTAAAAAAACGTTCTACAACTAATTTCTACAGGTTGATTTAATGACACAAATACACGCCACAGCTATTATTTCTGAAAGCGCAATTATTCATCCAACGGTAGAAATAGGGCCATACTGCATTGTCGGTGACAATGTCACTATTGATGCCGGTACTAAGCTTCTTCGTCATGTGGTGGTTACCAAAAATACACGGATCGGAAAAAACAATAAGATTTTTCAGTTTGCCAGTATTGGTGAAGATTGCCAAGATCTTAAGTACAATGGGGAAGAAACTTGGCTTGAAATTGGTGATAATAATTTAATACGAGAAGCTTGTAGCTTTCATAGAGGCACTATACAAGATCAGGGTATTACCAAAATTGGCAGTCATAACTTATTTATGGTGAACACCCATATTGCCCATGATTGCGTGATCGGTGACGGGAATATTTTGGCGAATAATGCAGGTATTGCAGGCCATGTTCATATCGGTAATGGCGTTATTGTCGGCGGAAATGCAGGTGTCCATCAGTTTTGTAGAATTGATGATTTTAGCTTAGTAGGTGGGGGTAGTGTCATTCTAAAAGATGTTGCTGCTTTAACCCTGGTATCAGGCAATCCTGCTAGTTCACATGGTTTAAATATTGAGGGTATGCGCCGTAAACAATGGTCTAAAGAGACGATCAATACCTTACGTGCTGCTTATAAATTAATCTTTAAATCGGGTAAGACGACTGAGCAAGTGGTTAAAGAGTTAACCACAGATTATTTACCGAAAGAGCCGAAAATACAGTTATTCATAGATTCGCTTTTGAACAGTAATAGAGGCATCATACGTTAAAAGCAATTTTAACCCCCTAAAATTCGACAGCCATAACGATGAGTTATGGCTATTTTAGTTTTATAGACTGTGATTTAGGGTTTATTTAGAAAAATTTAAGAGGGTGATATCTTGACTTTTATAAGCTTTTGAAACAGACTACTTTGTAAATTCATGTAAGTATATATTACATGAGTTAAAACGTTTAGCATGATGATTTGTCACAGATATTCTATTAAGGCTCATAGAGAATCTGTTCAGTCGGATTATTAATGCATATATATTTTTCGTACTATTTAGTTTTTACGTACTATTGTGTCGTTTGATATTAAATGGAAATAATTTTATAAGCCTTTGATGGCTGGAGGATTAAAATGTCAAAAAAACATCATCACGCTCAATGGGGATCAAGGGTAGGCTTTATTATGGCCGCCGTTGGTTCTGCAGTTGGGTTAGGGAATATCTGGAAGTTTCCTTATATGGTGGGCGAGAGCGGTGGTTCTGCCTTCGTATTGGCTTATTTAATTTGTATTGCTTTAATCGGTTTTCCAATTCTGGTTGCCGAATGGATGATTGGTCGTCGTGGTCAGAAAAATCCAATGGATTCGTTCTCTGATGTTGCCGCCAGCGAAGGCAAAAGCCGCAGTTGGGCAATCGTAGGTGTGGTAGGTATATTAGCTGCATTTTTCATTTTGTCATTCTATAGTGTCATTGGTGGTTGGGCGCTAAACTATATGACAAAGTTGGCATCAGGTGAGTTTAGCGGTTTAGATAGCGGCGCCGTTGAAAACATATTCGATGGTATGTTGGCTTCTCCAACAACCTTGACCCTTTGGCATACTATTTTTATGATTGTCACAGCCGGTATTGTTGCGTTAGGTGTTACCAGTGGTATCGAAAGAGCTGCAAAAGTAATGATACCCTTATTGGCCATCATATTATTTGTCATCGTCGGTTACAATGTCATGAACGGCGGCTTCTCAGAAGCTTTGGCTTATCTTTTCTCACCTGATGTCTCAAAGCTTGTGGGTGAAGGGTCATCTGAAATCATTTTATCTGCGTTAGGTCATGCTTTCTTTACCTTATCATTGGGTATGGGCATCATGGTTACTTACGGCTCTTATTTGGGTAGCAATATTAGTCTACTCAGTATGGCACGTACCGTGGTTATTTTAGATACGGTTATTGCATTAGTAGCAGGTCTTGCTATTTTTCCGATTATATTTAGTAACGGTATGGATCCAGCAGCTGGACCTGGTTTGATATTTGTTAGCTTGCCGATTGCTTTCGGTAGTATGACGGCAGGGGCTATATTAGGTACGTTGTTCTTCTTATTAATTACGTTTGCCGCTTTGACATCTTCAATATCTTTAATTGAACCGTCAATTGAATTTTTAGAAGAGCGTACTTCCATGAATAGAACGGCTTCTGTTATTGTTGCCAGTGTTGCTATTTGGATGCTTGGTATCGCCGCATTATTGTCGTTCAATATGTGGTCTGAGGTAATGATATTTGGTAATAATATTTTCGACTTCTTAGATAAGCTCACTAGTAAGTTTATGCTACCATTGGCCGGTCTAGCAGCCATAGTCTTTGTTGGCTGGGTAATGACACAGGACAGCGTCCGTCAAGAGCTTGGGTTGTCAGGGGGTAGTTGGAGCCTTTGGCAGATTATCGCCAAGTTTGTTGCGCCTATTGGTGTCATCATCGTATTTATCAATAGCTTGTTGAACTAATATAGTGGTAAATACGCTGGCCAGATAAACTAAAGCTACATAACCAAAGCTAGATAAACAAAACCCTCAGCTTGTTCACAAGCTGAGGGTTATTTATATTTAACTATGATAATAAAGAACAGTTCTTTAAATATGTTCGCCTATATATTAGGCTTTAGTGCTTTGAATGATATTCAGCATACGGCGTAATGGCTCTGCCGCTCCCCACAATAGCTGATCGCCTACGGTAAAGGCCGCAAGATACTCAGGCCCCATGTTTAATTTACGTAGACGTCCTAGGGCAACTGTCAACGTACCTGTGACTGCTACAGGCGTTAGACGCTGCATAGCGGCTTCTTTATCGTCTTCAACGAAGTCTAACCACTGATTACCACTGTTTTTTAAGGCCGCTTCAATGTCTTCTAAAGGGATATCTTTTTTCAGTTTAATGGTCAAACCCTGAGCATGACAGCGCATAGAACCCACTCGTACACAGATACCATCGATAGGAATAATGTCAGCGCCTGTATTGTTTAGAATTTTATTAGTTTCAACGCCGCCTTTCCACTCCTCACGAGATTGTTTGTTTTCAAGCTGGCTATCGATATAGGGAATTAAGCTGCCGGCTAGAGGGGCGCCAAAGTATTTAGTCGGAAACTCATCACTACGCTGAGCCTCAGCAATTTTTTTATCAATGTCTAAAATAGCGCTGGCAGGGTCTGCAAGCTCATCAGCAACAGTATCATGCAGCATGCCCATACCATTGATAAGCTCACGCATATTGTTAGCACCAGAACCACTGGCTGCTTGATAAGTCATGGCAGACACCCACTCAACCCAACCACGGTTAAATAACTCACCAATAGCCATTAGCATTAAAGAGACTGTACAGTTACCACCGATAAAATCCTTGATACCGTTTTGCAAGGCATTGTCGATAACTGGACGGTTGACGGGGTCCAAGATAATAACGCTATTGTCTTGCATACGCAGAGTACTAGCAGCATCTATCCAATAGCCGTCCCAACCAGAGTCACGAAGTGGACCATGAACAGCAGAAGTGTAGTCGCCGCCTTGACACGTGATAATAATGTCGCAAGCACTAAGAGCTTCGATATCATGAGCATCTTTAAGTTTATCACTAGTCTCAGTGTGTTTGACACCTTCGAATGTAGGCGCATCGCCCCCCGCATTACTGGTAGAAAAGAAAATAGGTGTGATGTTTGCAAAATCACTTTCTTCTACCATGCGCTGCATCAGCACAGAGCCGACCATACCTCGCCATCCAACAAGACCTACTTTTAATTGACTCATGAAAATACCCCTTGTGTATTCAACTGGAATTATTTATGTAACAATACTTACCCTAATAAATATTTTGCTTTAGTATTTATAGTCAGCGAACTACTAAACGGTTACAGTGTTAACCTCTTTAAGCCTACTAGAGTAGTACTTGCGTTCGGTTGCCTCGTAACCATTTTAGACTTCTTTGACTAAACAAAAGCAGCTCTTAGATTGAAGATCTTTATTAAAAACAATCTATTAATTTAGTCAGTCAAAGCGTTTTAAAAATAAGTTAAACAACGCTGTAACAACTTAAAACGCGATAACCTTTGCCAAAGGTTAAGTGTTATTGTCGTGCCTTTTGACCTACGTTTCTGAGAAGTAAGTTTTACTGCGTTTTAAATCGTTTTAGATCGTTTTTATATATAATAGCTTGTTCGATAGGATCAGTTAGACAATCACTAAGACGACTACTTATACAATTACTTATATGATCTTAATTATCATAATTGAGCATGACATAAGAGATTATTTATTAGAATAATAATGGGTTAAAAGGTTAAAAAACCAATAATTTATGCTTAACTCATTTTATTTATGCATAACTAATTACCATGCCTTTTTATACAATAAAAAGCAATAGTTAAATCCAATAATTTAAGATTTTTTTTATAAGACGCCATTCGCTTTTATTTATTTATCCTATAAGTTGACCATACATATGCTAGATATTATCTATCTCATTATCCAAATATTAGCAGGCTTAGTTATTTTTGTCAGTGCGTGGGGTTTGTTGCCTTTGGATAACTGGTGGGTACGCGGGGTAGACTTTCCGAGAATTCAGATAGTGGTATTGGGTCTGGTAGCATTAATAGGGCTGTGTTTATTAACGCCGCATTGGGACTTATGGCAAGTCATACTAATAATTAGTTTAATTGTCTCTATTGGCTATCAAATGCTAATGGTACTGCCCTATACGAGAGTATGGAAAAAAGAGGTGAGACAGGCATCGCCTATACCAAATTCGGTACAGGTGAAGCTTATGGTCTCAAACGTACTCACCCCAAATGATAATACGCAAGCATTGGTCGATTTAGTCACTCAGAAACAGCCCGATATTTTGATAACTTTGGAATCCGATCAAAAGTGGCAAGATGCCTTAAGCGCTATTGAGGCCGACTACCCTTATACTGTAAAAGTACCTTTAGACAATCTATATGGTATGCATTTGTATTCTAAGTTTAAGCTCATAGACCCCGAAGTAAAATATTTGCTTATTGACGATATACCCTCCATTCATACCCAGTTGAGGTTACCAAACGACGAGGTTATTTGGCTCTATTGTTTGCATCCGATGCCGCCAAGCCCAACCGAAGCAGATAAGTCGACCACTCGTGATGCTGAGCTACTCATGGTAGGTCGTCATATCAATATCAATAATCAAGTGGCTATCTTAGCGGGTGATTTGAACGATGTGGCGTGGTCAAAAACCACCAAAATGTTTAGACGGGTATCTGGATTACTCGATCCACGTATTGGTCGCTTCTTTATTAACACCTTTCATGCCGATTATCCATTTCTACGATGGGCCTTGGACCATATTTTCCATAGTCCATGCTTTACGTTAGTGGATATTGAAAGATTGCCGTCCATTGGTTCAGATCACTTCCCAGTGATGACCACGTTACAGTATGAGCGCTGTGCGCACGCAGAACAAGTAGGCAATGCGCCTGAGCCATCAATTCAAGACAAAGAAGCCACGGTTGCTAAAATTGAAGAGGGTAAAGAAGAGGGTATTAAAATGTCAATAGAACGGGCGGACAGTCGGCAGGATCAAAACCCTATACATACCGACTCAATGACCCCAAGTGTATAGACTAATACTCATTCTCATAAGCACCACTCTAAAATAATGCACACTCAATAATAATACATTAATAATCAAACGAGCTGAGCACATCATGTAAGCATATGCTTACGTTAAAATGGGTTTTTGCCTGCTAGGCACGGACAAGGTTTCAACATACAATGGGCACATCAACACAAGGATAGCATGGATAGCAGTGTTGATTGGTAAAACGTAAATAACTGAAAGGATTTTCAGTACCTCGTTTGATTTACCTTATTGCCCTATAGAGTAATTCAAGCAAGCGTTACGTTTTATTAAAAGCTTAGGATGAGCTTAACAAGGAAATAATAATAAGTCATGCCCCTAAACCCAAGTCTCTGCCCTAGACTTGGGTTTTTTCTTTTTTTATATAGCCGGAGAACGACTAAACGGTTTCAGTGTTAACCTCGTTAAGATAGATTGTTTTATAGAAAAGGTATTATAGTAATGAGGTAGTAAACGAGTCATTCAAATTTCATTCAAGAGTAGTCCCGTTAGACACCGTATCATATACCTCTAAAGTTTCATCGATCATTTGCTGCATGGTAAATTTGTCGGTAATTGAAGGGCGCATCACATTCTCTAATTGAACACGTATGACCTTGCACAATGCAAAAGCGTTGTATTCTTTAACCAATCCTTGTGGATATAAGGGTTGTAAAATCTCACTAAAAGCCGCTTTATCCCAGCCAACGACAGGCGTCCCTAAATGGATGGCTTGTAACACGTTAATGCCGATGGACTCAGGCTGATTCGCAAGGCCTAGCACAATATTGGTTGCGGCCAACCATTCACGCATATCATTATGCTTAGAGCCGATAAAAGTAAATCGATCTGCTAATTCAAGGGCTTTAATGCGTTGGATAAACTCTTCATGGATGATGTCTTGACGAGAATCATCATCCATAATAATAATATGTATATTAGGGAAATCCTTACTGAGGTTGCCAACAATATCAATAAGCCACTCTTGTCCATACTCCTGTCCAATAAGTGTCGGAAACAGCAGCCATTTTTTGTGTTCAAGCTCTGGATATTCAGCAAAAGTACGTCTCAGCCAATATACGGAAGGGTTGTAACGATAGGGAAAGTTACGCGTATCCACCCCACGATAAATGCGAGTTATCCTCTTTGGCGCTATTTTTACTTCTTTTAATTCATCTTTAAGGTAGTCACTGACACTATCCGACACCGTAATCACACTATCGACATTTAACAAAGCACGAGAGTAGTTATTGATTGGATAAAAACCATACATGGTTGAGACAATCTTTGGCTTTGTCCTCATTTTAAGACCGCGTAATGCCCAATATAATACCCAAGCCGGGGTACGAGAGTGTAAGTGAATGATGTCGGGCTCATGCTTTTCAATGAGTCTGCGTAGTGCAAAGGTCTGTCTAAGCGATAGCCAAGACTTTTTTTCTAGGGAGAGCTGGTGGTAAATATTGCCATCTCGCTCAAGTCGCTTAACCAGATCATTATCTTTACTTGCTGAAGAAATAATAATGGAGGTATGACCGCGCTTCACTAACGCTCGACCAAGATGAAAAATACCACGTTCGGATTCATCGTGCTTTAAAGAGGAGAGCAAACGCATGACTTTCATATTGGCTACTGGGCTGATTGAGGTGGTTGAAGGACTCGTAAAAGATGGGCGAGTAAAATCCGTAAACGGCAACTAGATAATATACTAAATAGCCTTCTAAATAAAAGCATGTCCAAATAAAATAACTGTTGTCATAAACATAATGGTAAAACCAATGTCTTCCTTATAGAAGGTATAATAATTGAACATTGTCATTTAAAAGCAATAAAAAAACAAGGCGTTTACCGCTCCAGCTTTAAAACGGATACTTTGATCGTTAGACTAAGTTAGCGTTTTTTTGCAAGGTGGGGTGCATTGGGTAGAACTTGCTTTTCACTCAGGTATTTCCAGTAGCGCTGTGGTAAATACTGCTTATGTAAGCGCGGATTTTTACGCTCTTTAATATTGACATTGACGAAGTAGCCTTGCCAAAACTTCTGATATTGTTGCTCTTGTTCGCTGTGCACACTGGCGGGGTTTCTAATGACGTTCTCATCCACGTCAACAATTGTTTGCAGTGGGGCAGGGTGCTTCGCAGTCGACTGTGTCATATCATAAAAAATACCATAGCCCCGTTTTAGATCATAGATAGCCCAGTGCTGGTCTTGATAGCGTTGCCTAAAGTGTTCACCAATGAGAGGCAATACATTAAAGTCAGGCTCAACGCGAGCGAAATAAACATCCTCTTTGGTATGCTCAAATCGGACAAAGGCTTCCATGCGATGCTTTTCTCGGCCGACAGACTTCACCGTTTGCGCGAGCTCCAATACATCCAAATTTCCTAAATCTTGGAGTATATCTCGTTCAGGATAATCGATAGCGTATTTCACCACTTGAAATAAAGTAGTACCAATCGACTCTTTTTCTGATAAAAACCCCCACAATATTTGCCTAACCCCCGACTTACCTAATAAGGTAGTTAACCTATTAAGTACTCTCTGGGCTTTCATGTCATCGACAGTGACATAAGTGGCGGTATCGATTAGCGATGGTACATAGTTTTGACTATCCATAAGCTTTAGGTAGGGATGGCTTTGAAACTTATGTTCATAAACATAAAATACCGCGCTAAGCCAACCCTCGAAGCTAGGTTCGTAGACGATAATAGCTGGTACATTGGGAGATAGGGTAGTGAGTGTGGTCATTGATAGAGTCATTATAAGTCAATAAAATTTTGGCCTATTTTCATCACTAATCACAAGACACCTATTACAAGATACATATAACAGGACACCTTTAAAAAGATCAGATAACAGGACAAACCATAAAATGCGTTGAAAAATTTAAAATAAAGCCAACTGACCACTGCGCTCGTCTTTAAATTTCGTCTGTGTCTGAGCCAGCACGTATTGACGGAAGTTGTCACGGGTTAGATGCGCAAGATGCTCGTTCTTGCCGGTCGTGGCAATAAAGTATTTTGCACGGTTGACCGCTGCCCCCATTTTTTTGAGATGCTCTAAGGTAATCTGATTAAACTTGCGAGCTTTAACGATTTTTTTCGCCGTCTTAATACCGATACCAGGAATACGCACGATAGACTCATAAGGCGCGTGCTGAATATTGACAGGGAAGTGCTCACGGTGACGGATAGCCCACGCCAACTTTGGATCACATTCCAAATCTAAAAAAGGATCTTCGGGCTCTACAATTTCATGAGCCCCAAACCCATAGAAGCGCATTAACCAATCTGCTTGATATAAGCGATTTTCACGAACCATCGGCACAGGAGTCCCTAATGCTGGCAAACGACTGTCTGATAACATAGGCACATAGCCTGAGTAGTACACGCGTTTTAGATCATATTTTTGATAAAAATGGCTAGATAACTGGATGACTTGAAGATCAGTCTCATTACTAGCACCAACAATCATCTGACTGGTTTGACCCGCTGGGGCAAATTTGGGCGCAGACTTATGCTTTTTACGGCTCTCTTTGATGGTAATAATTTCTTCTTTGACCGTTTGTAAAGGCGCTTGCAACTGGGAGTGGTTCTTTTCTGGTGCCAGTAGCGCTAGACCTGATTTGGTGGGTATTTCGATATTGGCACTGAGACGATCAGCGTATAAACCTGCTTGATAAAGTAGCTCTTTACTGGCACCAGGAATGGTTTTTAGATGAATATAGCCATTAAATCGCTCACGGGTACGAAGCAACTTAGCCACCTCAACCAAGCGTTCCATGGTATGGTCACCACTTTTAAAAATCCCAGAACTTAAGAATAGTCCTTCAATATAATTACGTCTATAAAACTGCATGGTTAACTCAACCACTTCTTCCACGCTAAAAGCAGCACGTGGCGTATCATTACTGCGTCTAGACGTACAATAAGCACAGTCGTAAATACAATGATTGGTTAATAAGATTTTAAGCAAGCTGACGCAGCGACCGTCCTCAGTATAACTGTGGCAAATCCCTGTTTTTGAGGCATCACCAAGACCGCCACCTTGGTTTTTACGATTACCACCAGAGGATGAGCAGGACACATCGTATTTGGCAGCATCAGCCAAAATATTGAGTTTACCTTGCAACCTTTCGTAATTAATTGAACCCATACTACCGTGTTACCTATAAAATTTTAATAATTTATGATAACAAATTGTTAAGTAAATACGTGTAATAACCAGTATGAGTTTGATTCTAAACGACAGTTAGTGTCGTGTGCATTGAACAATTAAGTATTCATTATTTAAATAGTGATTAATTAAATATTGAATAATCAGGAATGTCGTTTATAGACCCTTTAAAAGCTATTTAGTATTATGAGTATAGACAGACATTAATAGCCCGAAGCCCGCCATCAAAGTAATGACAGCAGTACCTCCATAACTAATCAAAGGCAAAGGCACGCCGACAACGGGTAATATGCCACTGACCATACCAATATTGACAAACACATAGACAAAAAAGGACATGGATATGGCGCCTGCAAGAAGTCGGCCATAAGTATGTACATGTATTGAGGAAATAAATAGAGAACGAACAAGGATACACGCATAAATAAATAGTAGAACACTCACCCCTAATAACCCAAATTCTTCTGAAAAGGCGGCAATAATAAAGTCAGTATGTCCCTCAGGAAGGAAGTGTAAATGAGACTGTGTCCCTTCAAGATACCCTTTGCCAGTCAGACCTCCAGATCCAATGGCTGTCTTAGACTGAGTGATATTCCACCCAGCACCTAACATATCCGCCTCAGGGTTTAATAGTGTTAATACCCGTTGCTTTTGATAGTCGTGCATAAAGAACATCCAGCCTGCCCAGACCATAGGAATCATCAATCCGATCGCAGAACCGATCATCCACCATGGAAGCCCTGCCAAAAACAGAACAAAAAAACCACTGGCAGCAACCAGTAAAGAGGTACCTAAATCAGGCTGGCTTGCGATAAGAAATACCGGGACCATGATGAGAGCTAATGTCACACATACCGTTACAATATCAGGCGGCAAGTCTCGACGCGACAGATACCACGCACACATCATCGGCAATCCAAGCTTCATAAATTCTGAAGGTTGAACACTGCCAAACCCTGGTATTCCTATCCAGCGCCGTGCGCCCATGCGAACCTCGCCGATTAAATCTACCAGTATCAGTAGGACGAGGCCGATAATATAAAAAATCGGGGTTAAGTCTCGATACAGGCTTGGCGGAATTTGTGCCATACCTATCATGACGACAAAGGCAATGCCATAGCTCACCATCTGCCGAGTAACCATTGATACATCTTGCGTAGAGGCGCTGTATAAAATAGTCAAACCGATAAAGCAGACTGTCAAAAGCAGCAACATGAGCCAAGGATCAATATGAATACGTTCCCAAATACTGGGATTTTCATCACGCCCAAAATGGTGGGTTTGACGAGAAAATCGGTACTGTTGTTGCTTTGACATAAGTAGTGGTTTCAAGTAAGCGAGGAGGATTACAATGGATTAGAATATAGAGACTAAGCCACAATTAATAAAAGGTAAAAGGCTTAGAACGTTTAAGCGAATAGTTTAATACACCCCACAGGTGAAAAAATAAAATTGATAGCGATATAGCAATTTGTATAAACTCGAGCAATAGTGCAGCAAGGTATTAGTGACTATAGTTTAGCGTGACTTGATCAAATTTGATAGTATCGTAATGCGAATTTGATAATATCTTAAAACGAGAATAGCATCTTATGCAATAACAATAATAGCTTAACTGGCACCTGTCACTACATATGACTATTGACACTTTATGTTAGTCGTCATATCAACCTTAGATACTGTCCTTATCAACTTTGACGTTATTGACCATATTGACCTATATATTACTGGAAATTAGAAAGCTATGAGCTGTTACTTTAAGACGTATTTAGGCCTTTTTACCGTTGCGACTGCTGCCCTATTAGCGGGCTGTACTGCCCCAAATTATAAGCCTAATCCAAATTATAAACCTGGTGTAAGTATCCATGAACAACGAACCATAGGATCTTCAAGTGTTACTTATCCTGATAGTCGCAACAATATTGCTAAAAATAGGCAAGTTAGCAGCCCAAAAGCTAACTCAGATAGCATTGGGGTCTTAATTCGAGATGCTGAAGAAGAGTATGAATCTGACCATTTAACGATAGAGCAAAATAGACGAATAGATACCTCTGACAGCTCTTCATACCCTTATCCAAGTTCAGCATTAGACACCACTTTAGCTTATAAACAGTGGTTAAATAGGAGTGCTTACAGAGCCGGAGAAGTCACACAATATTTGCGTTATTTAAATGATTATATTGGTCGCTCAGAGGTGCCACCTGCTGAACAGCTATTGTCAACAGCACGCAGCTGGGAAAAATGTGGCTATGAGCAATTTCAGTTGCCGCCTCGCGAGTTATGGCCAAATATGGTAAGAACGGTTCAGTTGTACGATGAGTTAAAAAGGCAAGGGGTGATACCTGCTAGTGCCGAAATACGTTCAGCGTATCGCTCTCCTGATCTAAATGCTTGTGCGGGCGGCGCACGTGGTAGTAAGCACATGACTAATGGTGCTATCGATATTTGGGTTCCCGAATATGAAGGCCAGCCTTGGCTAAACAGTATATTGCAAGACAGACTATGCCAGTTCTGGTCAGCCCGTGGTGAAAGTTACGACTTCGGACTTGGACTGTATTCAACTGGTGCTATTCATATAGACACTCAAGGCTATAGATATTGGGGTACTCAAAACTCTAGGTACGACTCACCGTGTCGTTATCTAAATTCAAATTAAGTTATTTACTTAACTCAATCTAAGTTTATGTTAATTTCTATTACATTTATGTAAAATAGGTGTATAATATGTTTTATTCATCAAAACAAGTTTTTTCTAGTAAAAAACCTTGTTTTGACAATAGCCTAGTTTTAGCGATGATTGACATAGTCAAGCATGAGGTCATGCTATTTTCTTAATGCTCCGTCATATGAAATTTTCTTTTATTACCCGCTAGCACTTGCTTATCCATTGTCAGGCAATATAAGGCTAATGATCAGAAATATTGTGATTGATTTTAAGAAGCACAGAGGGCATATATAATTAAGGAATTTGAGTTGAAATTAAGATCGTGTTATCAGGCTATTTTTATACCTATCATTGCATTGGTTATTACCAGCTGCGACCAAGTCGATACACTTTTTGGAAATCATAACAATAATAACGAATGGCAGGATATCTCTGACTTAGGTTTACCTACCTTAGCGACAAATAAACTCACAAGTTTTGAAAATGTAGACTCGGTAGGGTCTGTCAAATTGCACTCAATAAATAGTCACGATACTGATTTACAAAGCACTGTTTCACAAAACGTTGATTCACATAGCAAGGATTCAATGGACAGTCATTTTCAAAATAATACAATGGGCACTCAGTTAAGAAGCCATTTAAATAGTTTTGAGTCCAGTGGTATTGGTATGAGTGATGCAGGTTCTAACGCGACTCATTTGAACAATACACAGTCATACACCAATGAAACCGGTGATAATAAAACATTATTATTGGATAAAGCGCAATTGCTTGATGAACAAGCTAAAAAATGTCCAAAAAAACTTGAGTTAAAAATTGACTCAAACTTGATACAACGCAATCACGATGTCTTGATTAATAATTATTGCGATTATTATTTGTATCCAAGTAAAGGTCAAACAATAATGGTAGGGGTTAGTCCAAATCAGATGGAAGCCTACTTAATTTCGCCGCAAATACATAATTTTGAAAATGGTTGGTTTAAAGTGAAGCAAAACGATGCGCACATCATTCGTGTTGAATTTACAGGCTACAAGTATCACTCTACACCGATCAATTACAATCTTAAGGTGACAATCGAAAGTTAAGCCTTATTATTCAACTAAAGTGTCTGGTAATTGAGTGTCTAAAAAAGGTAGTATGATGATGGACTGTAACATGACATTTAGGCGCGTCCTTTTTAATAAATAAATATCTAAAGGCACCATAAAACGCACTATAAAAAAAGAAACCTGATTAGGTTTCTTTTTTTATAGGTATTACTTTGTCTGTTTAGGCTTGCCAACTGTAACAATAATAAATTTATCAGGGTTCAATGTCTGTCTTAACGTTTGATTGACATCTTCAATAGATGTTTTCTCAATTCGGTTGATGTACTCGCTGACAAAGCTGTCAGGCAGCTTATTAAAATTGATACCACCTAGCATGCCATTAATAGCGGCATTACTTGAGAAACCCATAGGATAACTGTTAATCAAGTTTTCTTGGGTCAGCTTAAATTCCTGTGGTGTTATGCCATTTTCTAAAGTATTCGTCACGGTCTCTAAAGTCGCTTGAATGGCTTCGTCTGCCTTCTCATTACGCGATGAAAAGCTGATGGTATAAGGACCTTGTACTTGCATAGGCGTCATATTGCCATATATGCCATAGGTATAACCCAGCTCTTTACGTACTTTACCCATCAAACGAGAGTTAAATCCTGAGCCTGCCAATACCTCATTGCCTATACTAAACTCAGTGCCTCGTTGCATTGATTCTGGATCCGCTTTTATGCGGTAACCCAATTGTCCAATCACCACTGATGTTTGGTCACTGTCAAAATCGACATGTAACGTTTTGCTGTGTTTGATAGGTGTAGGGTCGGGTAATTTGGGGGCAGGCTTGCCTTGGGGTAGCTGTTTAGTAGCGAGTTCAGCAACTTGTTTGGCTTGAGCTAAGCTTAAATCACCCGTGATACTCAAACTGGCGTTTTGCGCTACCAAATACGTATCATGAAACTTCTTTAAATCAGCAGTTTCAATGTGAGGAATACTGTCAACCTGTCCATAAGACGAGTGTGCGTAAGGATGATTGCCGTACAGTGCTTGACTAAAGGTTGTGCTAGCGATGTAGGCAGGGTTTTGCTGCATTTGTTTAAGACCTAATATCTGCTGAGCTTTAGATCGCTGTAGTACCTGCTCATCGAATCTGGGTTCATTTAGCATACTACTCATTAGTGTCAACGCAGGAGTGAGATGCTCATCATCCGATAAGCTGCGGAGACTGACGACAAACTGATCTTTATAAGCACCACTATTTAGCTCAATACCTAACTGCTCTTCAGCTTCTGCAAACTGTGTCTCATCAAGCTGTTTGGTGCCTTTAGTCAACATGCCTGCGACCATACTGGCGAGCCCAAATCCATTTTTTCGAATGCTCTCATCTCGGGCGCTACCGGCATTAAAACGTATATCAAGATCGACAATTGGTAATTGATTGGTTTGAAAAAAGATAACCGGTACCCCGTTACTGGTTTTAAAATGTTCAAATTCTGGGATGCTCATATCCAGCTTTTTGTCGGATTTTAAGCTGGTTAAGTTGTCTACGGCTTGGATGGGCTGAGTTAAGTCCACATCAGCAGCTGTATGTTCACCGGCCGGTGTATTAGGAGTCGCAGCATTGGCATAATTTAAGCTATTGATACTAACTGTGGTTAATAAAGCAGTCAATATCGCTGTTTTTAGGACTGTTGCTTTTAATGTTAATGATTGTGCTTTTACTGGTTTTGATCTTGTTGATTGTATTTTTAAAGTAGGTTTTACTCTTAAATAAGCTAAGGGGTCAAGTTTCATAACAAATCCATCAGTGGTTTTAATAATAAAAGACGCATCAATGTGGTGTGTTTTAAAGTAATGTGTGTTCTAACGTAAGGTTATTATGTCGCACATCTAAGCCATATTAATTCAAATTATTCTAATTTAAATCTTTTAGATGACGTATTTCTGTCTAATAAAGGGTTCCGTTGTATTAAGGGCTCAGTTATATTAAGGGTTCAATTGGCTTGAGCGGGCTCTACATGCATCACCGTTAAGTTGTCTTTCACCAAGTACTTGTTGGCAATGGCATTAATATCGTCACTAGTGACTTGAGCCAGCTTATCAGACAAGATAGTAATTAAGCGGTCGTCAAGACCGCGTACTTGCATACTGCCTATCATATTGGCTTGACCTGCAACACTGTCTTGAGAAAAGACAAATCCTTTGACCACATTATTTCGAGCGCGTTCAAGCTCTTGTTGGCTTATCTGTTCAGATTTAAATCTGTCTATTTCATTAATAATCGCTTGCTGGGCTTGTGCCAAACTAACGCCTTCACGAGGTGTCGCTTGAATCATATACAGACCATCTCCGCGCTCAAAAATACTGTAGTAAGCGACCACTGATGCAAGCGTTCCTTGTTCACGAATTAAGTTTTTCTCGAATCGGGCGGCTAATCCACCATCCATTAAATACTGCAACATCAATAACTCATAGGCTTCTTTTTCAGGAACATTGGCTACTTTTGTGCTCAGCAAGGTTGGCACGTTATATCCCATCATTAAGGTGGGTACATTGACCGTTTCAAGTAAGGTTTTTTCCTGATAGCCACGCCATCCATGCTGCTGAACAGAAGGACGCTGAGGCAGGGTCTTACGTTCGATTTGCCCAAAGTATTGCTTAACCTTATTTAATGTATCATCTGGGTTGACATCACCGACAATCACTAACGTTGCGTTGTTTGGTGCATACCAGGTTTTGTACCAGTTTTCTAGATCTTCGATAGAGGTATTGCTAATTTCATCCATTGGTCCGATGATGGATTCTCCCTTAGGGCTATCTGGTAGGGCTAATTTGCTAAACTTTTCAAAGGCTCTGGCCAAAGGATTATCATCAGTACGTTGACGGCGCTCCTCCATGACCACATTACGTTCTTGAGCAAACTCATGTACAAATTCATCACTGTCAAAGCGCAAGTTAATCATACGATCGGCTTCTAGCTCCAAAGCCAGATCTAGTCGATTAACGGGAAACATCTCATAGTAGCCGGTGTAGTCATAACTGGTAAACGCATTGTGATCGCCGCCATATTTGGCGATGAGTCTATCAAAGTCAGAGCCAGATACTTTTTTAGTCCCTTTAAACATCATGTGTTCAAGAAGGTGGGAAATACCGCCTTTATCATCAGGTTCATCGGTCGAGCCTACCCCGTACCAAATCTGAGCCATGGCAACTGGCGATCTATGATCTTCTTTGATAATGACTTTTAACCCATTTTGTAGCTGATACTCATGGCGACTAGCGTCTGCTGCAAACTTAGGTTTAGTGTCGCCAGTCAGTTCTGAGCGAGACTCACTATTGGAAGTAGAGTTATTGCTATAACTTGGAACACTGCTCGATGAAGACTGAGTTGAATGATTGGTGCTTGATAAGGTATTGCACGCCGTAAGTGCGGAAACTGTAAAAGCCATCCATAAGCTGCGCTTTAGAACATTAAAAGAGATCGCACGAGGTATAGCATAACTTAATAGGTGAAAGGAGGGTATTAAGGCAGGTCGTTTAATTTCTAGATTTGATATAACAGTGTTTTTCATGCAGTCCTCAATATAGAAATTGTATAGTCCTATATTATTTCAACATTTAAGTCAAAAAGGCAACTTAAGCTACAATAGTCCTATAATAATTCTATATTTTCTCAATATTTAGCCACTGCTTGGAATACAGTAAGTCTAAAGTATAAGAATTATCATACTTTTATTATCGTCACATTAATTTTCAAGCTAATATGAACAAGTTAATGTGAACAAATAAATGTGAACAAATAAATGTGAACAAATAAATGTGAACAAATAAATGTGAACAAATAAATGTGAACAAATAAATGTGAACAAATAAATGTGAACAAATAAATGTGAACAAATAAATGTGAACAAGCTAAAGATTGTATAGTGATGATGGCTCGACTATGGGTATTTAAAACTTTGCTTTTTAAATAAGTTATCTTTATCGGCAGGCCTTTGACAAGCTTGTTGAAACTACTATTTTAGCTTGATATGTCGTAATGGCACTCACTTTCATTGATAAGTGAATGACTAGATTTGGTATTGCATTATCATTGCTCGACTATTGTAACTGCTCAAATTCTGTTATAATTGCCTGTTATTCTATTTTCCAGTAACACAAGTTTCGAGTGACTCAAGTTTCAAGTGACTCAAGGTTTTATAATTCTCTCAATGCTAAATTATTGCTAAGCTAAGGCTGTTAACGATTTTTACTCACTTCCTTAACTGACGATCTTTTGCAAACAGCATTTATCTTTTCATCCTCTATACAGTCAACCGCAAGCGAGGCATCTGTTATGTCACCAAATACTAGTTCACTAAATAGTGGGTCATCAATTACCACATCGCATAGTGCTGGTATCACATATCCAAAATCCTATGACGTCGTTGTCATTGGGGGAGGACATGCGGGTACAGAAGCGGCGCTGGCGGCAGCACGGATGGGTGCTCAGACTTTATTGTTGACCCATAATATAGAAACATTGGGGCAGATGAGCTGTAACCCTGCCATTGGCGGTATTGGTAAGTCACATTTGGTGCGTGAAATTGATGCCTTAGGTGGCGCCATGGCATTGGCGACCGATAAAGCTGGTATACAGTTTCGGGTCTTAAATAGTCGAAAAGGGGCCGCAGTTCGTGCCACTCGTGCCCAAGCGGATCGTATTTTATATAAAGCGGCTATTCGCCATACGTTAGAAAACCAGCCTAATCTTGATCTATTCCAGCAAGGCGCGGACGACATTCTTGTGGAAAATGGTAAGGCCTGTGCGGTAGTGACCTCTACTGGTATTATTTTTAAAACCAAAACCGTTGTTTTGACGTCAGGTACCTTCTTAGGTGGTGTCATTCATATCGGTATGGATAATTCTAAAGGGGGGCGCGCCGGTGATCAGCCGTCTATTAAGCTTGCTGAGCGTTTACGTGAATTGAAGCTGCCAGTAGGACGCTTAAAAACAGGCACGCCCGCCCGTATTGATGCACGTAGTGTTGACTTTAGTGTGATGAAGGTTCAGCCTGGTGATACACCCCTGCCTGTCATGAGCTTTATGGGGCATGTGGATATGCACCCTGAGCAGGTTAACTGTTATATTACCCATACCAATGAGAAGACGCATGACATTATTCGTCAGCATCTTGATCGTTCGCCTCTATTCTCAGGTACGATCGAAGGGGTAGGGCCACGCTATTGTCCTTCTATTGAAGATAAAATACATCGCTTTGCGGATAAAGATAGTCATCAAATATTTGTTGAGCCAGAGGGTTTAACCACGAATGAGCTGTATCCAAATGGCATTTCAACCAGTTTGCCGTTTGATGTGCAAATTGAGTTTATCCGTACGATGGCGGGCTTTGAAAATGCCCATGTGACGCGTCCAGGATATGCCATTGAATATGATTATTTTAACCCACAAAACTTAAAGCCGACGCTTGAAACTAAGTCAATTGATAGCTTGTACTTTGCTGGTCAGATTAATGGCACGACAGGCTATGAAGAGGCCGGTGTACAGGGTCTTCTCGCTGGTATAAACGCTGCGTTATCGACGCAAGATAATCCAGTCATGGACAGTTGGACACCGCGTCGTGATCAAGCTTATTTAGGTGTATTGGTCGATGACTTAATTACTCATGGCACAAAAGAGCCATATCGTATGTTTACCAGTCGCGCAGAATATAGACTGCTACTACGTGAGGATAATGCCGATCAGCGGTTAACCGAAATAGGCCGTCAGCTTGGGTTGGTTGATGATAATCGCTGGGAGTCTTATCAACAAAAAATGGATTCTATCGCCACGGAATCTGCGCGCTTAAAAGATATGTGGGCAACTCCCAACAATGAGCTGGGTAAAAAGTTTGCAGAACAGACAGGTGAAGTATTGTCTAAAGAATCTACGGCTTACGACTTATTAAAACGTCCTAAAGTTGGGTTTGATGATATCGCTACCATAACGGGTGCCGAGGTGGCGTCAGATGTGGGTGAGCAGATCGAGATATCGGTTAAATATGCCGGATATATTGATCGTCAGCAAGAAGATATCGATCAAATGAAGCGCCTAGAAAATACTGAGCTTCCTGACGACTTTGATTATAGTGTGGTCTCTGGACTGTCCAATGAGATTGTACAAAAGCTCAATGAGATTCGCCCTGCCACCTTAGCTCAAGCTGGCCGAATTAGTGGAGTTACCCCAGCAGCTATCCAGCTATTGGGTATGACCTTGAAAAAACAGCGCAAAGCGATGGCTGCCATTACTTCTTAGATGACTGGGATTTTTAGTTGACTGTATTTATTAGTTGATAGGGTTTAATCTCTTAGTTTCTGACGCAGCTCGCTATTTTTATAAATTGATGCTTTAATCATTAGCTGCTTCCATAATTAGCTACTTCCCCTAAAAGGAGTCAAAAATGCCATATGATAAGCTTTCAGATCTGCCAGATCAGGTCAAGGACAACTTACCTAAGCATGGACAAGAGATATTCCTTGCCGCTTTTAATAGTGCCTCTGAGCAATATGATGACGAGTCACGTTGGTTTGCAACCGCTTGGGCTGCTGTTGAAAATGTCTATGAGAAGAATGACAAGGGTGACTGGGTAAAAAAACAAGACCATAAATAGATAGTGAGCGATGTATGATTGACGCTATTGTCTTTGCCTTAAATATTGTATTGCCTAACCTGTTTTTAATGGGGTTAGGCTTTTTTATGCAAAGACACGGCCATATTAGTAGAACCTTCGTCGACGAAGCTTCTAAATTGGTTTTTAATTACGCATTACCCTGTCTACTTTTCTTTAGCGTGACACAAAGTCATGTTGACTTTATGCAGCAAATAAATCTGATTGTTGCAGGGTTCGTGGTGACCTTGTTGTTATTCTTTGGTGCAGAATGGTACGCCAAACAGTTCATCGAAAGAGCCGAAGACAAGGGCGTTTTCGTACAAGGCGTCTTTCGCAGTAATATGGGTATCATAGGACTCGCAACAGTTGCCAATGCCTATGGTTCTCAAGGGGTGAGCGTGGGTGCGGTATATATGGGAATATTGACCCTCATATTTAATATACTGGCGGTCATCACCCTTAGCCGAACGGCAGTTGAGAATACAACGGCTAAGCAGTCTAGTGAGTCTGACAATACTAAACGCACGGCTAATGTTAATTCTGCACATAGCAATAGCAACAAAACCCGTCAATTTGTGACCTCAGTACGTTCTTCACGCTGGATATTATTGGTGCAAAAGATGCTCACCAACCCGCTGATCATCGCTTTAGTCGTGGCATTTAGTTATAAAGCACTGGCATCAAGTGTCTCATTTGTGGGTCTACCCAATGTCATCACTCAAACGGGCGAATATTTATCCGCATTGGCGTTACCTTTAGCCCTTATTTGTGCTGGGGCGACGCTCGATGTCCGCTCAATGCTCAATCTATCAGGCTTATCGATGCAAGCCAGTATAGGCCGTATCGTTATTGCGCCACTCTTGGCTGTTGGAGTGGGGCTAGGTTTTGGTCTGACAGGTGTGCACATGGGGGTGTTGTTTTTGATGGTGACGTCTCCAGCGGCAGCAGCAAGTTATGTAATGGCAAAAGCAATGGGGGGAAATGAGGTGTTGGCGGCAAATATTTTGGCATTTACCACCGTGGTGTCATTATTTGCTATGGCGATAGGCGCAGCTATATTACGTGGTTTAGGCTTATTGTAGTCTTGTGTTTAAACCTTGGAGGTGATACAGTCTCAAGCTTGGTCAGAGTGACAGTCTCAGCAAGTTTGGCTCAGCAGGTTTCGCTCAAAAGGTTTGACTCAATAGGTATATGGATAAAGTAGCGACAATTATGATAAAGAATTTCGGCACCACTGTGTGCATAGCCAGTGTACTGATGGCATTGGCTTTTACAGCACACGCAGTGCCTACTATTCCGACTAGCGAAGTTATCTTTATCAAAGGTAGCGACTGTGGCCTTTATAAGGGTGATTTAACCTCTGGTAGATTATTCACACTTGAGATAAAAGCCAATCAAGAATTAGTGGTAAAAACTGAAGGCCATGTGCAGAGTGTGGTAGATAGCAAAGGCAAAGTGCTTAAAGATCAAGGCGGATCAGATTACCGCTATGTGAGTCAACATTCTGGTACTCATACCATAAAGATGGTAGGTCGCAATATGACTGAAGTAGAGTTTTGCGTGCTCTAATATTACCCATTCTTTATGGAAATAGATATAAAAAAGCCACCGATACAAAAATCGGTGGCTTTTTTCTTTTTAATTAGGAACGTAATATCAAATCTACAAATTAACTTATCGATGATGGCGAGGGCCACCGCTAATAATGGTAGGTTTAGTGAGCCTGATAAAGATAGGTTGTTTCATACAAAAGGTATTATTGATTTAGATCAAACAACTCAAGTTTAGGCACCAGATCAAGTGAGTGTAAGCGGGCTTGTTGGTCGTATATATTAGCAGTAACCATAAGCTCATCAGGCTGATATTCTTCGATGAAGTGTTGAAGTAGGGGTCGAACACGAGGTACAGAACCAATAAACGAAATGGCTAAAGCATCCTCTACCATTGCCTTTTCCGGTGCACTCCATAAGTTGTCCATTGACTGAACGGGTTTTGGTATTTGTCCTCGCTCACCACGGCGTAAGCGCACAAAGCTCTGCTGAGCCGACGTAAAGTGGTAGTGTGCAGTGTCATCATCGTCAGCAAGGAGCAGGTTAGCCGCTAACATGACATAAGGCTTATCTAAATAAGGCGAAGGTTTGAAATTATCCCGATAAGCCTTTAAAGCGTGAGTCATCATACGCGGGGCAAAATGCGAGGCAAACGCGTAGGGCAGTCCTAATTTAGCCGCGAGTGTCGCACCAAATAAAGAAGAGCCTAATATCCAGATAGGTACTTGACTGTGAGCTCCTGGAAAAGCTTGAACCGGACTGTTATCTGAGTCACTCCCTAAAAAGAATAGCAGCTCCTGCACATCTTGCGGGAAGCGCTCAGCATCCTGCATTTGACGGCGAAGCGCAGTAAAGGTTGCGCCATCTGTACCCGGCGCACGGCCTAAGCCTAAATCAATACGGTCTCCATATAAAGCTTGAAGCGTACCAAATTGTTCAGCAATTATCAGTGGCGCATGGTTAGGTAGCATGACGCCGCCTGAGCCAATACGTATCTTGCTGGTTTTGGCACCAATATGCGATAGTAACACTGACGTTGCGGCACTGGCAATTCCTGGCATATTATGATGTTCTGCCATCCAGTAGCGGTTTAGTCCTATGGACTCTGCCTTTTGTGCCATCTCAACGGTATTAGCGACACCTGTTGAGATAGGGTGACCTTCTGGGACAGGTGCTAAATCAAGAAAGGATAGCGGTATTTTAGTCATAATTTATCCATTATCCATTAATATAGGGGTAAAATTGTCATCGTTATAGCTATGATATGACTGTGTACCGCTAAAGTTTCAAGAGGATAGGGGCTAAAATTAATAAATCATAAAAGAATGAATCCGAACTGAAATATTAAGATTTATCATCAAACTGCGCTTGGCATAGCTTGATAAATGCCTTACCAAAATGGCGGATTTCGGCATCATCTCGAACCGCAATCCAACTGGTAAAGCGGCCAAAGTGATCAATAGGAATGGCAGTTAGGCTTTGATAATGGCTGGGTTCGAATGCCATCTCTGCGATGATACCAACTCCCAATCCTGCGCCAACGTAAGTGCTAATCACATCAGCATCTAAGGCCGCTAATACGACATCAGGCTCTAAACCGGCCTCATGAAAGGTCTTATCGATAGCACCACGACCCGTAAAGCCGCCATGATAGGTCACTAGGGGATAGCTTGCTAAGGTAGGTAAGTCGATAGTATCTAGACCAGCCAGCTCATGGTCTTTTGGTACAATAACTCGATGAGACCAGTCATAATAGCGATAGCATCTGAGGTAGGCATTTTGTAATAAAGATTCAGTAGCAATACCAATATCGGCCTGACCGCGTATAACCATATTAGCAATGGTCTCAGGATCGGCTTGTTGTAATACCAACTGCACTTTAGGGAATTGTTTTTTAAATTGTTTAATAATGTCAGGCAATACGTAGCGCGCTTGGGTATGAGTGGTCGCCAAGGTTAACGTGCCTGTTTGCGGATTGTTATAATCAAGGCTAATGTTTTCAATGGTACGTATTTCTGTGAAGATCGCTTCAATATGGGGCAACAGTGCCTCACCCACAGGAGTTAGTCCAGTCAGGCGTTTGCCCTGACGTACGAAGACTTCTGCCTTTAGTTGGCTTTCTAGTGCCGAGATATGCTTGGATAAGCTTGATTGGCTAGTGTGTAAAACGAGTGCCGCTTGACTTAAGTTATAGCCGTTTATGACGGTATGCCAGACCGTTTCTAATTGCTTAAGTTGAATTTGTAAGTGTCTTTGGTTGACGACCACATCAATTGCCATAAAGATATCCTGTTGCAAGCTCAAAATGAAAAGCCAATTAAAAGCATAAGACTAAAGTAGGGGGTAATTTTAAGGAATTATAAACACATATTCCAATCATTATACCGTTATTTAGGCGGTTATTACTATTCGTAGCTTTATATATGCCAGATGCGATACTGCTAGTCAATTCTGTCATTCTCAAGTAATATAACTATTTTCTGTTTTTTAAAATGATAGGTCTGCTATGTCTGTATCGACCCCTTCTAATACTACTCATTCTCAAACTGAGCTCACTGCGCCTCCTAAAAAGTCATGGATAGCGTCTTTAAAGGCTTTTAAAGACATACGCGTATTAATCATGTTCTTTTTAGGTTTTGCAGCAGGTCTTCCTATCATGCTGATATTTTCAAGCTTAGGGCTTTGGCTCAATGAGGCAGGGGTTGATCTAAGTATTATTACCATGTTTAGCTGGGCGGGACTGGGCTATGCGTTTAAGTTTATTTGGTCACCATTAATCGATGCGATACCCTTACCGATATTAACGAAGTGGCTTGGTCGACGACGGGCGTGGATGGTGGTGTCACAGTTGTTGATCGTATTGGCAATATATCTTATGGCCAGTATTAACCCGGTTGAGCAAAGTGTACTGAGTATCATGGCAGCAGCCGCGGTATTATTAGGTTTCTCAGCAGCCACACAAGATATTGTCATTGATGCGTATCGTATTGAACTTGCACCCCCTGAGATGCAGCCGGTGTTATCCTCTATCTATGTGACGGGTTATCGAATCGGTATGATTGTGGCAGGGGCAGGGTCGTTATATCTGGCGGTATTTTTTGGTTCAACCGAGACCCAGTATAGCTATGAGGCGTGGAGAAATACCTATTATGTGATGGCGGTGATTATGACATTGCCCTTGCTGACGACGTTTGCAGGGTATGAGCCAACAGCACAGATTTTACAAGTTAATAAACAGCAGCGTAATTTAAAATTATTCTTTATATATTCAGCGTTGTTATTGGTACCTGGGACGCTATTTGGTCTGCCCTATTTAGTGGAAACATTATTCAATAGATTGTCTGATAGCAGTGTCGTTATTATTCCTTTATCTATTTATCCCATACTAAAAAAATACTTTGCGGTAATCATTGGTTTTGCCCCGCTTTTACTGTTATTTTTTATGGCAAATCAATCAAAAATTATTAATAAAGCGCCGACTGTGACTGAGTCACGCAATGACTACGTTAGATTGGTGTTAGTGTTTATATTGTCCATTATTGTGTTTATATACGGCTATCGGTTATTCGGCCAGATACAGCCAGTATTTGAGGATGCGCTAGCGAAGTTCTTAATGGCTACTCTACGCTTATTGACAAGTTTAGCGCTGGCGCTAGTCACAGGCTTCTTGTTGGTCAAAGTCGGCTTGGTTAAAAAAGAAGTGGCGATGGCAACGTGGATCAATCCGATTATTGACTTCTTTCGCCGCTATGGTAAAAAAGCGCTCTTATTGTTGGCGTTAATTGGCTTGTATCGTATTTCAGATATTGTTGCAGGCGTAATCTCCAATGTCTTCTATCAAGAAATGGGGTTCACCAAGACGCAAATTGCTGATGCGGTTAAACTTGTCGGCGTGATAATGGCCATAGTAGGTGGCTTCTTAGGGGGTATGCTTGCTCAGCGACTTCGTGTGATGCAAGTGATGATGATCGGTGCCATTATGGCCTCAGCCACCAACTTATTATTCATTCTGCTCACTTACCATCAAGGTAGTGTCGAGTATATGTATTTTGCGGTTATTTTAGATAATCTGGCATCGGGCTTTGCCAGTATGGTGTTTATTGCGTTTTTGTCCGCCTTAACCTCTATTAAATTTACGGCGGTGCAATATGCCATTTTCTCATCGTTAATGACGCTCATTCCAAAGGTGATAGGGGGCTACTCAGGGGCAATTGTTGAGGTGACAAGCTGGCCGTTCTTCTTTACATTTACCTTTTTAATTGGAATACCCATACTGCTTCTGATTTACCTCGTTGATAAATATATTGTGATTGGCGGTAATGACGATATTTATGGTGATAAGGAGTTAGTTAATGATAAGGAATTATCCGATCAGTCTAATAAGGCCTCTTTATAGATGAAGGGTGTTCAAGCTTTGTCTGAAAAAGCCGCCACTATTAAGCAGATCAAGCAGATTCACTATGATGGTCTGCCTACGCATTGGGTAACGGATTGGTTGCTGCATGTGCTTAATAAGCCTGCCTCCTATTTGATTACCGATAATGGCTATGTGCTAACCGCTAATGAGCAGGCACAGTTTGAAGCAGGCATTGCTAAGATGCAGGCTGGCACGCCACTGGCTTATTTGACGGAGAAGCAGGCGTTTTGGTCACTAGAATTTGAAGTGAATGAACATACGCTGATACCTCGTCCCGATACCGAAGTGTTGGTAGAGCAAGTGCTAGATTGGATAGCCAAGCACTACTATACAAATAATACTAAAAATAGCCTAAGCAAAGCTGATATGAAGACTGTCTCTTCATCTGGTCCTTTATTTAGAGCATTGGATTTGGGCACAGGTTCTGGCTGTATTGCGATTAGTTTGGCGTATGAGCTTGCTAATCAATTCTCCAATCAATCCGCCAATCATTCAGCTAATCATTCAGCTAATCAATGGCAGGTAATGGCGATTGATTATTCAAAAGAAGCGTTAGAAGTTGCTAAACGTAATGCAGAGCTTAACAAAGTAACTAATATTGAATTTGCACTAAGTGACTGGTTTTCAGCAATTGAGCCAGATTGTAAGTTTGCGGTTATCGTCTCAAACCCACCTTATATTGATAGTGATGACACCCACTTAAATCAACTTCAAGCGGAACCTGTAACCGCTTTGGTAGCTGATGATAGCGGTCTAGCGGATATCAAACTAATATGCGCGCAAGCTAAATCATATCTCGTTAGCGGTGGATTATTGGCAATCGAACATGGCTATGACCAAGGTGGCGATGTCCGTGAAATTTTTAATAAAGATGGATATACTCACGTAAAAACGATCCAAGATTATGGGGGTAATGACAGAGTCACAATGGGTGTATATTATTGATAAAACTGTTAAATGTTTGGAGGTTTATATGAATATTAAACAAAAACCACTCTTTATAGTCATATTATCAATGCTCACATTAAGTGGCTGTTCAACGATACAATCTTGGGAGGAGGAGGTAAGAGCAAAATCCCCCACGAATTTTGTTAATACTGATCCCTATACCGATCCAAATGCTGAACGTCCGTCTACTTTTATAACAAATCCAGAACCTAATAGACTTGTTGAAGAATATAGACTTAAGGAGTTGACTAAAAACGAGAAATTCGACTCTGATCATTTGAAAAAAATAGAATAAAATAGTCATTAGTCAATGAAGTTAAAATCGTGTATTTAATATTCTTTATCCTACTCTCAACTTAATAGCTGGCAATATTAATATCTAATGATGAGCAGTGCTTTTGTTCATCTATTGAAAAATACTAAAAAGGGTAGCAAGTCCCCCTTTTTTAAAGGGGGATTTATCTCGAAAATCCATCCCCAACCCTTCCTTTGAAAAAGGAAGGGAGCTAAACCTTGCAAAAGCTATAGCTCATACTTTAAGTTGAGATTGGCGTATTCTTAAATAAAAACAAGAACCCCCGTTATCACTATGACGGGGGTTCTTGTTTTATTAGATGACATAATCCTTAATGACGAAAAATTGTCTAAATATAGTCAGCGAACTACTAAACGATTACAGCGTTAACCTCGTTAAGCCTACTCCAGTAGGACTTGCACTCGGTTGCCTTGTAACCATTTTAGACTTCAGTGACTATGAATTTTATAATCACCCAAAAGGCTGATGTTTCCGATTTATGAGGAGTAACGGTGTGATAATAAAGTTGTGATAAATCCACATTATTGACTCTTGATATGGGAGACACCTAATATTGTTCAAGAATGGCAAGACTGTTTAGATTGCAAGAGTGTGAAAGGGGTGAGCGTTTTAGCCCTGACAGTAGCGGATATACTTGGTATAGCAAAGGGCAGATACGCTTGCTTTAAGCCGTTATCGCGAAGCAGGAACGGGTTAAAGCGTAGCGGTTCGACCTTTGCAAACCAAGATAATAGCGGATGGCAGGATTAGCTACTAAGAAAATACGATAAACCTATAATTTATGTCTTATCTCAAAACTATGATGGATTGGTTTTTTTGGATTAAAATCAAAACCTATGGTCTGATTGGTAATCTCAGTGACATCGTAGCGCTCAAATAATGCTTCATCCATTTCAAACTTAGTAAAGTTATTAGAGAAATAGATGACGCCGCCATTCGCCAGTCGATTCATCGCACGGTTAATCAATGCTGTATGATCGCGCTGCACATCAAAGGTACCTTGAAACTTCTTCGAGTTTGAGAAAGTAGGCGGATCAATAAAAATCACATCAAATTGATCGGTATTGTCTTTAATCCAATCAAAAATATCTGAGGCGATAAATTGATAACGGCTGGTGGTGACATCAAGGCCATTTAAAGCAAAGTTCTGCTTGCCCCAATCGAGATAGTTCTGCGATAGATCGACACTGGTAACGGATTTGGCACCTGCTAATGCGGCATGCACGCTGGCGGTACAAGTGTAGGCAAATAGATTTAGCACATCGGCACCACGACTTGCTGAGCGAATCATACTGCGCATATTGCGGTGGTCGATAAACAGCCCCGTGTCTAAATAATCGGTAAAATTAACATAGAAATAAGCGCCATCTTCGACCACCACATGCATTTTGCGTTTCTTTTGAGCGAGTCGCTTTGCTTCTTGCTTTTTGGCCTCTTCACGGGCTAGCTGATACTTATTACCTTTATAGCGGTTGCGGTTGTCTTTATTGGGCTTATGTTCTGTCTCTTTCGTTGATTTTGCGCTACCCTCTGATTTTGCTAGATCAGGGTTGCCATACTGGGTATTGCCGGTTTGACGGGCACGGGTCTTGATGAAAATCTGTTCACGATTGATACCAAATACTTCACGAATACCCATCAAGGCTAAATTGAAGCGTTTACGAGCGGTCTCAGGCGGTATGGTCTTGGGGGGCGCCCACTCTTGAACATGGACATAATCGCCATAGACATCGATGGCCACCTTATAATCTGGTAAGTCAGCGTCATACACCCGTAAGTTAGTGACGTCTTCTTTGGCGGCAAGCTTTTTGAGATGATTGACATTTTTTTGCAGACGGTTGACGAAGTCTTGCGCCTCATCTACGTTAATTTCCGTTTTTTCAAAGCGCGTAATTAAGTTCTCGCCCTCTTTGCGGATTAATTGACCATAGCGGAAATACACCGTCATCGCGCCGTTATGACAACGTAGGGTTTGCGGCTCATCAATTGGCAACACATCGGCTTGTTCAACATGAGCTGCCAGCAGCCCTAAGATGGGCTGATACTTTTGCTTAGAGAAGATATCTTGTAAGGTTAATCCAAGCCCTTGGTATAACGGCTTGATAAAGTCAACCTCACCCAGACGCTCCCCATAAGGCGGATTGGTAATGATCAATGGACGTTTTAGTTTGCGATCAAGCAAGGGTTTGGCTAATGCAATTTTAAGCTGCGATAGGGGTCGCTGCTCAAGAGTGATATGCGGAATAAGCTCATTGAGACCCGCTGCGATTAGGTTTTTATGAGTGGCTTTAATCGCGCCTGCATCGGCATCAAAGCCCAGTATAGTCGGCAACTTACCATGCTTACCACTGGCCGCCTTTTCTAAGCCATCCTGAAAACGCTGCTGCGCCTGTGTAACGCACTGATGCCATAGGTCACTGTCATGGTCTTGCCAATGATAAAAACCAAACTGAGATTCGGCTTTATCAATACCGACGGCGTAATCACACTGCATTAGTAAAGCTTCAATGATAAACGTGCCTGAACCACACATAGGGTCAATTAAGGCGCTATAGCTATTTTTTGCTTTGTGCCAATCGACGCTATACAACAGCCCTGCCGCTAAGTTTTCTTTAAGCGGTGCATCGGTCATTGCCACACGGTAGCCACGGCGGTGCAAGCTGGTACCAGATAAGTCGAGGTAAATCTCGGCCTGTTTGTCGTTGACCGTCGCATAAATGGAGAAGTCAGGATTGTCGCTATCGACATCGGGACGGCTATCGTACTTGTCGTTAAAGGTATCCGCAATGGCATCTTTGATCCGTAACATGGCAAACTGCTGACTAACTTGCACCCGTTTATCGACGCTCATACGAATGGCAAAGGTATTGTCAAGTCCAAACCATTCCGTCCAGTCTACGGTTTTCGCCAAACCATTTAATTGTTCGGCGACATCATATTCATTGTTAATATTGCGTTTTTTAATTGGCAGTAATACCCGTGACGCGACACGAGACCATAGGCAAATACGATAAATTTGCTCTAATGTTGCGGACACCGCCAAGCGACCTGTGCTTTTTATGTCGCTGGTAATGTCCATGCTACTAAGCTCAGTGTGCAATGGCGCTTCTAAGCCGTCTGCACAAGTAATAACAATGTCGTAACGTTTATGATTGGGTTCTGTCTCAGTAGAGTCGTCGTCTGGCGACTGAGTACTTTGTATTTGGTTGTCTATAACTGAGCTGTTTTTAGAGGTTGGACTGTTTTCAGAGATTGGGCTGTTTTCAGAGATTGGGGTGGACATATTGGGCCTTTACGTTGTGTGATGCTTAGGGTCTGTTTGTTCTATAAAACAACCTATCTTTGCTTTAAGTCCTTATCAAGCGGATTGCGCCTGCATTAGACTGATAATTCTTGATAGGTTAATTTTAATAAGGGTATAGCGTTGGTATTAGTTCAATGCGATTGCGGGGTTGGGTCTAAGAAACTGTATTCACAAGCTAAAGTTAAGATGTTTTTAGGTTGAAATGAGTCAATACGAGGCAAAATTTGGTTGAATAGTTATTCTATTTAAGCCTAATTTTAACAAAGTAATGGCTCATTTCAGACAAAAATAGTCAATTGTAGATTGTGAATGCAGCTTCTTCTAATATTAAAGATTTTAACACACTAACCGATGCGGTTTTAAAATTAACAAGGTTTAATAATATTTAGGGAGACTGGGTTTTA
Source organism: Psychrobacter sp. CX18 (assembly GCF_057396215.1). Classification (NCBI taxonomy): domain Bacteria; kingdom Pseudomonadati; phylum Pseudomonadota; class Gammaproteobacteria; order Moraxellales; family Moraxellaceae; genus Psychrobacter; species Psychrobacter sp. CX18. The sequence goes on along the minus strand of NZ_JBXYJH010000011.1, from coordinate 88,365 downwards.
TTTGTCCGTTTGCAGGTCAATAGCTTCAAACAGCCTAGTCTACTGACTCATCTATTCGGTATCGTTACCCATATGCGTGGTAACTTCAAACGGTTTGGTTTGAATGGGATAATCGACATCTTTCGGCATTAAAATTCGCATGTGCGGGTAGGGGATGCTAATGCCGGCATCCTGAAGCTTGGTTTTAATACTTTCATTTAGCGCCTCTTTGATACGCGGTATTTGCGGAACTGCCGCTGGCGTTACCCAAAATCTGACAATAAAGACCACCCCAAAGTCGCTAATCTCTGAGATAGTAGCCGATGGTTCAGGACGCTTTAAGATTTTATCCATGTCCTCTATAACCCCTAATATCACCTCTCTTGCGGCATCAATGTCAGCCTCTAAAGCAATACGGGCAAATACATCAAATCGAATAAAATTCTTTGAAGTCAAATTAGTCACTTCTGAGGAGGCTACTGTGGAGTTTGGAATTATCACTGTGATGTTATCGCGGGTTAAAATATGCGTGGTGCGTAGTGAGATGAGAATAACGCGTCCTTCTTTATTATCTAGGCTAATCCAGTCGCCCACTTGAATAGATTGCTCAAGTAAAATGGTGATACCCGAGATAAAATTAGCAATCGTTTGTTGCGCGGCAAAACCAACTGCCAAGCCAACAATACCAAGACCGGCAACCAGTGACACAATATCAAACCCAAATTGAGCCATGACACTGGCGAGACCGAAGACGACTATCAGTACCGAAAAGACGTTTTTTAGTAGCTGCTCAATGGAAGCGTTCAGCCCATAATGCTTAAGCACGCGGCTGATGACCTGCTCAGATGATGTCCATAGTACAAAGTAAATACCTGCCCAAATACTGGCTTTGGCAGTGGCTTTAACCGTAGAAGGGTCAATATTAATTTGACTCATTATGGCAATTATACAGCTGACAAACCATAAATAACGAATCGTTGAGCGCACAACGTTCATCCGCTTATCACTCAGCTTGAAGCGCTCTTTATTATGCTTAATAACATAGGTCAGTAGCCAATAAAAGCAGCCTAAAACTGCTAATAAGATGACAATTTTAATTGTCGTGCTGGCAAGCTCAGCACCGCGAGATGCCCAATCGTGCGTTTCTTCCTCTAGATCACCACCAATAGCCAGATATAAGCTCGTATATAGATCGTGCAAGATCTCTTGGAAAAATTCGCTAATTCGAGAGCCAGTTTCACTTGCCATGGGTCTGCCTAAATCGTTAAGGGAGGGTTAATATAAATTTTATTCTATAATATACAACAATTTCGTTAACGTTTATTTTATAAGTTAAAGTTTATTTCATAACAAGCAAAACACCTTGTTGTTAAACAACAAGGTGTGAAATAGATTTCGCGATTAGGATATAAATAGTCAGTGAATTTTATAAATAGCGTAAGTTTGATTGCTGGCTACTGGCTATTGGCAATTTTACTTCTGGTATCTCTAAGCGCCGTACGCAAGCCCTCTAATATAGTAGGGTGATAAAAAGGACTGGCCAACAAACCATCTATCGTAATGTCATTGGTGATCGCTGTCGCCAAGATATGAGCGATATACTCCGCATCTGGGCCAACCATACAAGCCCCCAGTACGTGACTGGTCTCAGTACTGGCGTAAATACGCAATAAGCCACAGTTCTCACCCATAATACGACTACGCCCCTGATTGTCGAAGCTAACCTCACCAATCACATGAGATATTCCTGCACTTTCAATCTCTGACAGCGATTTTCCGACGTTGATAATTTGAGGCGAGCTGAAAATAACGGACATTGCAGTGGCTGGTTTTTTGGCTTTATCGGGTGTCACATCACTGAGAATAGAGCTGTCAGCCGCGCTATCAGGATCATCAGCAATCGCCTCACTAATGGATACGCTATTAGCCTTATGGGTGATCAATAATCCCACCTCTTTACCTGCCAGATAACCTTCGTTACTAGTGACATGTAGCAGGGGCATATAGGCATTGGCATCACCAACGATAAAGACATCCGTACCCTCAAGGGTATTATGAATTTTACCCGTGGTTTTATCCATATTCAGTGGGCGATTTTTGTCATCCAATTGAACCCCTAAATGCTCAAGACCAAGCGTATGAATAGTATTACGTCGACCCGTGGCTACCAATACTTTCTCGCCACGCCAAGTTTGTCGCGTCCCATCTTCATCCGTATATTCAATAATGGCAACAGACCTATCGTTCATGCTGCCTTCTCGAGCCACACTCTCGATAGTGGTATTTAAACGCAAATCGAGACTGTGGGATAAGCATTCAATGGCTTTTTCATTGATCTTTTCATCACGTAGACCGCCGACACGCTTCGCACGATTAAATAGGACGACCTCTACACCCAATCTACTGAACGCTTGCGCCAACTCTAGCCCTATAGCGCCAGCTCCGACCACAGCCATTGACTGAGGTAAATCTGGTATCTCAAACACAATATCCGAAGTCAGTAAGGCATCCCCTAGGCTTTCTTTCCAGCCATCAGGGATATAAGGCTTGGAGCCTGTTGCGATGACTATGTGATCCGCCTTAATATACTGCGTTTCATCGCTCGCCGTATGCGCTTCGATCAGTCCTGATTCAGTGATCAGCGCACGACCGTAGATCTTAGTATCCTCATCCCAACTTTCCGCATTTTTAAGCGGATAGCTGGCGAAGTGGTCACGCTCGCGTCGCACACGCTGCATCACTTGCTTGCCATTGATGCTTGCTTGACCCTCAATGCCAAACTCATCAGAATGATCCGCATGATAAGCGCGTTCTGCGGCGGCGATAAGCAGCTTACTCGGCATACAGCCCATGGTGGTACAGGTCGTTGACCAAATGCCTTCATTGATAATAACAAGATTATCCGTTACTTTATTGATTTGACGATACGCATTATGCCCTGCGGTGCCTGCCCCGATAACTGCGGCATCAACATGACGAATGGCTTTATTGGCGTCAGTGTCACTTTGAGTCATTACAAGTATATCCCTTGGTAAGTGCGTTCAAAATATAGGTGAGTTGATAGATGAAGACTTTAAAATTGGTTTGTCGTGAGGTAATGATATAAAAGGGCTTAGAACTTCATATCTGAATCTTCGTATCTGAACCTTCGTAGCTAAACAACGTATTGAGTATTTAATAGCCAAAACCTGACGACTACCTAAGCCAAGATATCGAGCAATCTGTCAGCATAACCCTTTGCCCGAAGGTTGCGCTGAGCGTGTGTTAACTGTCCGTCTTTGTTAAATACAAAGGTTGAGCGCACCAGTCCCATCGTTTTTTTGCCATACATAGTCTTCTCTTTGATAACATCAAAGTGTTGGCATAGCTTTTCATCGGTGTCACTGATCAATGCAATCTGTAAATCTTGTTTGTCGATAAACCTTTTGTGCGACTCAATGCTGTCTCGTGATACGCCAACGATAGAGTAGCCCAATGTTTCAAAGTCATTAAGCTTGGCCGTAAAATCAGTAGCTTGAGTGGTACACCCAGGTGTGTTGTCTTTTGGGTAGAAATATAAAATGAGACCTTTGTTGCTGTCCTGCAGTAAGCTTTTTAAGCTAATGTCAGTTTCAACTATTTCCTCGTCAACTTTTTGCACCATAGGGACAGTAAATTCAGGTAAGTTTAAGTTTTCATCCGTTGGCTTCGCCATCATGAGATCCTTTTTTGAGTGGGGTTGTTTGATTTAATCGGATTGTTTATAGGTTTGTTTTCAAAAAACGGTATAGCTATAGTCAAAGAAGTCTAAAATGGTTACAAGGCAACCGAGTGCAAGTAGCAAGTAATACGAGAGTAGACTTAACGAGGTTAACACAGTAACCGTTTAGTTGTTCGATGACTATATGATGTATAAAGATATATAAAACAATTATGCTATAAAAAAAGGCTGACGTATGCCAGCCTATTTTAGTAACCTTGTTAGTATTTGCTTATAGTATTCGCTTATAGAGGTCGCTTAGCTTATATAAACCTAGATAGCTCGGTAGGATGATCTCATTAATTGAGTTAACCTGCTTTTTTAGGCAAATTGAGTTTGATATCTTTTGTGCACTGTTGTAACTCTTGCTGCATCTTTTTGACATAAGGCAACTGCGAAGGGTCTTTATTACTTTGTGCGTAGCTTTCAATTTCCCAAGTTTGTCCAATGGTCATTTTACTACGCACATTGACCTGACAACTACACAGCTTTTTAGCATTCGCCGTGTCAGCAATTTTATTATCCACGACGCCTTTAACACATTTGTCAATTTGGTCTTGTTTAATGTCTACCGCTTGAGCGGGTGACATAAATAATGTGGCAGAAGCCAATATCGCGAAAGCGGGTGAGATTTTATTGGTTTTAAACATCATAAAGTAAAGTCCTTAAAGCAATTCGATCGTAAACGTTGAACGATATATCAATTGATAAAATAAGACGTTGATAATAAGAGTCGTCATGCCAATCAGTGTGTTAACAACTTAGTTGACGTATTTAAAGTCTATAGCCATTTCAATTCTATAGACAAGGTAGTTAATAGCCACTGTTGGCAGTCACGCTATTGGCTACCTACTTTAACAATAGCCAGAGACGATTCATATTGCTTTTTGCTATGCCGTTGCAAAGTAATGTTGCTAGACAGTTGGTTTTTCATTAAGACTTTAAACAATAATATCCTAAAAAATTAATTTCAGAACATTTTCAAGGTAATCAATAGGTTAAATTCATTAACCTTGCTAAACTCAAGCATACTGTGACTGTCATAGCTGATTAAACGACGCAATATTTTCATTCACAAAGTTAAACCATGTCGTTATCTAGTCTGCATATTGAGTAACACTCTAAACCGCATAGCGAGTAGGGTCGCTGATACCTGCATCACTAAAGCCTCTTTTACGTAACGTACAGCTATCGCATACACCGCACGCACGACCATCTGCATCCGCTTTATAGCACGAAATGGTATGAGAATAATCTACTCCTAATGACGTTCCTAGTTGGATCGTCTGCGCTTTTGACAGCTTTTGCAAGGGAGTTTGGATGTGCAGTTTATGACCGGTCACCCCAGCTTTCGTCGCTAAATTTGCCATGACTTCAAAGGCTTCAATATACTCTGGTCGGCAGTCAGGATAGCCTGAATAGTCGACTGAACTGACGCCAATGACAATATGATTGGCTTCGGTGACTTCAGCTACTGCCAGCGCATACGACAAAAATATAGTATTTCTAGCTGGCACATACGTGTTTGGAATGGCATCGTTGTCGATGGTATCCGTATGAGTGGGGTACTTTTGCGCATCGCCATCAGGCACTACCATATCATGGTCAGTAAGCGAGGAGCCGCCAAGTTGAGCGATATCGATATTAATGATCTTATGATCAACGCCAGCTTGTTCGGCAATTTTCTTAGCAGCAACCAGCTCACTATTGTGGCGCTGACCATAATTAAAACTGACCGCAGTGACTTTGGCAAAGCGCTGTTTTGCCCAATAAAGACAGGTAACCGAATCTAGACCACCTGACAGTAATACGACAGCATTTTGATTTGTGGTTTGCTCTAGAGTTTGATTTGGAGTTTGGTCTTGGGATTGTTTTGAAGTCTGGGATGTGGAATGAGTTTGAATTTCTGGGGTATCGTTTTGCAAGTTATTGACCTCGCTAGAAGTTGGGAGAGGAAAGTGATCTCTTAGAAGTTATCATTTAGAAACTGTCAGTTCTAAACTGTTATTTAATAAAAGTAGATTTTAACAAAGTTAGACGTAAACACAGAGGGTATGGCACAAAAATAATGTCGCGCAATATGAGTCAATTCACTCACTTGCTCATTCACTCACTAGATATTTACTTAATTGATAATGATAGCGTTTATATAAACTATCCTAATCAAAGCGATAGATATCCATCCCCAAACTATAATGAACCATACTTTCATGTATGACCGAGACGCGTTGACCTGACCCTAGTGCAAAAAACAAAGGCAACAAATGTTCAGCAGTTGGATGAACCTGATCTGCATCAGCGAATTGTTGCCAGTCTAAAGCCGCCGGAATATCCGTCTTAAGCTGATTAAGTAGCCACTGTTTAAATGACTTAGCTAATGTATCCTCACTTTTGGCATGCCACTTAATCGCACGTAAATTATGAGTAATACTGCCAGAGCCGATGATCAATAGTTGTTCATGCCGAAGTTGCGAAAACAAGCTGCCCAATTGATAACACGCATAAGCATCAAAATATCTGGGTAAAGATATCTGAACAACCGGAATATTCGCCTCAGGATAAAGATGAATCAAAGGTGTCCATACACCATGATCCAAAGGTCGCAGCGGATTTAAGCTATTGATAATACCCATCTTGTTCAGTTGAGCGGACAGTGATTCTGCTAGTGCAGGCGCGCCTTTTGCAGGATAATTTAACTCATGCAAAGCACGATCAAAGCCTGAAAAGTCATGCCAGGTTTGCGGTTGCGGATTGCTTGAGATCTCCAAAGTATGACTCACCCAGTGCGCCGACATAATAATGATAGCTTTTGGTAGGGGCAAGTTTTGACCCACACGAGCTAACGCATTGGTGATCGTGCTTTTCTCCAAGGCAAGCGTCGGTGCACCATGCGATATAAATAACGCTGGCAAGGTGGAGGTGGGCGGTACAGGCGCAATCACCTCACCACTGGTCAACGGCGTAATGCTAGTCGATAAGGACTTGGGCACCCCTTGAGTCAGCGGCTGTGTAACTTTTTTTGAAGGGTTCATGGCTTAAGTTATGGGGGCATCATTACGTTTTTAAAGACAAGCTTCGCTAAAATTATGTCAGTATTTAAATGCTTTGCAGTAGTCATTTCCATTTGTCACACTTATGATATTCAAGCTTATATAAGGTAACAGTCATGGTTTAGGATTTGATGTAGCCAATCCCGCTTGTACGCTATATCTAGTTATCTAAGTGATGCGTCGCTACAGCTTGGGGCGTCGCTTGCTTCGCGTCGCCACCCCAAGCCTACCTCCGCTATCACTTATCTCACTAGGATACCGCTACAATCGGGGCTAAACTTCCTTGTTCTATGAAGCGACTGTTATTTTAAGAGGTACTTGATTTAATGAGGCACTTCATTTATGAGACTGTTAATTCGCAAGACTTTTTCAAATAGCTATTAATTTATGAGACTATTACTGCAAGTGGCTATTATTTTAAGTGAATCGCAAGCCATTAAATAGTGACTCGAATATACAGCATAGTTTAGGAGTTAGTTAATGGAAAGAGTCGTTAATATATTTAAAACGCTTGTTGCCATGCTACTAATGTCGGCAGCTTTGTTTGGTTTATGGCGATTATATGATAGTTATGTAACGGAACAGAAGGATGTCTATTGGTCTATTGAAGATAAGCCCTCTAAAGAAGAGCTCACTCAATTAATGGTTCCACTTATTGAAAATCTGCAACAGCCTGACGAAACTAAATATCTTCCAAAACTAGAGTTTAGATCTATATCAATGACCTACAACAACCCTAATGACAAGACTGAAGATCTATTAATGGAAAATATTGAAAAACAAGGCATATGGGATGAAGTTGAGTTGAATGGAAGTCAGTCTGGCAATCATAAATTTTGTTATAACCAGTTCGAGCTCAGTGTTAACAACAATGAATATAATACTTTTCAGTTCAAAGATAGTCGGGACAAAAGCATAACGATCAATGTTGGGTGGCATAGGACTGGGGTTTGCCGAAGTAAGTATATACAACGTTTATTGGAAAAAGAGCAATTAAATAAGCCAAGTTAACGGTTTTGAACGGCCAAACTATTTCGATAGTGCCTACCTGTAGAGTACGTCTCTCTAATTACCCCGATGATACGGATGATTATGATTAATACTCATCGCCCGATACAGTTGCTCCATCAATACCACCCGCACTAAAGGATGGGGTAGGGTAAGCGGCGATAAGGACCACTTAAAGTCGGCCGCCGCCAACACCTCAGGGGACACCCCATCAGCTCCGCCAATCACTATTGCAATATCATCGCCAAGTTGCATGGCTTCATTGAGCTTATTTGCCAACTGTTCGGTCGATAGCATTTTGCCTTTAACATCAAGTACCCACAGCTTTTCACGGCTGTTCGCCTGATGGCTTGATAAAATAGCACTGCCTTCTTGTTCGCGATACTGGGCTAAATTTGACTCTGAAGGATTTTTAGCTCTTTTAGCAGGTGTCAGTTCTGCTATTTCAGTGCTCAGCATCGGCTGAATACGTTTGTGATACTCATCAAATCCAGTGCTGATCCAATTTGGCATTTTATTGCCAACACTCAAAATTCGTAACTTCATAGGTAGCCTTTAAGCGTTATCTAAACGCTATCGATAATTTTTGTGACAAGAAATGTATTGGCGTTAACCGTTAACTCGTTATCAGTAAACATTAATTGATTAAGTAAAATGCAGACTGCTTGTATAAGATAACGACTATAAGATACCAACTAATAAAGGGAGTTAAATCGCCTTAAAAAAAGGAGTTAAATTGCCGTAATGTGCCTTACTTTACCTAAATTTTTGTCGCCTAATAAATTCGTATCTAAATATTTCAGAATTTACCCATCAAGCTTAAGCCTTATATAACTTAATATTCAATCAGAGCCAACTTAATAAGACCATAAAAGTTTCTAAAGTCAATACATTTGAGTGAAACTTATAAACTTATCCACAGGTTAAATAAGACTAAAGGGTCAAGTTGTGAAACATATTAAGATCTAATATATAAGCCTACAAAATATTTAAATTTAACAGTCATTTAATACTTATTGTCACTAAGTAATTGATTTTATTAATAAAAATAACTGTATAAAAAATGAACAATTTTATTCAACCCCCTATGTTCTCTAGGGTATAACTTGTCAAGGGGTTGCTTATCCACAGAGTTATCCACAGTTAATGGGGAAAACTCCTAATCGCCTTGCTAGCTGTGCGCTAACAAGAATTTCGTAAACTCAGTTAAAAAAATATAGACTTTTAAATGGATTAAAAAGCTAAATAAATCCGCTGGAAATTATAAAAATCTAATAAATTTTATGCTAAAAACAGGGGGTGTTTCACAAATATGACGGTGGCATGATTTTTTCATGACATTAGGACAATAGGACATTAGGATTAGTTACAAGCAATTTTTATAATGGGGTAAACGTAAAGGTATAAAACTAAAATATACCGAAGCCAATATTTAAAGAAATAGCAGCTTTATAAGCTGCTAACTTGAAAGTATATTAACTCGAGACCATTTTAAGCTAACTCATATTAATCCTACTGTTAGTAATAACGGCACTTATCTTTTTTGATGAGTGGACTTTGTTATTGAGGCTAGTATCAGTCTCAATAACAAAGTCCTAGGTGAGGCATTAATCTTTACGATAGATTAAGTCCCAAACACCGTGCCCACGGTCTAAGCCTCTTTTTTCAAATTTAGTCATGGGTCGAAAGTCAGGTCGCGGGGTAAAGTTTCCAACGCCAGCGGTATTGGTTAGTCCATCAAAGTTATCTAAGACATCAAGCATCCAGAAGGCATAATGTTCCCAATCTGTGGCAGCATGAAACCATCCGCCTGTTTTTAGACAACGGGTTACAATCTGCATACGCTCAGGGCTAACAAAGCGACGTTTGTAATGACGTTTTTTTTGCCAAGGATCTGGGAAGTAGAGCTGGATACGATCGATATGATTTTCAGGCAGTTGCTGCATTAAGCGAATGGCATCACCATTAATGATCTTTAAATTGCTTAACCCTTGCTCACTAGCCATAACGGCACATTTACCGATACCAGGCTCATGGACTTCAATACCAACAAAGTTACGCTTAGGGTCTGCCTTCGCCATTTCAACAAGTGAGCTACCCATACCAAAACCGATCTCAAAAGTTAGCGGCGCATCTGGACCATTAGGGGTTTGCTTGGTATCGCTAAACAGGGCGCGCAAATCAGTAATGTTATCGATAAGTCCTTGACCTTTATCGTCTGTTGAATTGACGATATAGACGGCATAAGCTGGATCCGTTAGCGCATTTTCCGCAGACTTACTGACATGAGTACGGCGCTTCATAAAGGTATTAATAAAGCGCGGGAATGCAGTCTGCTTATTGTCAGTATGACTGCTAACAGAGTGGCTATTAGTATCATTGTGATCAGTGTCGCCACTAGGCGAATTATTTGTACTCATATCAATTGAACCCTAAAATAAACAGTAATTTTGGCGTATTATAACGCAAATCACGTGTAATACGATGACCAAACGACGAGAGTTCGTTTGGTCAGGCATTGTATCCGTTTAACACAAGGCTTAGTTCTAATGTTATTTATTGAAGAGACCTCGCCACCACCATTCTATCAAGATCAGCTGACGCAAGAGCAACGTGTTCAGTTGGATAAATGGTTTATTGGACACCGTTCACAGCGTTATTATCTAAAGCGTTTTGCACAGTTCGATACTCAAGGCTACTTGTCGCCTAAGTGGAATTGGGCTGCCTTTTTTGTGACCTTTGGCTGGCTGCTATATCGAAAGCGCTATTTGGACTGTATTGTCTATACCATTGCTGGTTGGTCGTTTATTCAGCTCAATGTCGTCATAATATTAGTGGCATTCGAGTTTGCCTTTATGTCGTTTGTACCGGATGTTTATCAAATGGCGACACGGATATTGATTGCCATGCTTATTTGGATATTTTGGGCGGCAATGGTGGCGCGCTGGGCGGATGCTTATTATTACCGGATGGCGCGTCGAGAAATAGCAGATGTACTGGCCGACTATCCTCGAGAGCCAAAAAGACAACAGGCGCATTTACAAAGAGAGGGCGGCGTCAGCGTGGTTGGTATGGGGTTTGCTTTTGGGCTGTTCAGTTTTTTATTGATGGTGATCTATCAGCAATTTTTGCCCATATATGCTCAGCCGAAAGAGAAAGGCATTATCAATGACACCTTTGTGGCTACCCGTATCGCAACTACTTATGTAGAGGAGAGGTATCAAGGTAGGGGAGACTGTCCCGTAGAAGAACGTTTTGATAATTTACCTGCCAAATTAAATGATAATTTAAATGAAACTGCGAATAATTATTTAAGCTTAGAGGTGGTGCAGCAGCCCCCTGCACTTGGCAATAGATCCAGTAGTTGTGCCCTTATAGCCCGTATACAAAATGTGCCATTTCCAAATCGTAATTTAAATGGACAGACTTATATTATGTATCGCTCAGCAGATGGCAATAATGAGATTGAACCTAACAATGGCATATGGCGCTGTGTGACTTCTCTGAATAAGAAGCAAAAGCCTCACATTTGCCAAACTGAATAACTTAAGCTAAATAAATCTCATTCTCAACTCTTAACGTAGGCTGTGGCTTTAACCCAGCATTTTTGATTAAAGGTCTTAATTTGCTGGGCTAAAAGCACCAGCCTACAGTGAATTATAATAAGTTGAGAGCAGGTTAAATAACCTTAAACTAAATAACCTTAAACTCAATAACCTTAAACTAAATAACAGACAGGTCAGTCAATGCGGTTTCTATCATTCGCTTTTTATAGCCTTATTTTAAGTCGCTATATTTATTGATACCAACTGCCGTTTCAATATCCTCTAAATCAAGTTTTTTACCTTCATCATGGTCAGAGTCGAACAGACTCTCAAGCTCCATCATCGAGGACTGAACCGATTCTATCAGTTTGGCTTCATCTTCATAGATCGCTTGCTGTTGATTTAGCAGCTTATCATCATAATCACGGAACGCTTTAATGGTCTCACGTGCTTTGTCAGGAGACATGCCTAGTATTTCAAGTGATTCACGAGACATATCCAATGATGATAGGTAAGTCTCACGCCATATATGGGTAATCCCTATTTCCCGCAGGCGATAAAAGTGGTTACGGTTGCGGGCCCGAACCAGTATCTTAAGATTAGGATAATGATTATGCAAATATTGAGCGGTGGCTATGGAGCGTTCAACATTATCAATGGCGATAATGAATACTTTGGCTTTATCGATGCCAGCGGTGCGCAATATCTGAGGGTTTTGCGGATTTCCATAATAGACTTGGTTACCAAACTTGCGCACGAAATCAACTTGGTTAGCTGAGCTTTCAATAGCGGTGAATTCGATATTGTGCATCCGCAGCACCCGTCCGATAATTTGCCCAACACGACCAAATCCAGCGATAATCACAGGGTGCTCGTGATCTGGAATGCTGTCATATTCTCTATCGGGCTGACGTTTTGCAAATCTAGGCTCACCAAACTTCTCTAATAGTAAAAATCCAATGGGTGTTAGCGCCATTGATATCGTGACAATGAGTGTCAGTAGGTTAGCGTACTCTTGATTTAACACATTTTGATTGGCAGCGGTACTGAACAAGACGAAGGCAAATTCACCACCTTGGGCCAACGTCACCCCCAGTCGAATACTCGTCGGCAAACGATTGCCTAATAGCCGTGCAATAATACTGATGACACCAAATTTGATCACCATTAATACGATGGCTGCGCCGATGATTAGTATAGGATGAGCCATTATAAGCTTCACATCCGTTAGCATCCCGACGGACATAAAGAACAGCCCTAATAATAGGCCTTTAAATGGTTCAATACTGGCTTCAAGCTCATGGCGATATTCCGAGTCAGCTAATAGCACCCCTGTTAAGAAAGCGCCCAATGCCATCGACAGACCAATCTGACCCATCAAAATGGACACACCCATCACGATAAAGAGTGCCACAGCGGTTAATAATTCGTTGGCACCGCTTAACGCGACGAATTTGAAAAAGGGGCGGACGACGTAACGGCTGACGACAAATAAACCACCAAATACGGCGACCACTTTTGCAAAATACATGATGTCATACGTTTGCTCACGCACCCCAGATAAAAAGGGAATGACTGCTAATAAAGGGATGACCGCAATATCTTGGAACAGTAAGATGGTAAAAGCTTCACGCCCGTGAGTGCTGGATAGTTGCTCTTTTTCTGTCAAAACTTGTAATACAAAGGCGGTAGAGGACAGTGCCAGTCCAAAACCAACTATAAAAGCGGTATCTAGTCTTAAGGGGCTAAACTGATATAACAGTCCCATGAGTAATAGCCCCGTTACCCCGACTTGCAGACCACCGAACACAAATATTGAATGACGTAATGCCCAAAGACGTGAAGGTTGTAGCTCCAAACCAATGACAAACAGGAGCATGACCACCCCGAACTCGGAAAAGTGCATCAAGCTTTCTGCATCACCGGCCACATCTAATACACTCGGTCCTAGCAATAGCCCCGTAATTAAGTAACCTAAGACGGTGGAGATATGAAGTCGCTTACCTAGAGGCACTAATAACAGTGCCGCCCCTAAAAATATCGTGACTTGTAGCATTAGGCTAGGTTGGACAACGGAAGCTGCGAGCATGTAGGGTCCTTATATATGGTGCATCTTCAAGGAGCAAAGAGACTCTTAGGTTTAAGTCTTGAAGGATAAGTCTTGAAGGATAAATAAAATGTAAGGCTCTGTCTATTTAAAATATGCCCATTTAGAGTCTGTCTTTTTGAAAGTTGCCTAGTTAGGGTCCGTTTATTTCTTCTTATAAATTTTCCATGTGCCATTATCGGCAAGAGGATGGCTGTAAGCATCATTGCGACGTTTACGAGGTTTTTGGCGGCTATCGACAATTTTGAAATTAGGCAGTGCTTGGACTATCAAACCCGTACGGTAAAACCTGATACGTTCTGGGTCAAGCAGCTCTCCCTTATTATCACGACAAAATACATAAGCACGTAGATCAATAAACTCTCGATGAGCGACTAAACGTGCCGTTTCATCGTGTTGAAATACTTTCTCAAGCTTGAGAAATTCAGACTCTGTAAATTCACCGCATTTATCAATTAAGGCGCCCACCGAACCAAAGTTTTTGGATTCTTTGGCACGGGTTTTGGTTAAATGCAGACGTTGAACATTATAAATAAATTGTGGTATCTCTAAGCTTGCGGGTAGCGGTAAATTATCTGGGGGAAGGTAGGCCGCAGGATAAAATTGCAATGCACGCTCAATAAAAGGCTGCCAACGCTTATGATAGGCGGCCACCTCATCATGATTGCCCATATAGATCGGCATATCTCTTACTTGAGAGAGTATATCAGGTGGGAATTGGTCATGACGAAAGGCTGCAATATCCGCCTGAAGGGTAGACAATAATTCTTTAGCGTGTTTCTTCCCCTCCTTGGATAAAGGATCTTGGATTATTTCTTCTGGAGCGACGAAGGGTGCAGAGCGTCTTGACATAATTGCTATAGGTTCATTATTAAGAGGATTAAAACCATGGTATCATAACCAGATAATTTAACTGAAATTAGTCTTTGGTATAACGAGGTTCAAGAAGTGACTAACGGTAATCAAAAAATATTAGTTAGTGATGCGAGTTGTTTTTGAATAATCCTATTTTTGTTTTGAGCAACTAGATAATCATTTTTAATAACCAGATAACTTTTTAATGAACCAGAAAACTTTTTAATGAAGCAGACAACTTTTTAATTATTAAGATAATATTATTCACTTTTTCAGTAAATTAATAGTTATTTTATGACAACAGACCTCAATAGGTCTTAAACAAACAGACCCTAATGTTAACAACCTGTATGCATAGCTAAAGTTGGTCAGTTTTAGATAGAAATAACCAATAGGAAGTTGTGCAAACAGGTTCTAAATATAATCATCAAGAATTCTGATTTTAATTCAATCATTAACACCTTGTAAAACCAAGTGAGATAAGCAATGTCCATGAAACCTGTCGTCGCCCTAATCGGCCGCCCGAATGTGGGTAAATCGACAATATTTAACCAAATGACCAAATCCCGTCAAGCCCTAGTAGCTGATCTATCAGGCTTAACCCGTGATAGACAGTATGGTGACGCAACGTATAATAACAAATCATTCGTTGTCATTGATACAGGGGGTATCGGTGAGGCTGACGATGGTCATGGCAGTATCGATGACTATATGTCAGCTCAGTCGCACACCGCTATACATGAAGCAGATATTTTAGTATTCGTGGTTGACGCAAGAGCTGGCATGATCGGCGCTGATGCTGAAATTGGTAGAATGCTTCATACTCTTGGTAAACCTGTGTTTTTAGTTGCCAACAAAATTGACGGAGTACATGATGCTGCCCCTGCAGAGTTTTATGCCTTAGGTTTGGGTGAGCCGTATCCTATGACTGCCAGTCATGGCCGCGGTATAGGTAATTTGCTTGAAGACTTAACAGCAGATATGCCTGAAGATGTTGAAGATGAAGCACATGATGGGCTTAAGCTTGCGATAATCGGGCGTCCAAATGTTGGAAAATCGACCCTAGTAAACCGAATGTTAGGGGAAGATAGAGTCGTAGTCTATGACATGCCAGGGACGACACGAGATAGTATTTATATCCCATTTGAGCGTAATGGCAAAAACTATGTCTTGATAGATACCGCAGGGGTACGTCGTCGCGGACGTATTGATGAGAAAGTTGAGAAGTTCTCCGTCATTAAAGCCTTACAAGCAATTAAAGATGCCAATGTTGTTATCGCCGTCATTGATGCGCAAGAAGGGATTGTTGATCAAGACTTGCATATGCTGGGTTATGCCCTTGATGCGGGCAGAGCTATGGTCGTTGCGATCAATAAATGGGATGATCTTCATGAAGATAAAAAAGAGATGGTGCGTATAGAGCTTGACCGCCGTTTCAACTTTATACCGTATGTCAAAGTGCATTTTATTTCTGCCCTGCACGGTACCAATGTGGGTAACTTATATCCGTCGATTCATAAAGCGTATGAATCTTCGATGTTTAAAGTATCTACTAACCGTTTGACTCAGATTTTGGAAGATGCCGTATCCGCTAATCCGCCTCCCATGTCAGGTGGTCGCCGAATTAAACTCCGTTATGCCCATTTAGGGGGTCATAACCCACCAGTTATTGTTATTCATGGTAATCAGACTGGGTCATTACCAAAAAGCTATCAACGCTATTTGGAAAATGAGTTTCGTAAAGTGTTTAAGCTTGAGGGCACGCCGTTAAAGGTTGAATTTAAACTCAATACCAACCCTTATGCCGGTAAGAAAAAACCATCGACGAAGACAGTGAGACCGGGTGTTTCAGAAGCCCGTGCCAAAAGACGTAAGATGAAGTATAAAAAAGGCTCGCATAAAAGATAGTCTTGCATAAACGATATACAACAATCTTACGATAGTTAGCCAACGACTAAACGGTTACGGTGTTAACCTCTCTAAGCCTTGTTTAGTAGTACTTTCGCTCGGTTGCCTTTTCACCATAGTAGAGCTCTTCGACTCTACTTTATAATAAAAAAAGGGACTGTCCATGGACAGTCCCTTTTTTTATGTTTATTTAAGCACAAAAGGCATGACTTTTAGAATTTAAAATATCATTCGTTAAAATAAGTCACTGAAGAATTTTACAATATGTTGCCAAGCACGTTTCATAATACCTGATTTAGCCACATCTTGAGTGGCGACGATTGGTACAGAGGCCACTGATTTACCATCAACCACTGCCATCATTTTACCGATCTCTTGACCCTTAGCAATAGGGGCCTCAATGTCATCAGAGATATTTACGATTGAGCTTACTTTATCCTTTTGAGTTTTGGCAATCAATACTTTTAAGGCTTCGCCGGTAGCAACTTTAACACTGTCTGTCTCACCAAAGCTGACAGGGACGGTCTGAACAAATTGATTTGCTGGCGACAAGACGACAGTATCAAAATGCCCAAATCCCCAGTTTAATAGCTCACGCGATTGATCCGCCCGTGATTGCATGCTATTACTACCCATAATAACGGATATTAAACGCATATCTTCACGTTTGCTAGAGGCCACTAAGCAGTAACCGGCAGCATTAGTATGACCTGTTTTTAAGCCATCTACTGTAGAATCTGTTAGCAATAAGGCGTTACGATTACCTTGTGTAATATTGTTATAAGTGAACTCTTTTTCTGAATAAATCTTATAATAATCGCCACCTTGCTTGATGATTGCGCGAGCCAAAATCGCTAAATCGCGAGCCGAAGCGACATGACCTTCAGCGGGCATACCAGTCGCATTAACAAAGTGGGTATTGGTCATACCAAGTTTTTTGGCCTCAGCATTCATAAGCTGCGCAAAGGCCTCTTCACTACCGGCAATATGTTCTGCCATTGCTTTAGAAGCATCATTACCAGACTGAATAATAATGCCTCGAAGCATATCAATGACAGAGGCCGTTTTATTGACCGGCACATACATGCACGACTCACTACTGCTACCACGACACCATGCATTTTTACTCATAAGGACTTGCTCGTCCTCTTTGAGATCACCTGACATTAACTTATCTTCAATGATATGACTCGTCATCATTTTGGTCAGTGATGCAGGAGGTAGCGGTTCATCAGCATTCTTTTCCGCCAGTATTACACCAGTATCATAGTCCATTAAGATGTAAGCTTTATTATCCATTTCAGGCGGACTAATAGTTGCTGCTAAGGATGTACTGGATAACAGTAGGACAGTAGAGCCTATAAACAAAGACTTAAGGGAGGTCATCGGTGAGGTTGAGTTGGTTTTATCTTTAGTTGAGGGAAATAGTTTAGTTGCAAAAGCAGTCATATCTAAGACACCGTATTTGGTCATAGGTTATTCAGTATATAGATCAGTAGAAAGAGCGCTGGGCAGTTAAAGCGGATGTGGTTGGTCTAGAATAATAAGACGCATAATCACAGTTGGCTGACTTCCGTAGCTGATTGATAATATTTGACTACATCTGAATGAATCTAAATTAGGAGTAAAGGTTTAATGCAATAGCGTACCATGGAAGAGGTCACTATATGCTTTAGGTATCATATATCATCCCCTACTATAAACCAGTCGCGCTCTATAAGCGACAGGCAAATGCCTGTAGGGTTAAATAAAAGTGTATATTAACAAATTGTACAAATCGGTTAAACCGTTAAATGTAGCAATGACTAGAAATATCGTCAGCGTACTACTATTTAACGGTATTAAATTAATAAAGACCTTACTTGAACCTCTCAAGATCATAAAAAAGGTCAGTTCTGGTGTGAACTGACCTTTAGATCATCATACTAACAATGTGTTAGTCATAATGGTGAGTCGGTTAACTAGATCTTAGCGTTAGCAAGGTCGGTGCATAGGGCTAAATTTTCTTCACGAGAAAATCCCATTGTCCAACTGCGCATGCTTGATAAAATCTCTTTATAGTCTTGTTGAGTCGACAAATATTGGATAGCGGCTTTAGGGTTATCAATTGAAGGCAACATTTGTTTTAATTCATAGTTATAGGCTTTATAAAAATTAGATTTTTGCTGTTGGTTCAACATTGGCGGACATACTTCAGACAATACTTGTAGTACCGCTATTTCATGCTTGGTTGCTGTTGCACCCGATAAATCTACTGGATAAGTTGCTTCAGGAGCTGCTTGCGCCGCAATAGAGGTAAATAAAGCGCCGGTACTCACTAAAGCAGTCAGTAAAAATTTACGTGATGCGGTTTTCATAGTGTTATTTAAAAAGTTAGAGGTAAGATTTTTCATAATATTCATCGTCATCTTATTAAGTTATAAGGAATTTGTCGAAACCAAAAATATTTCTTTGTATTTCTTTAACACAGTCATTCATCATTAAGGCGAATCTTAGAGAGTCGTTAAAAACAATACTCTTCAAAAGCAATACTCTTTGAAGATGTCATTTGAACGGTACTTATAGCTTATCATTCGTAAAGTGGTTCAATATATAGTTTGCTGATGATAGCTTGCACGTTATAACTTGCACCTTATAAAAAGTAGCTTTGCTCAATTAGGGTCTTTTTTCAATCTAGTAATTAATCTAGAAAATAGCATTTTTTAGAAAATCACATTAAAATGGAAAACCA
The DNA here is from genome assembly GCF_057396215.1 of Psychrobacter sp. CX18. NCBI lineage: Bacteria > Pseudomonadati > Pseudomonadota > Gammaproteobacteria > Moraxellales > Moraxellaceae > Psychrobacter > Psychrobacter sp. CX18. The sequence continues at coordinate 69,443 of NZ_JBXYJH010000011.1, read as the reverse complement.
CATTTAAATGAGTGCTGAACTTATAGTATTCGTATATTAAGGTATATTATGACATGAACAATCCGCTTAGTTGTGAAGCAACTGTGACGCTAATTTTATAAAGCGTAACCCATATTGCTACAATAGTGATAATTATCAATATCATAAAATAGTCACAAATATTTCATTCATATTCTGACAAGTTATACAAAGTAGTATTTTAACAGCTCTAAACAAATTTACCCTAACCAAACCTATATGCAGTGTAAAGAAACGTTGTAATAAGACGTCTTTAATCAATTTATTTAATTTGACACTACAGCTTAATTACGATTTGCAAAATTCTACCTTTCATAGCGTCTCATAGCGTCGCAATTATACTTTTTTTAGTGTTGCGGTTATACTTTTAATGGAAATTTGAACCTCACAGACAAGATATTCATTGATAAGATAGTAAAGAGGATTAAATGTAGCGGTTAAGTGAATTCTATAAAAATATCTGCTAAAAAATGCTAATACTATTTGATTAAGAAATAAAACGTTTGATAGACAGTATTTACTATTATATTAGGCTCTTGATATAGTAAACTCACTCAATCAATCATTATTAACTCAGCAAAATTAAGTCAGCGAATTTCAGTCATCGAATGGTTAGTATGTTAGAGTAAGAGCCTATATTTGCAGCCTACAATGCGCTATTTTAATCTAAAATAAATTACTGCTTCGTTATTATTAGGATTAAAGAGAATGACCATTTAACCCAAGTGTTTAATTTAAGGGTTTCGCATATTGTCTTCATTTATTTTAAAAGTTTCCTAAACTAAGCTGATTCAAACTGATACGGTATACATGTTCTAAATACTGGTTCTGCATACAGATTCAGAATAATAAGTTTAGTGCTAAAATTTGATCTCATTTATTTTAATAAATTTAAATCCATTTCCTATTCCAATTTATTTACCCTTGTCATATTGTATTTTTTAGGAGTTATTCATGTCTAACACAGTAATAATAGACAGTACCACAACAAAACCTGACAGATTATTGAACAACCGATCTGCAAAGATGAAAGGTCTAGCATTTGCTGTCTTAGGCGGGGTGTTAATGGTATCAGGCTGTGCGACTAAACCTACCTATCAAGCTACTGGACCTAAAGTCTTATTAGATGCTCGAGGGGTGCCTAATTTTTATAAGGTTAAATCGGGAGATACCGTCAGTCATATCGCTGCCCAATATGGTTTAAGTTATCGTCAGATTGGTGCTTTAAACCGTTTAGACAGTAAGTATACAATCTATGCAGGTCAGTGGCTTAAGCTTTGGGAAAGTGGGGCGTCGTCACCTGCTGTTGCCAATAACAGACCCGTTAATACTCGTCCTAACAACTCAGTTCAAACTGCACCTCAGACAGCTAATAATAATACCTCTAACTTTCCTGATACCGTTAGCTCTACCCAAGGTTATGGGTATCCTAGTAGCAATCCTGTCATCAAAAACTTTGATGCTAATGCAGGTGAGATGAGTATGTGGTTTGAGGGTCGAATGGGAGACCCTATCGTGGCCAGTAAGGGGGGATATGTGTTATATGCGGGTAATGGATTACCTGAGTACGGCAACTTAATTATGATAAGACATGATGATACATATATTACGGTCTATGCCCATAACAATGAGCTTTTAGTCAAAGAGGGCGATCAAGTGCAAGCGGGTCAGCGTATCGCAACGATGGGCAGTAGCGGACAGACCAATCAGGTTGCTTTACAGTTCCAATTAAGACAGAACGGAACACCTATCGATCCCCGTGCTGTTTTAGGTCTCTAAGTTATTTACGCTACTAACTTACGCTACTATAAGCTATTTACGCTACTATAAGTTATTTACGCTACTATAAGCTATTTATGCTACTAAATTGACCGGCTTTATCATTGACGGTAAAAAACACCCTATCAATTTATTTAATAGGGTGTTTTTTTATTCATTAGTGTTTCAAAAAGCAAGCTCATATCAGATAATAAATTATGGCAGTATTTATCCTAAACTCTGCTTATTTATATATCAAACGTAAGCAAATCGTTAAAACAAAAGCTACTTAAAGACCTGAATAAAAGCATTAGCCCGTAATTCTTGTAACCAATCTTCTTGAGCCTGAGGTGCCAAACGTTGGAATAAGATGTCACGGGCTTGATTACGCTTAATCGTATCGCTAACGTCTTTTTCACGCATATCCTCTACCTTTAAAATATGCCAACCAAATTGTGACTTAAAGGGAGTAGAGTAATCACCAGTAGGCGTACGTTTCATCATCTCTTCAAACTCTGGCACCATTTGACCTTCAGTAACCCAGTCTAAATCTCCACCACGTCCTGCAGAGCCTGGATCATCTGAATAAGTTGCCGCAAGTGAGGCAAAGTTAGCATCACGGCGTAACTGCTCATAGAGATCATTTATTTTTTGTTCTGCAAGAGCGTCGTTATTGAGATTGTCAGTTTTCACCAGGATATGTCGTACCTTCCATTGAGGAATAACGGTATTTTCATCATTACGGATGTCTACCAGCTTGACAATATCGATACCTGCTGGGGTAATGTTAGGCTGAGTAACCTCGCCTATATTTAGTTGGGTGATTTTCGAGGCAATATCAGTGGGTAGTCCAGCCGCTTCATGAAACCCCATATCGCCCCCTTGCACAGGCGCAATGTAGTTTTTGGCAATACCTGAGCTTAATTGATCTAAAACGTACTGGGCATCATTGCTGGTCTTAAGTAAGTTTTGGGTTTGTTCAGCAATTTGCATTGCTTGTTTCTTTTCGTTTTCAGTAATGCGGCTATAATCATCACTAAAAGGCACGCGAATATGAATGGTGCGATATTCAGCGCGTTTGAGTCTTTGTGCTTCAGGAGATGCTAGAAAAGCATCTACATCTTGCTCTGTAATACGGACACGACTTGATATTTGACTTTGTTGTAAAGCCTTTAATGACTCTTCTTCAGCGATTTGGGCTCTTAAATTTGCATAGCTGCCAGGTTGCTTGGCATCCAAAGTTTGTTGTAACTGAGATAGGGAGGTCAGTCCTTGAGATTGTGCGATGCGAGCAAGACTTTGATCAACAGCATTCGCATCTGGACGGATACCTGCTCTTTGGACGATGTTTAACTGAAGCTGGCGCATAATTAGACTATTTAGTACATCATTTTGCAGCTGCTGTGCACTAGGAACAGGTTGACCACTGGCTTTAATACGGGCTTGGGTCGAGGCAATAGCGGCGCTTAAATCACTTTTTAAAATAGGCGTATCATTAACGACTGCAATGATACCATTAGTGCTTTGTGATACGGAGATAGGTGCTTTATCGATAGGTGCTTGATTCATTTGAGTAGCTGTATCCGCAGCCTGTGCGCTTACCGCCATAACACTTATAAGCGACGTGACTAATACAGTCTGAATTCGCATTTTTGAAACCAAAGTATCGGTAACCGTATTGAGTGTCAAGGTGAGATTGTCTTGAGTCACGCTTCGCATAGTATTGAGTAGGGTCATAATTAGCCTGTATTAACGTGAGTAATTTAACTTAAATGAGGTATAAATAATTGATTCGTATATTAACTATTGAGTGAATAAATAATAGGTGTTCGATATCCTTTTGATATCCTAGCGCTTCCAGAGATTATCGACTGGCTCAAAGCCCAATATTTTACTATCTAGATGCTTGCTTAAGCGGCTTTTCCTATCACCAAACCCATTAATTCTAAATTCAGCCATAATGGCTCTGGTTGGTTTATCTTCTAAATTAAGATCATTATAGTAACTACGACCATAAATTGAAAATCCATAACAACAATCTTCATAGTCAAAGCCGAGTGTCGAGTCGATAAATTTGCTATTGCGATTATCAAACTGCCCTTGCCCTAAAAAGCGCCAATGACTGGTAATAGGAACAATGGCCGAAGCTGTCAAAGCAGATAATTTAGATTGATTGGTTAATTTATCTTCTTTACGTTCAACCACTCCAAGATTTATCAAACTGCTAGGCGTAGGTCGATAGCGCACTTGGCTGGCAATATAATTAAGATCATTATCTGAATTTAGCGCCCCATTAAAGTCAAACCATAAGTTACGATAAGGTTGCAGGCTAGTTTGCCATGCAACCCCAGTGGCATCAGAATTAAAGGTATCTTCATTGGTGTTTAAAGTGACTTTTGGTTTATCTAAGAAAAATTGATCACCAATACTACCATCAAATCGGGTTATCCCCATAGCATCAATGTAGCGATAATTTAAGCCTACTGCAAGATTATTATTATCTGCAATACGGTCATAACCTAAAAACCAACTGTCAGCAAAAAGTTGATCGTAATCATAGGACGCAATTCGAGTATCAAAATTTGGTAACGTGCTTTGATTCTCATAAGGGGAATAACTATATTTAGCTCTAGGCGTCAATAATTGGTATCCCCCTAATGAATGATCAAACCAACCGAATGGTGAACCCGCTTGATAAAAGTTCAACCCTGAATCAATACTAAACCTCGGTACCAATACAGATTGATCATTATCATCTTCTGAAATATTATTATCAATACGGCTTTCTTCATCAAATGCAGTATACAGATGTTGTAAACTGACTTTAGGTGTGACATAACCCCAACTGTCTTGTAAAGGATAGCTGGCATTAATCTCGTTATACATACGTATGCCGCTTCTCTCATTGTCAGAGCCATCTTTAATGGATTTCTTAAAGTAGGCTGAGTCATGTACACCTGAGATTAAGAAATTATCTAACACATTATTCATTGGAGGAAGGCGATAGTCGATAGACAGTTGTGGCAAACGAGAGTAGGGTTTGTCTTTATCGGCAATGACATTACCTTCGGCATCTACAGCCTTCAGGCTTTGAAACGTTTCTAACTTAAGCTGGGCATTGAGATAATCATCGTAATAATTGACTCGGGCACGGCGTGGTAGATTTAACCGATTATCCACCAAACCAAAATCATCAAAGTCATTTAAATAGTAGGGGTCTGATACATAGCTGTACAAGGCATCTGCGCTGAGTCTGGGTATGTTCTTTGAGGTCCAATTATGCTCATAAAAGACAGCAGATCTGCTCTCATCATTGTACTGCTTGTCATTTGGCAAATAAGAGGACGTTAGTCGCCCACTACCATAATCCTCTGTCAAATAACGCACCTCACCAGTGAGCATAGGATTGCGATTGCTATAAACATCTGTGGTTAACGTAGCGTCATAGTTAGGCGCTAAGTTAAGATAGTAGGGGATACTTACTTTGATACCACTGTCACTATCAATACTAGCACTGGGCGTCAAAAGTCCAGTACTACGACGTCCATCTACTGGGAAATTAAAATAAGGCAAATATAACACAGGGACATTACCTAAACGGAACGTAGCATCATAAGCTTCACCGCGACCACTGTCTGTATCAATATCGATATGTTGAGCTTCAATCTGCCATTTACGATTGGTAGGTGGACAAGTTGAAAACATAACTTTATCAAGCGCAAAATGACTGTCATCTGCTTTATTTAAAGTTTTGGCGTAGCCATGAGCCTGCATTTGTACACTGGCAAACGCCACATCATGAGCGGTTGCTTGACTATTTTTGGTATTGTAGGCTAGCGCATCAGCGACCACAATCATTCCCGGATTATCAAGGTTATCCGTTTTATTAATGGCCAAGCTTTCTAAATCTTTAGGTTTAGAAGGTGTGTTGACAGAGCCTGAATCGGAGAGTAAAACGCCCCCTCTAGCACCAGAGATACCAGATTTTAAATCTAGTGCCATTTGATCGGCAGTAATGAGTTTTCCATCCTGCATGACCTTGACATTACCTGCAAGCTCAACATAATCCTCGTTATCATAATAGCCATAGTCAGCTTGAGCATGTAGGGGAAGACCATTAGCAAGCGATAATCCATCTTCTCGCTGCGCCCGTTGCACCGCTTGGATATAGTCTGCATCTGCACCTGCAGCACTGGGCGTAACCCACACCCCTTCACAGCGGTAAGCGGCGCTATCATCTAATTGGTAATTAAAAATATTAGCAGCCGCAACTGGTGCGGTGGCTTGAGCATCAATTACATTTGTTGTATTGAATGCATTAGATGCATTAATAGTATTGGTTACGTTCTTAGATTCTGAAGTAGTCTCTAAACGGCTTCGCAGTTCATTAGACTGCTTTTGATAAAACTGTGACAAGCGGGATAGACTTTTTTGAACACTGTCTTCTTCAAAACTTGACGAGAGCGATTTTGACTCATTCACTCTTTGTTTGATATTAGTCACAGAAGCATTCGTTTTTTGATTGAGAGTACCAGTGGTTTGGACGGTAGAGTCAGTATCAACCGAAGTCTCATTTTGACTATTTGCACTAGAGCTATTTGCAATAGAATAATTAGGATTAGAGCTATTGGGACTTGAGCTATTGGGACTTGAGCTATTAGTACTACTGTCTGATACCGTTTGAATTTCTGTATAGGTATCGGTATCTTGCACCCTTGGCTCACCTATGTTAGGCGTATTAACGAGGTCAAGGGTTATAAATTCATCTTCTTCATTTGTATCAAGACTATCATTGATAGCGTCAGTATTTTTCGTAGTCGCGCCAGTGCTCATATCAACTGAGTCATTGACAACATCAGACGCAAAGTTTAAAGACGAGTTTACGTCTGCTTGAGGGCTAACAATAGCACCATAAGCACTAGGTACGCTTATCAGCAAAGGTAAGCTAATAGCTAAGCGAGTTGTCGTGTGTGGATGGCGAGAAAACTCACGGCAAGCACGCAAAATACTGCGATAGAGTTGCGAGTACAGCAAAGGAATACCTTATTAAATAGTGTTGGGTTGATATTTGAAGTTTTTATTGTCTAAAATTGAACGTTTGACGATCTGATGTTTCATTTATGTCATTTATTGACTTTTTTGAACCTATTAGTTGAACTATGAACAGAGTCTAAAGCATATTAATCTTTCTTTTAAAGTCTAAAATAGCGTTGCTTTTGAAGGCATGTAGTGAACATACTTATCCGTCATCTATTATAGACGTTATTCTCTAATTTTATTCTGGAGTTTTAACGTGGCTTTTGACGTCTGGTCTGGTATGTTACGTTATACGAAAATAACATCATACAAAAATATCATAAAAATTAGCTAGCCAACTTGCTAAATCTTCTAAGGTATATCTTATCATAGTCAAAAAAAGGCAAATCGGCTACACTATACGCTTTAAAAATCTTATTTGGTTACTATTCTAGTGTCTTTATGCAATGTTTAGGAGAGTATTTTAATACTAATTCTCCTACCAAGGCTAGTGTTTAACGGTCAAACTTTTATTATGTGTATTGACCCTAAGCCCTTATTTAAATTTCTCACTCACTTCATAAGCCCCTCTACTATGAATAATATTGACTCAACAATGTCTCAGCCTAATCAAAATACGATTAATCAATCCACGCCCTATTCTATGGAGGATTATCACACCAAGCAGCGTTATGAAAAGCTGATTCACTTTATTAACAGTGTGTTTGACAATCAAAATTATCGCATTGAAAGCTTGCCTGGAGATGCCAGCTTTCGCCGTTATCATAGAATAGTTTTACAGTCAGAAAAACAAGGTAATGAGACCAGTCAAACAACTGCTTTGGATCCAAGCTATATTGTCATGGATGCGCCACCAGAATTAGAGTCTATTGAAAGCTTTGTGAGAATTGATGAGTTAATGGCGCCAAAGATTAATGTGCCAACGTTATTAGCCAAGGATGTGGAACAGGGTTTTTTAGTCCTGCAAGACTTTGGTAGTATTGAATTTGCCCATTTAGTAGCCGATGCTAAATCTAAACAGAACAACGGCAGGGTCGATGAGTTATACCATTGGGCGATTGATACTATACTTAATTTGCAGTCACTTGACGTAAATGAGGCTCAGCGACACTTTGATGTGCCAGATTACGATGCTGCGACACTCCAACGTGAAATGGACTTGTTTAGTGAGTGGTTTTTACCGTATATAGGGGTATCGCTTGAGAGTGAGATCGTCAGTGAGAAAGATAGAGTCAGTACGGATAGTTTCAGTACGGATAGTGTCAATACGAGTAGGTTAAGTGAAGACATGGTTATTTGGCAAAATTTCACACAAGGTTTAATTGACTTGATATTAAAGCAACCAACAGTGGTTGTGCATAGAGACTATCACAGTCGTAATTTGATGCAAGATCAATATCATAGTAATAAACTAGGTGTGATTGATTTTCAAGATGCTTTAATTGGTAGCTATACTTATGACCTTGTCTCCTTAGTACGTGATGCTTATGTGGATTGGACCGATTCACAGATTGAGAACTGGATTGAATATTATTGGCAACAAAGAAAGCAACTTGGTTTAGCGCTTCCAGAGACCTTAAGTGAGTTTGCGAATGATGTTAATTTAATGGGGGTGCAACGCCATCTGAAAGTCTTAGGGATTTTTGTAAGATTAGCGAAGCGAGATGGAAAGTTACGCTATCTTGCAGATATTCCAAAGGTTTGGCGGGACCTTATGGTTGAAGTCCAAAGTCTCGCACAATGTGACGGCAGTGATCAAAAAAGTGCAGAGATTCAAGCGCTCGTACAGCCGTTTGCCCAATGGTTAACTCATAAAGTTGAACCAAAATTTAATACAGCCGTTTGGTCTGCATAAATGTGTCATCAAAATATTGAATGAGATGTTATCAATAATCTCGTAAATTTTACAACGTATAATATAGTCGAAGCACTCTGAAAGGGTGACAAGGAAACCGAGCGTAAGTACTACTAAAGTAGGCTTAGCGAGGTTAACACCGTAACCGTTTAGTCGTTCACTGACTATATTAATAATTTTAAGGTTAACCATGAGTACTGAAGCCATTGATAGTAGTCAACATGAATCACAGGAAAAGCCTATCACTCAAGCGATGATATTGGCGGCAGGCAAGGGTACCCGTCTACGCCCATTGACCTTAACCACCCCTAAGCCTTTGGTGGAGGTGGGTGGTCAACCTTTAATTGTATGGCATATTAAGGCGCTAAAAGCGGCAGGTATTAAGGATATAACGATTAATACGTCTTGGTTATCTGACAAGCTGATTTCGGCTATTGGTGATGGCAGTAACTATGGCGTGAACATCCACTGGTCAGTGGAAGAAGATGAGCCACTTGAGACCGCTGGTGGTATAGCCAAAGCGTTGAGAGAAGGTTTACTGAAGCAAACGCCGTTTATTTTGGTTAATGGGGATGTGTGGACAGATTATGATTTCTCAAAGCTGACGGGCTATCAAATGAGTTCAGATCAAAAAGCACACTTATTATTGATTGATAATCCGTCGCACAATCCTCACGGAGACTTTGCACTCTATAATGGTTTGGCAAGCGAGACACCCGTTGCTAACAGCAGTAAATATACTTTTTCGGGTATCAGTGTTATTTCACCGAGTCTGTTACACGGTATAGCAGCAGGTCAAACTGCTGCGCTCGCTCCCTATCTCAAACAGTCTATGTTAAAGATGCAAGTGACGGCGGATGTTATGAAGGCAGATTGGGTGGATGTAGGGACTGCTGAAAGACTTGAGCAGATCAATGAACAACTTCAAACTCTACACGGATGCACTCATAAAGGTCGTCCTTAGATTAGCTTGACTAAGGCGTTGGTAGAGGTAAAGTTGTTTATATAATAACTTGTATTAGTTTGACTAAGGCGATAATTTTCAAGTTTTCATTTTAAACCCCATAAGTCTATCGACTTATGGGGTTTCTTGTTTCTACTGAGAAATCAAGTGATGAGTTTTTAGAACAAGTCATTGCTCATTAGGTCCTTCAAAGTCTTTCATATTATCCTGCGAGGGTGGATTGATATTGTCTGAGTGTGAGGACTTTAGTCTCTCCTGTTCCATTTTAATTTGCTGCATTTTCTGTTCTTTAACAGTGTTGATCGCGTCACTTAATCTATCATTTAGCTGCTGTGTTTCTTTCGCTACACTATTAAAGTCATCATTGTCAGATAACTGCGTACTTTGGGGTAAACTCTGAGCCTCTACTTTAGGTATGTCTCTCGGCATTAATAGTCTGTCGTTAGGGTTCATTTGTGGTTGTCGCTGTATAACATTGACAGAATTTTGCGGATTTATATTGATAGCCGTATCACTTGAATCAGACCTGATAGGGTCGATGGGGCGTACTGATGACGACTTACTAGTAATATCCTCTTTAGAGGACGATGCGTTATTAGCGCCTTTAAGGTTTTTACTATCTGTTGTTGTAGTCTGGCTATTTGCTTTGACGTTAGCATCAGACGTGTTATCGGACTTGTTTGTGGTGTTGTTCAAGTCTTGGGCTTCTGTTTGATCGTCTGTCTTATTATTGGTATCAGTAAGGGTAGGTATGGCGTTTGAATGAGTTGTAATATCTGCTGGTAAAACTCCTGAATTTGGCGTATTTGTTGGCTTTTTTTGTTGACTTTGCGAGTTATTTTGATTGCTCATGATGAAAATACTAATAAATAGGACGTTTATAACGATCGCAAACACAATGGCAGGTAACCATCTTCTAAAAGACTTTTTAAATGAATCGTTTTTGCTAGGTTTAGGCTGAAAAGAAGGGTGCATTGACGAGGTCCATTTTATTTTTATACAAAATCATCTTAAGTCACTTTAGTTTAAACTAAAACACTTCCTAGAGCTAAATATTACTGTCTTCTACCTTATTCACAACTATAGTATTCACAACTATAGTCGGCGAACTTATAAAGAGTCACGGCGTTAACCTCGTTAAGCCTACTCAAGTAGTACTTGCACTCGGTTGCCTTGTGATTACTTTAAAGTTCTTTGACTATATTAATGTAGGCTGTGTCTTTAGCCCAGTATTTTGATTAAAGGTTGTGATTTGCTCGGGTAAAAGCACCAGCCAAATCTGAACTTTAATAAGTTGATAATTGAGTTTTCTTTATTATTTAAGAATTTTATTTTTCCAGATACCAAAAGTAAAGTATCCCCTTTAAGATTTAAACTAAGCTGTTTTTTTGATAAAAATAACGCCTTAAACGCGTTGAATGTTTCGGTTAATTTGTCTTTTTTGTACCCAAATGAGCAACACAAAAGCGACGGCCCATAGGGCCATTAAATGATAAAGGTAATGGCTGACACTTGATAATGGCGCACCCATTTGGTTGAGCTGCACCGAGGCATTCATCCCAGAAGTGGTTGGAAAAAGCCAGCGAATATACTGTAAAGGTAGAGGTAGCTGGCTCACTGGCCAAGGATAGCCACTTAAGAAAAACATAGGCAGTGAGCTAAATATCATAATTTGCAACGCTCGCTCACGCTCTCTAAATAGCATTCCGAGCAGACATCCCAAGGTTGCCACCGTAGGAGCAAACAAACTCATAAACAATAACGTACCCGGTATATTATGCCCGCGTGGATAATTTTGAAAGGTGAAGACCCAGCCATAATAGAAGCATCCCATGATAAAACTAACAATTGACAAGGCTAATATTCGACCTAACCAACCTGACACACTAGCATTTTGTTTTTGGTTTTCATACCAAGTCCCGATCAATAAGGCGGTGCCTAATAATAAGGTTTGTTGTAATATCAATATGGCAACAGCGGGTACAACGTAAGCGCCATAACCCTCTGAGCGATTAAACATCGGGTCGATACGAAGGGGGACAGCTTGGGTGCTGACTTTTGCTGTATCTGCGTAAGTGCCTTGTGCCACACTTCGCTTAATTTCTATACCCGCTGATACCGTGCCAATAGCCTTTAAAAAACCCATTTGAACTTGTTTATTCAGTAAGAAATAGCTGTTATTACCTAAGACAGACACATAGGCGGGCTTGCTGGCATAAACATCTTGCTCTAGGTGCCTTGGAATAACAAGATATCCTGCAATCTGATTTTTAAAAATGGCCTCTTTTGCTGCTTGTTCTGAAGCATACTGATGTACCTTTAAGTTTGGACTGGCATTGCTGTAGCGGGTGATGGTCTGCGACAGCTCACTGCGATCATAATCAACCACCCCTACAGGGACTTGGTTAACCACTTCGCCTCTGTAGGGCCACGGGTAGAAAAATCCGTAAATAATGGGCGCAATCACTAGCATGAGTAACACGCCTTTATCTTTAAAAACCTGCTGGAATACCCCAAGTAAGCCCTGTAAAAACGTATTATGGGTAATATTGTCGTTAAATTTATTTGACATTAACGCGCCCCCCAGCGTTCTGGATTTCTAAACGCACGTATACTTAATAAAGCGGTGATCACCAGTAATACCACGACCGCAAAGATTAACCCAACCAGTGTGGGCAGCGCAAAAGATAGTGGCGCTGACATTTGCAGTTGTGAGAGGTGAATCTTTAGGTAATGGGTGAGGGGTAATATATTCGCCCAACGCTGAGCCCCTTCACTCATGGCAATTAGCGGGAAGGTCACGCCAGCAAACGCAAAGGAAGGTGCGGATATGAAGGCGGTGCTCGATAGCCCCATACGTAATGAATAAGCAGCTAAACTAAATATAGCGCCCAACCATAAAGATATCATGGTCAATGCCACAAATGCGGCGAAGACGACAAACATCGCGGTAAAGCTGGTGGGATGGACAGAGACAGCCAGCGTAATCATGAGGGCGCCCCAAAGCATAAAGAACAACAGGGCCCAGATTAGCTTACCATTCAAGCCAATGACCAAAGCCAATATTGAGACCTTTTTAGGCATACGAGGTTTGGCACTCTTATTAAAGTTCGTGTCATAATGGTATCTAGGCTCATATAAGCTGAATTTTTTACGACTGACAGGGGTATATTTAAGCGTGAGAAGATGCTCATAATTAATAGGGAGTTGCCAACTTTCATCCAAACTTGTATGCAAATAAGCCAGTTTCTTTTCAGGCGGTATATACTTGAGGGTTCTAAAGTCGGGATACGGCATATCTGGATAGATCATATTGTGATACCAGATGGAGAAGGTCTTATCCCTAATCTCACGACCTATGGTCGTGGCGCCAATAATCATCGCCAAAATGTGTAGGAGAGCGGGTATAACGGTAGCGGCCAGGAACTGTTTGTAGTTTGCGCCAATATTAAATAAGCTTAGACGCTCTATACCGATTGGTGAGTAGGAGACCATTGCTTGCTCAGTATAGCTGCCCTGCTTAACCGTTCGCTGTATTTCAACTCCTGCTGAGACTGTGCCGACGACTGCTTGAACTCCCTTTTGGATAATGCCAGAGTGAGTGCCATATTGCGCATTGACTTTTAAAATGACAGGGGAGGGAGCGCCTTTATTGATTCGATCCGCAAAGTCTTGCGGGATAATAACCATCGCATATATTTGCTTGTCTAAAATGGCATCCTTAGCCTCAGTAAGGTTGTGATAGACATGATCCACTGATAAGTCTGGGCTGGCATCGAGATAACGGGTTAAGGTGCGCGAGTAGCTGCTCTTACTGTCGTCAATAACGCCGATAGGTAAATCAATGATATAAGGCTGCGAAAATATCCACCAAATACTAAATATGCTTAATAAGGGCAGCCAAATTAGCATCATGTAATCCCAAGCGTTATGCAGTAAAAACTTACCTTCATAACGGGCACTACGCAAAAAAACAGACAAAAGTGACGACTCACGATTGCCTTTACCGCCAAATACTATCTTCGACTTAATGGTGTTATCACTTTGACTTTGGGACATAATCTAGCCTATCAACAGTGACGGTATTAATTATTATTTGGGGGGTTAATTGACGCATTACTAACGGTGTTAGCATCAGTAGTTGAACCATCTAGCTCAACAATAACACTCATACCAGAGCGAATCTTTGGGTCGGCCTTAACCGGACGAGCTTTGACTTCAAAGGTACGGACATCAAAATTATCTTCAGTATTGGTGGCGCGCCATGTCGCAAAGTCAGACATACTGGCGGTATTAAAGACTTTAAAGGTCATACGGTAAGGGGCATTAGGCTTAGATAAAGCAGGGATAGTGCCTTTAAATTCACTACCGATACTAAAATTGTTCAGACTATTTTCTGTCACATTAAGCACCACCCATTGATCATTGGGGTCAACTAAGGTCATTATAGGCACCCCTTGACCGATGACTTCACCAGGATTGACTATGACATTATCTACGATGCCTGATATGGGGCTTTTTAGATTGGCTTCGTCTTGAGCCACTTGCGCTTCATCGATCTTTGCATCCACTTGCGCAACTTGCGCTTTTGCGGCTTGAATATCCTCTTCACGAGCCCCTTCTAATGCCATCTCATACTGTAAGCGAGCAGCGTCTGCCTTGTCTTGATTGGCTACATATTGGGTATAGGCTTCATCACGTTTTTGGCGGGACATTAGGCCTTCTTGGTATAAGCGGTTGACCCGCTCATAAGTACTTTTGGCCAAATCAGCCGCGGCTTGATTGCCCTGCCAAGCTGCTTTGGCTTGCCCAATTTCTTGCGGTCTGGCTCCATTTTGAGCTTTATCAAGCTGGCTTTGTGCCATATCCTTTCCAGCTAGCGCCTGATTCAGTTTTGCATTAATTTCAGGCGAGTCCATCTCGATAAGCTGTTGTCCCGCTTGTATAGTATCGCCTTCAGTGACCAGTATTTTTGCGATACGACCAGGTACTTTGGCTGCTATAGAGGTGGACTGCATTTCCATTTGGCCTTGCAACATAGCTGGCTTTTGTGCATCTTCTGAACTTTTGTTCAAGCCGTATAGTATTAACCCAATCACAGTAATGACGACTAGGGTAATCACAATATTTCTTAGCATGATTGGACTGGGCTTTTTAGAGGCGTTCATGTTTTTATCCTGAAGATAAAAGGTTTGAATTAAGGAGTGACAGGTTAAATGGCGGTTTACAATTTTAAACTGGGTGTAAGGGCTAATAAATTAGGCAGACCCTAATACACAGTCGGCAATTTAATATCAGCAACTGCCATGTATTCATTAAAAGCTTCTGGAGTTCCGATACTATTCATTAACGCAGCCAGCGCTTGCACATAGTCATTCGCGGCTGAAGCCTGTTCTGTGCGGGCCTGTAAATATTTGGTCTGGGCAGTCGTCACATCTAGTGCCGTATTGACCCCTTCTTGCATACCCAATTTTTTCAATCGTAATAACTCCTTAGCAAGTAACACATTACTGTTTAAAGAGAGGTAACGTACGCGGGCATTTTCGACAGATTGCCAGTTTTTCTCAACCAATAGCAGTATATTATCACTCACTTCAATTTTGGATAAAAGCGCCTGACGCATCTGTGCTTGACCAGAGGCGTGTTGCGCATCACTATTCAAGCCACCCCAAAGCTTCCAGCTTGCTGATACGCCGGCTATCCAGCTCGGATCATTGTCAATTTCGTGATAGCCGAACAATGAAACAGTCGGTTTATGGCCTGTATTAGACAAATTGCTTAAAGATTGCGCCTGGTTATATTTGGCATCAACTTTTTTTAAGCCTGGGTGGTTTTTTAACGCCAGATCTTGGAAGTATTGTAATGAGGGCAAAGGTGTTGATGAGATAAATAAAGGGGAAGTCGGCATCACAGGGTGAGGTGAGCGTAATAATCGCTGTAAAGCGGTCATGGCCAACTGAGCATCATTACGTGCTTTGTCGGCTTCACTTTGCGCCTCTGATAACGCAACTTGCGCCTCTAATCGTTCAACTCTAGAGATAAACCCTTCCTCTAACATACGCTGCGCCATATAGTCAGTTTCTTTCACCGTATTCAGCGCATCCTCACGTAAGTACGCCCCAAGCATCGCAAGCTGCGCTGTAAAATAGCGCTCTATTAGGGTGGTTTGCAGGTCATCGGCATCAAGTAGGGCATCCGCTTGGCTTTCTTGTGTACGTGCCTCTGCTAAGTCGGTCACCGCCTGTGTACGTCCAGCAGTATATATGGGCCAAAGCACGGCTACACCTGCACTGATGTTAGAGCCTTCAGTTTCAAGCTGATACTCATTAGGAATGGTATTGTCGATAATAGGGGGTAAGATATTGGGATCAATAACGGGATTATTAATAACAGGATCGTTAGAGGGTATTTGAGTAATAGAGTCATTAACACTAGACTTTAGACCAGTGAGGTCTAGATCGGTATCCAGACGATAGCGAGTGGCACCTGCGCGCAAAAATATCCACGGTTTATTAAGATCTTTTGTGGCATCCGATTGTAATTCGTTTGCCCTAATACCGGCATTATTCGCTGCCAACTTAGGAGACACTTGTACCAAAACATTTTGAGCCTGAACCAAGCTTAAGCTATGTGGCACCACAATACTGTATGCCTCATCAATGGCAACCCCTGTAGTGGGGTCGACAATACTTTGTAGCTCAATCGTGTGATAGTTGCCTTTCTCTAAATTTTGGCCGATCTGATCTACATCAATGGCATCAAATGTCTGAGCTGTAGTAGATTGATGGCTGGTATTATCAGGAAAGATATATTCATCTGAGGCATCAGTAACATCAGTTTGAGTTTGAGTTTGAGTTTGAGTTGGTGTTGATGTTTGTGTTTGGGTTAATAAGGTATTGGCGTCCGTTGTATTCGTATCCGCATTG
Organism: Psychrobacter sp. CX18; assembly: GCF_057396215.1. Taxonomy (NCBI): domain Bacteria; kingdom Pseudomonadati; phylum Pseudomonadota; class Gammaproteobacteria; order Moraxellales; family Moraxellaceae; genus Psychrobacter; species Psychrobacter sp. CX18. Next base: position 52,885 of record NZ_JBXYJH010000011.1, on the reverse strand, counting down.
GCAGGCAGGATACAAAGTGACAATCCACAGGCAAGAGCATATGGCCACATCAGATGGTTTGCAGCAGCTACTTTTGGTTTAAATGTTTTCTTTATAAAGGTTGTCTTTAATTGAAAAGGTTGGTCAGTGATAAGTCTCTTATCGGCAAGCGTACCAGACCTGACTGTACTAAAAAAGTCTGCAAAAGAGGCCTCTTTACTAACAATCTTAAAGGGGTTTGATTTAAGTAATGACATATCGGCAACTGGCTAATGTTAGGATTTCAATAAAAGGGAGGCGTTAATAACAACACTATATATTGAAAGATATAGAGTTACTATCAGTCCATATCCGACGCTGATTAATGCACTATTATCAAAAATAACTCAATTTAAAACAACGATGTTAAATACGTCTAAGTTTATGACGACTAAGCTATGACGACTAAGCTATGACGACTAAGCTATGACGACTAAGCTATGACGACTAAGCTATGATGACTATGATACTTTAGGGGGTTGATTATCATACCTTGCTCACTTACTTATTTGAAGAGCTAAGTATGTCTAGCTGGTTTTTCTATAGGTCATAAATGTCAGGGTTGAATACAGTTTTTAGACACGCTATACCTTAGACTAATGGAGTTAGTGTTGTCTTTTAAGCTTAGGGCGTGTGGAACATTCGACCATCGCACTGGTGGAGACTATTTTTTAGTCAATATGCAGTGAAATTTTTGACGCTTAGTCATTCTAAGTTAGAACCCTAAATTTTTAAAAGCCGCCATATATTGGCAAAAAAGAGTCCCGCCCTCACTCGAGCATAGATCTCACCTTGCGAACGGGCAAAGCAGTGCTTTGCTTAATCCGTTCTCAGGGCTGATACTAAAATCGCCCCAGACGTTGTTACAAACCTAGCCAAGGTCGAGACATTAGCGTCAGTTTGCGCCTAGTCTGGAACGATTTTAGCTATCAGCAGTGCTAATTTGCGAATGTTCCACACGCCCTAATATTGATAGCGGCTAAAAGGCCCGACATACTGTTGGTGGGGTCAGTCAGACCGTTAGAGCTAAAAAACCTTTCTTTTAAAAAGAAAGGTGTTCATTGTTGTCAGTCGTTTACTGTTAAACAGATATTAAAGTAAACAGATCCTAAGATTGTATTTAAATTGGCTATTTAACATGTCAATATTCAACGTCTATTATTTTTTAACCGATACGCTTTTAACCAATAGAATAGTCCATACTTTAAATAGTGAGACTTCCCCTTAGGGACAGTACTTTAAAACAGCACCTAAAACCGTACTTTAAAACTGTCCCTTACAATTTCAAATTAAGCTTTTTCAAGCTTAGGTCGAGCTTTATCAATGGCCTTAAGTAAAGCTACTTTAAATTCGCCTGGCTCAAACTTGACCACATCTGAATGAGCCGCACAAAGGTTACGAGTATTTTGCCATTTATCTGCTACGTCTTCAGCCCAGTCGCAATATTCTTTACCTGCATTTGGCTCATCTTTTAACGCCTTCTTAGTAGTAGGGTGCAATGATAGCTCAGGCATCACCGCTTTAAGAATTTTGGCAGGAGGAGTCACAAACGTATCATCGACGTGCAAGCTTTTGCTAGCAGGATGATAGGCAAGTAAAGAGCTTGCATGAATCATTTCATTAGGGGCGATGTAATAGATGCCTTTAGGTAACGAGAACTCAAGCTCTTCGTAACGCTGAGTAACGGCTTCGCTTTCTACTAAATCATCTGCCCAAGTGACTTCAGGCACCTTTTTTTTATGTCGGCTACTGCCATAGTTAATGGCATTTGGAAAGTCCTTGGCCATTTGAGCACAGTGCACGGTATGAAAGGGATGTAAGTTAAGAATAGCCTCAACATCTTGTCCGTTATTGGTCAATGACATCACTTTATCACGTACATCGCCCGTTAACGTGTAGCTGTCTAAAAATATAAAACGACCTGATTCAAGCTTAACCAGTGAGCACTGTGTGCCAATATCTATAACACCGCCTAATTTGAACGAGCCTCGAATATTCCAAAATCCTGATCCTAAATCGATAATGTTATCTGACATTTGTCATTCCTTATTTCTTAAAGTTGTAAAATTTATAAGAGATACCTCATTTTCAACTCTTAACGTAGGCTATGGCTTTAGCCCGGCATTTTTAATTAAAAATTAAATTTGCTATGACCATTATGAAAGTAAGCAACTCAGGTGTCTGTAATAAAAATATATTAAATGTTAAGTTTTTAATAAGGGTAATAAGTAATCAGAGCTAAAAAGAGGGTCGCTAAGAAAGAAACATAGAGACATGATATTGTCAGCGTGTTAGCGTATAAATTTAAGTTTGTTATAATAAATCTTTTATTTATTGAAAAAATTAGAAACGTCGTCATATTTAAATTTAATTCATTATTGATCTATTAGACTCGACTCGCCTTAATCTTAAAATCAACTTTTTTGAGGTAAGGTTTGTTAAGGCAATGTCGATCAATGTCTTATTATTTCATCTCCATTTGATAATTTATAAACATATTAAGGGCAAGAGTACTTATCTTTAGGGTAAGTTTTTTTATTTATTTTACTTAAAATCTTTTAATGATAAGGACTAATTATGACTGCTTCTCAGCTTAACAATGAGCTTGCAACTTTTACAAAGGTTCAAACAGCGTATATAAATGGTGCTTATTTACCTATAGATCCGTCGCTTAAGACATTCGATACCATCAATCCAGCAACAGGAGAGGTTATCGCTAAGATTCAACAAACGACTAGCGAACAAGTAGATCAGGCGGTAAAAGCTGCTGAAAAAGGTCAAAAGGTTTGGGCCAGTATGACGCCCGTTGAGCGCAGTCGTATACTCCTCAAAGCAGTCAATATATTACGTAAGCGCAATGATGAGCTTGCCGTTTTAGAAACTCTTGAAACCGGTAAAGGAATTTCAGAGACCAAATATGTCGATATCGTGACAGGGGCAGATGTCGTTGAGTATTATGCGGGGTTAGCCCCAGCGTTGGAAGGTCGCCAAATTCCCCTTCGAGAATCGAGTTTTGTCTACACTCGTGAAGAGCCATTAGGGGTGGTGGCAGGTATTGGGGCATGGAACTATCCTATTCAGATTGCGATGTGGAAGTCTGCCCCAGCTTTGGCGGCGGGTAATGCGATGGTTTTCAAGCCCTCAGAAGTTACCCCGCTATCTGCATTAAAGTTGGCTGAGATATATTCTGAAGCCGGTCTGCCTGACGGTGTATTTAACGTCGTTCAGGGAGATTATGAAGTGGGTAGTGCACTTACCAATCATCCTGATATCGCAAAAGTGTCGTTCACTGGCGGCGTGGATACGGGCAAAAAAGTAATGGAGGCCGCCGCCTCCTCTTCTTTAAAAGACATCACCATGGAACTTGGCGGCAAATCTCCACTGATCATATTTGATGATGCAGATATTGATAGGGCTGCGGATATTGCAATGATGGCTAATTTTTATAGCTCAGGTCAAGTCTGTACCAATGGCACCCGGGTCTTCGTTCCTCATTCAATAAAAGACAAATTTGAACAGGCTATCGTTGAGCGTGTGGGTCGCATTAAACTTGGCGATCCAATGGATGAGAGTGTGACGATGGGCCCTATGGTAAGCTTTAAGCACATGGATAATGTACTCAGCTATATCGAAGAGGGTAAAGCGAGTAATGCGAGGATATTGTGTGGCGGGGAGCGTGTGACGACTGGTGAGTTTGCAAAAGGCGCGTACATTGCCCCGACGGTATTTACTGATTGTACAGATGACATGCGTATCGTACGAGAAGAAATCTTTGGTCCAGTCATGTCTATTTTGAGCTACGACACTGAAGAGGAGGCGATACGCCGTGCAAACGATACCAATTATGGTCTAGCAGCAGGTATTGTGACAAAAGACTTAACCCGTGCACATCGGGTGATCGGTCAAATGCAGGCAGGCATCTGCTGGATTAATACGTGGGGAGAATCTCCTGCCCAAATGCCTGTCGGCGGCTATAAGCACTCTGGAATCGGTCGTGAAAATGGTATTCATACACTGCAACATTACACCCAAACTAAGTCGGTACAAATCGAACTGGGTCAGTTTGAATCAGTATTCTAATAAGCAATAAACGCTATTCACCTGACTACTATTACTCGTTTCAACTTAATAGCGGCTTTTAAGTTTCAAATTGAATGTTTAATAAATTAAGGCGACGACAGCAGCTTTAAAAGGACAGTGTTATGACAACCAGCATATCAGAATTTGACTATATTATCGTCGGTGCAGGCTCCGCGGGGAATGTGCTAGCAACTCGCTTAACGGAAGATGCAGACACAACCGTATTATTACTGGAGGCAGGTCGTCCGGATCATCGTTTAGATTTTCGGACGCAAATGCCAGCGGCATTAGCCATGCCGCTACAAGGGACAACTTATAACTGGGGCTACAAAACAGACCCTGAACCCTATATGAATAATAGGGTGATGGACTGTGGACGTGGTAAGGGTCTTGGCGGATCTTCACTCATTAATGGTATGTGCTATATACGAGGTAATGCGCTGGACTTTGATGATTGGTCAAAGATTAAAGGCTTAGAGGACTGGACCTATTTAGACTGTCTTCCATACTTTAAAAAATGTGAAAATCGTGATGCGGGGGAAAACGACTATCATGGAGTCGGAGGACCCGTCGAAGTAACCACATCCAAGCCGAATGTCAATCCTTTATATGAGGCGATGATAGAGGCAGGTGTACAAGCGGGTTACCCTCGTACTGACGACTTAAATGGCTATCAGCAAGAAGGCTTTGGTCCTATGGATAGGTTCGTTACTCCTAATGGTCGCCGTGCATCAACTGCGCGAGGTTATTTGGATAAAGCCAAGCCACGTAGCAATATTACTATTCTAACTGGCGCATTAACAGACGTTATTCTTTTTGAAGGCAATAGGGCAATTGGCGTAAAAGTCGAACATCAAGGACAAACAAAACAGTTTCGAGCCAGTCGTGAAGTTATTGTGTCATCTGGAGCGATTGGATCACCGCAATTATTACAACGATCAGGCATTGGTCCAGCACAGTGGCTACAAGAGTTGGATATACCAGTGGTATTAGACTTACCCGGAGTGGGTAATAACCTGCAAGATCATTTAGAGATCTATATGCAGTATGAATGCACCCAGCCTGTGTCTATTGCACCAGCTAATAAATGGTGGAACAAGCCTGCGATCGGTGCTGAGTGGTTATTGATGGGAACGGGTCTTGGGGCGACTAATCACTTCGAAGGTGGCGGCTTTATCCGAACGCATGAAGAGTTTACTCATCCCAATGTTCAGTATCACTTTTTGCCGTTAGCAGTACGTTATGATGGGCGCAATGCTATTGATAATCATAGCTTCCAAGCTCATGTAGGCTCGTTACGCTCGCCAAGTCGTGGCCGTGTGAAGTTAAAATCACGTGATCCAAATGAGCATCCCAGCATACTGTTTAATTATATGTCGACTGAACAGGACTGGCGAGAGTTTAGAGCAGCCATACGTATTACTCGTGAGATTATTAAGCAACCCGCCTTAGAACCTTATCGTGGTAAAGCGATATCTCCGACCGATGATTTGGTGACAGATCAGCAGTTAGATGATTACGTGCGTGAGCATGGTGAAACGGCCTATCACCCTTCATGTACTTGTGCGATGGGCTATCATGAGCAAGCTGTGGTAAATGAGGAAGGCTTGGTACATGGTATGCAAGGGCTACGTGTTGTTGATGCGTCCATTATGCCAAATATTATTAGCGGCAACTTAAATGCCACAACCATCATGATGGCGGAAAAAATAGCCGATACAATGCGGGGTAGAAAGCTACCACGATCAACTGCCGACTATTACGTGGCTAATAATGCTCCTATACGAGGGGAGCCTCTACGCAATACTGAACAAACCCCTGTATAGCGCTAAGCTCTTGAGCTTTAACGTGCTATCAAGACTGTGCTATTTAGAACCTGTATTTACAACCTACTGTGTTCACAATCTACAATGGGTTCGTTTTATTCTTAAAACTGTCAAACTTTCGCTTATGAATACAGGTTCTTAGACAGAATAGCTTTCTTATAAAAATATTTACTTATCGCTATGGTGATGCTCTTTGACGGTTTAAATAAAACTCTGTCATCTAATGGTTCAAAGGGCGCGCACCATTTTTATTAACGGATTAAAACAGTCATAACTGAGGTCTTTCATGAATAGCTCTCCTTCAAAGGATTTGACCGATCATAAACAGGTCTTAAGTTTAAATAAGACCGTCTTTATTGGTTCTGCGATTATCTCGATTTTACTGATCATTTGGACAATTTCTTTTCCTAAATATAGTGAAGCTTTATTAAGTGCCAGTATGAGCTGGGTATCTAATAGCCTAGGTTGGTATTACATGCTCGTCGTCGCTGCATATAGTATATTTTCCCTATTTGTTGGCCTGTCACGCTATGGCGATATCAAGCTAGGTCAAGACCATGAAAAGGCACAGTTTCCATTTCTGACGTGGGCCGCCATGTTATTTTCAGCAGGTATTGGTATTGACCTGCTTTTTTTTGGCGCCTCAGAACCTTTGATGCATTATCTGACACCTCATAGTGGGTTAACGCCTGAAAGTGCTGAAGCCATGCGTCAAGCATTGCCTCAGACCTTCCTTCATTGGGGACTACATGGTTGGGGTATCTATGCATTAATTGGCATGACCTTAGCCTATTTTGCGTATCGTAAAAATATGCCTTTGGCTTTGCGCTCAGCATTGACGCCAATATTTGGCGAAAGATTGGTCAAAGGCTGGCTAGGCGATGGCGTCGATACCTTTGGTGTGGTGTGTACCTTGATGGGCATTGCTACCAGTTTGGGTATCGGGGTTCTACAGGCTAATGCGGGTTTGACACACGTATTTGGTATTGCCGATAGTAAAACAGTACAAAGTTTAATTATTATTTCAGTCATTATCGTGGCGGGGTTGTCTGCAATGACTGGGGTTGAGCGCGGTGTACGCCGATTGTCTGAGTTCAATATGATTACGGCGTTACTGTTATTACTTGCCATTTTGTTTATGGGTAATACAGTATATTTATTAAATACATTTACCCAAAATATAGGCGATTATTTCCAAACTGTAGTGGCTAAGACCTTTGATGTTTATGCTTATGAGGGTGATGCAGGTGCAGAATGGAAATCATGGTGGACGATTTTCTTTTGGGCATGGTGGGTCGCTTGGGCGCCCTTTGTTGGATTGTTTATTGCGCGTATTAGTCGTGGACGGACGCTGCGAGAATTTGTGTTTGGGGTGATGTTCATTCCGTTAGGCTTTATTTTCGCATGGTTCTCAATCTTTGGTAACTCAGCGATTGATTTGGTGAATAATGGCGCAACTGAGCTTGGTGAAATTGCGGTAAATAATGCGCCTATGGGTTTATTTGCACTATTTGAATATTTTCCATTTAGCGATATTCTATCTTTTGCCGGTGTTATTATTGGGCTGGTTTTCTTTGTGACCTCTGCCGACTCAGGGGCTTTAGTTTTATCTAACTTAAGCTCGAGAGGTCTGACCAATGATGCGGATGCACCCGTTTGGTTGCGACTATTTTGGGCAGCCGCTACAGGGTTGATCACCCTAGGCTTATTGTTTGCAGGTGGATTCACCTCACTACAATCTGTTTCTGTTATGGCTGGATTACCGTTCTCAATTATCTTAGTGCTTTATATGATAGCGATGTGGAAGTCACTTAAAGAAGAGGGTAACAAGCGTAAGGCAAGTGCAGTGGGGACTGCCAGTGTGCTCAATAATGGCAAAACGTGGAAAGCTAGATTACAACGTATTGTGAGCTTCCCTGATAAACAACAAGTACAAAGGTTTTTACAAAATATCGTGTTACCAGCCATGCAAGAGGTTCGTTCTGAGTTAGATAGTGGTGGACTGGCTACGACGTTAATAGAACATGACGGGTCGGTAGGCTTTGAAGGCTTAAGTCTTAAAGTCGGTCATGGTACTGAAGATGATTTCCTCTATGATGTCTATTTGGTCAAAGCGGAAAGGCCAAGCTTTATGCTATCAAGCTCGACCAAGCAGGCTGAATACTATTATCGTGCCGAAGTGTTTTTAGGTGAAGGCTCTCAAGAATATGATTTAGTAGGCTATACCAAAGAGCAAGTGTTGGTCGATATATTAAATCAATATGAACGTCACATGCAGTATCTGCATCTTGAACGTTAATTGAGAATGTTATTATTCTGCTGCTATTAACTACAAGCGTACTCTGTTGAGAGTACGCTTTTTTAAACTTAAGACCTTTTCTAAACAATGTTGCCTTTTCTATAAAATACCTCACTCTAAACTCTTAACGTAGGCTGTGGCTTTAGCCCAGTATTTTGATTAAAGGTTTTGATTAGCTGGGCTACAAGCCCCAGCCTACAATGAGTTTTAATAAGTTGAGAACGGAGTATAAAATAATACCTTTTCTTTAAAGCAACCTATCCTGTTAAGTCTCGGTTAGATGAATGACTAAGTAGTGTATAGTTAATCAGCCCATACATACATCATGAGTACATTATAAATAAATCATTGATCTGCAAGATCGCTAACTGCAACCGCCTTAAACTCGACTATCCACCACCACGGGATACCCATTGTGCTGCAGGACAGTGGCATTAACTCCGTATAAGTCCTTAATGGTATCTTGGGTCAATACGTTAACAGGATGACCTGTTTTGACTACTTTGCCAGCTTTCATCATGACCACAGTGTCAGCAAATTGGGCGGCTTGATTGATATCGTGTAAGACAATGACCACCGTTTTTTGCTGCTCATGCGCAAGCGCCCTTAATGCGCGCATTAACTGACCGGAATGATACATATCGAGATTGTTTAAGGGTTCGTCTAACAGCAGATAAGGGGTATCTTGACAGACAATCATTGCAATTAACACGCGTTGTTGTTGCCCACCAGAGAGGGTAGATAGATAACGCTGCGCCAAAGGCTGTAGTTCAAACTGTTCAATCACTTCTGCTATTTTTAAGTGATCCGCTTCAGTGGGTCGCCCTTGATGATAAGGGTATCTACCGAACATCAACAGCTCTGCAACCCGTAAACGTCCTTGTAAATGATTGCTTTGTGCCAATATAGCCACCGTTTTGGCGAGGGTCTTACTATCAGTATGGCGAATGTCATGGTCGCCGAATTGGACTGACCCGCTTTGAAGGGTCTGTATACGTGACATGACATTGAACAATGTGGATTTACCTGCACCATTTGGTCCGATTAGCGCAATCACTTGGTTGTTCTTTAAAGTCAGATTGATATCGTCTAAGATGACTTGACCATCAATATGGTGACGAATATTTTTAAGTGTAATCATAAGTTCATTTCGGTTGTCAGGATCAATAGGTTACACAAGCTAGGGTGCGGGAGTTTTTTAAATTAACAGCCTGCAGTTTTAAGTTATAAGTTATAAGTTATAAGTAATAAGCTAAAGTTAGGATGATTTAAAAATAAAATTAGATGTTTAGAACTCATTACATTTTTAGGTTCTTTTTAGGGTACTGTTTAAGAATCAACGCAATAAATACAATACCGCCCAATAGCTCGATAACAACAGATAAAACGCCAGCCATCCCTAATATTTGCTCAAAGATCGTTTGACCTAAAATTAGACAGGTCATGGCGACTATGCTGACCAATAAAATTCGCTCACTGTGATGCATGGAGCGACTAATGCGATTGGTTAAGGCACATACCAATAGCCCTAGAAATACGATAGGACCAACGAAAGCAGTGGCAGTTGCGACCAATACGGCAATAATGACCAGTAATTTCAAAGTGAGCGCAGGATAATCTATCCCTAAGTTGATGGCATTCGCGCGACCGAGCATCAGTACATCTGCCTGATAGCGCCACCGCCAAATAATCACAGCACTGATAAAACATACCGCCAGACTGAACCACATTAAGATTGTATTGATGGTATTAAACTGAGCAAAACTCGCTGCTTGTACCACCACAAAGTCTTCAGGGCTAATCATACGCGCGATTAAACTGGATAAACTTCTAAATAGAACGCCAAATACGATACCGACCAGTATCAGTTGAGATAACGACTGCTGCGAGCGCTTAAATAATAGTTTAAATAGTAATAATGACGCGCCGACCATCAGCACTACTTCTAATCCGAATTTCAACAAAGGCTGAGTCGAGAATATATTGAACGACCCCAAAAAGAATACCAGTAGACTTTGAATCAAAACGTATAATGCATCAAACCCTAACAAGGCAGGCGTCAAAATGGGGTTGTGAGTTAAGCTTTGAAACAGCAAGGTAGAGACGCCAATACAATAGCCGACAATCATCAAAGCCAGTAATTTTTGACCGCGAAAGGGCAGTATAAAGTCCCAATTACCGTGCGCATTGAGCGTCATAAATAACACACAGCTTACTATCAGTGCGACTAATCCGAAACATACTGGCTTCGTCCAAAGACTTTGAGACGGCAGTGGCAGTATCTGCGCCGAGTCTGATGTAACTGTCTTACTCGGCTTTGTGCGTTTAGGCTTTGAAAATTGAAACGAGGGAGAAGTCGTTGTATCGCAGGAGTCGTCTGCTGAATCTGATACTGAATCTGGCTTAGTGATAGCTTGCTTATGTAGGTTCATAATCGACTTAGCGCTTAAATAAAAGGGATAGAACAGTAACGATTGAATATTGTTATGGTTTTGACGGTTGTTATAAGCCGAGCTGAATAATTATTAAGAATGGATGTTAACTTTTTTAGGTTTAGGATTTCGGAGTAGTAACCATAGAAAGACCACGGCTCCCAGTACCCCAAAAATGGTCGCAACGGGTATCTCAAATGGGTAGCGAATACTACGGCCCAAAATATCACACAGCAGTACCATGCTAGCGCCAAAAAGGGCAACCGCAGGCAAACAGCGCCGTAATCGATCGCCCATTAGTTGACTAATAATATTGGGAACCACCAAGCCTACAAAAGGAATGGCGCCCACTGTGACCACGACCACTGCACTAATCATAGCTACTGTTAAAATAACAAACCAAATGACGACGCGCTGATTGACCCCTAGATTAATGGCTATAGCATCTCCCAATCCAACAATGGTCAGTTTGTCGGCCAATAGATAGGCAATAAAGGCCAAAATGCCAGTGAGATATAGCAGCTCATAGCGACCCGCTAAAATGGTAGAGAAGTCGCCAAAGCGCCAAACCGATAACAGTTGTAACGACTCAGTCTGGTAGGCGATAAAGGTGGTTACCGCTTCAATAATACCGCCAAACACAATACCGACTAACGGCACCATTAACAGGTCTGTCGCAGGCAAGAACTTAATAAGTCGCATAAATAGCACCATTCCGAAGATGGCACACACCGTTGCGATTAGCATCTTACTAAACAGACTACTGGCAGGCATGAGTAAGCTGACCACCAATAACCCCAATCCTGCACTTTGAGTAGCACCCACCATTGAGGGATCGACAAAGCGATTTTTTAACACCACTTGTAATATCATTCCAGCGACGGCCAATGATGCACCAGTCAGGATAATGGCGATGGTACGGGGTAGGCGACTGATCAATAACAGCTGCAAGTCATTACCCGAATTATGCTGCGTTAATACTTGCCACAGCCCCTGCCATGTAAAATCAGCCACACCCAAAGACACGCTGAGTAACACCAAGCCTGCTAACAAACAAACACTCAAGGTATTGAGTATTGCAGGGGATAACCACGCTGGCCTAGACGAATCTTCCGAAAATGAGGATGTGGCTGAGCTTTTAAACGCTGAGCTTTTAAACATAGGCGTCAAACTTATCCGTTTTGAAATTTGCCATATCTATAGCGATTAGTTATAAGTTTCGAACCATATTTTGAGCCATAAATAATGAATAAAAATAGCCTAATAACGTATACCGTTCCTATAAAGTGTTCTCTAAAACGACCTATCCTTGTTAGATTTGTTAGGCTCATTAAGCTTACTATGAGCCTATTATTTATAGGGTTTGTACCTTTCTCGATAGGTCATTTTTAAGAGTGGGTATGATAAGGCTTAATCGGCCAGTTTATCGGCTTTGCTTAATTGATCGGCCACGATTTTGGCATCATTCATCCATTGATAGTAGCCGCCAAAGGCTAAGTATGAATCCGGACTTAAGTAGACGATGTGGTTGTTTTTCCAAGCCTTGGTTTGATGTATTAAGGGGTTGTCTAATACCACATTTGCTCCGACACCTTCCTCACCAATAGCGGCGGTTCTATCGAGTACAAATAACCAATCTGGATCTACTTTTTGAATGTACTCAAAGGATACCGGTTGACCGTGAGGTGCTTGTTCAATATGGGTGTCGGCTGCTGGGATACCAAATTCATTATGAATAAAGCCAAAGCGTGACCCTTCGCCATAGGCAGAGAGTTTATTGCCATTAACCATTATTACCAGACCGTTTCCTTTGCCCTCACTGGCAGCTTTAGCACGGTCTATGGCTTGGTCAATATCTTGTTGCAACTGCTGTGCTTTGTCTTTTTTGTTAAACAGTCTACCTAAGTCAGCTAGACGTTGGCGGCTAGACTCATACATGTTTTCAGTATCTATAGTGAGATCTAGCGTAGGCGCCATTTTACTTAAGATGTCATACTTCTCAGCCATGCGTGAGCCGATTAAGATAGCTTGCGGCTGCATCTGGTTGAGCACTTCCATATTAGGCTCAAATATAGTGCCTACATTGGTGCTTTCTGGGGCATTGGCAGCCTTGAAGTTGTCTAAGTGTAGATTCTCAGGGAGTCCATCTACCGCGATATCAAGGGCGGCCAAATCTTGCATCAAAGTCATATCATAGACAACAAGAGGTCTTGGATTGGCAGGCAGCTTCACATCACCACGAGCAGTGTCAATCGTGACCTCAGCGCTGTTGGTAGCCGCTGTGTTGTCAGGAGTTTGTGCTGACTCAGTGGCGCTTTGCTCAGTCGCAGCCGTTTTCTCAGTCGCAGTCGTTTGTTCAGCACCTGAGTCATTGGCAGAGTCTTGAGGTGAGCAGCCTAATAGAGCGCCGCTGATGAATAACGAGAGTAATGCCAGCTTGGTTTTTGGAAAAGTGTTAGGTAGGGATAATGAATTAAACATAAAATCTCGCTTATCTGTCTATTATTATCTATTGAAAAGGGCTAGGTATCTATTGAAAGGGCTAGGTAATCATATTCTAAATACGCCACGCTTTGACGTTTAATAACCTGTAAAACCCTTTTGAATGAATAGGTTATCTCTAATAATTGGTTTTTAAGATGACTATGATACGCTTTTTTAATTAAAAAACAAATGATAATTGTTCGTATTTAGACAAGTTTAAACATTTAGTGTATGGGTTTGGTTTATGGTTTTAATTTAAAGCCAGTATGTCTTGATAATTCGTCAGTATGTCGGGAGGATATAGTCAAAACTGCATTTTAATGAGCAATAGTTGTCACGTTTGGTGAAGCGAAGCGTAACCCAAGGAGTGTTAAAGACAGTTGCCGTACATAATTTTAGAGCTTTTATACTATATCTAATCTTGCTTTCCACTACTATCTTGGTTGGCACTCGGCGAGTCGCTAAGTGTTAGCTCGTTCCTGCTACCGCGATAACGAGCTAACCCAAGCGCCTCTGCCAAGTGCTGCACCAAGTATATCCGCTACAATCAAGGCTAAACGGCTTACTTTACTCATGCCTGCCAGTATTGACAATCATATCAACTTAAAAACGTTATGTAGCAACTGTCACTATATTGGACGACACAGGTGAGGCTCAAATGATGCTTATATTAAGCCCTCACTATGACACTAAGATCTTAAATCATTTATTTTATTGCTAAATCCCGCTCTATCCCGTACGTTACACGGGTTGAAAATGAGCAAGTACGTTTCAACAGACCCTAGTTAACTTATAAAAGTTATGAAAGTTATAAAAGTATCGAGTCATCAAGCTCAATAGTCTTAAATTGCATCTATTAAGTTACTTTTAATTATCCTTTTACTATATTTCAAAAATACTATTTCAGAAGCTTCTATTATTCTATTCTGGAATTAACAAAATACCCATTATTTTAATAAACTATTGATTTTAATGAGTTTAAAAGGCATAATTTATTGCGCTTTTTTAAATTTCTTTTAAAATAATGTTACTACGTTTTTCATTAAGCAGCTCATTTTACCAAGGTTTAATCAACGTTAGTCAACTTCAATTACCCTTCAAAATAGTAAAGCGACATTATCCTAAAGTGACATTGCAAAGTAGCAATATGTCAGTCACCTTGATTGTATGGCTCTCAATGGAATGACTAAAGTCAACAATAGCGCATCAAAACAATACCACGTAAGGACACAATAGTATGGCCATGTTCGATTATAAAAATTATTCAAGTGATGAATCAAAAAAGTTAGCAGACGATGCAAATCGCCTGTCTACCTATACCAATACCTCAAGTTTCTTAGGATTTATTCCAGGCGACGATGTACTAAATGGATTAGGTAAAATAACTGGTGACCTCTTTCCCAATAAGACCGATATCGGCATTCCTGAAGGGTGGCGTGAGTTAACGCCTAGTGATTTAGGGGTTAGTGATGACTTAGTCGATAAGTCAGGCTATTTCAAGATTGAAAGCTTATATACCGGTACCGCAGTAGAAGGTCCTCAAGCTAAGATCTTTGGTCAGTATGACGAGAGTGGTAAGCTTGTACGTATTAACCTAAATATAGCGGGTACCAATGACTTACCTGATATTCTCGATTATTTAAACTTAAACAGTCATGAAGGTAAAGAGCTGTTAGAGCCAATACTGCAAATCGTTAAAGATTATGCCATTGCGAATGACTTGACAGGCAGTGATGTCTTGATAAGTGGCTATAGTCTGGGTGCAGGTGTGACTAACGTCATTGCCGCCGAGCGTGAAGGGTTATCCGACGGCTTCTTTACTGACTCAGATTATATGGCATTTGCCGTACCTGTTATCTATGATAATCCCGACGTCGTCCTAAATTACGGTTATGAAAATGATGTGGTCCATCGTGCAGCGGGCGATGCGCCAGACTTCTTCTCAGCGGTCGCAGATGGTGAACCTGGTTTAGTAAACCCTGATAAGAGCTACGCCAGCTCCATGGACAACGTGGTGTTATTTAATGATGTTTATGCGTCACCAATTTGGGATTTGAGTATTTTTTCTTTATTAAATATTCCTACAGGCTGGTATGCCCATATCAATGGATTTACCACCGATGCTATCACTCGTATTGCAAACTCTTCATTTTACGATTATACCCAAAAAGACAGTACCGTTATTGTTGCTGATTTGACAGCCGTGATGCGTCCGATAACGTGGGTACAAGATGATGCCTCTCATACGTCTAGTCATTTTGGTACGTCAGCCTTTCTAGTCGGTAGTCAATACGATGATTTAATAGCGGGTGGCTCAAATTTCGATTATATCGATGCTGGCGCAGGTAACGATACGATTAAAGCGGGCAACGGTGTCGATCATATTGATGGTAATACAGGCGTGGATGAAGTACGCATCGAAGGCCGTAGTAAAGACTGGGATGTCTTTAAGATGGAAGATGACACCTTATTCTTCGTCGATAAAGATGGCAGCAATCTGGTCGAGGCTGACAATGTTGAGTCGGTGAGTTTTAATAGCGAGCTCATGAGCCACAACCATAATTACACCATCACTGATAGCGGACTTGACAATACTCAGCCTATTCGTAAATGGTTTAGTAAAAACGATGTTCAGTTTTCAGACCACATTGAAGGTAGCGACAGTAATGATATGCTAGAGGGTCAATTTGTCTTTGCACGCGAAGGTGATGATATGATTAGCGGTACTGAGCTATCAGATACGTTGCACGCCGGTAGCGGTGATGATGTGATTTTAGCATTCGCTGGTGATGATCGCTTATATGGTGCTGAGGGCAATGATACCCTCAATGGCGGGGCAGGCGATGATATCTTAATTGGCGGCATTGGTAATGATACATTTGTCATTGATATCTTATCAGGCAACGATGTAATCGCTGACTTTAATAACGATGCTGGCTATCAAGATACCCTTCAGCTCTCCTCTGAATTGTTTTCAGATATGAGTCAATTGAGTGCTCAAACGACTCAAAATGGGTCTAATGTATCTGTGGCAATAGGTAATCAGAGTTTCTTAACGGTTGAGAACTGCTACGTCGATGATGTTTTAAGCTGTTCTGTTATCGCTTAACTAAACTCTTATAAATTAAATACTAAAATTTTTTTCATAAAAAACTCAGCAAATTAGCTGAGTTTTTTAGTGTTCACAGAGAATTTGTGTCGCGTAAAATTTTAAAAGTAAACGATGCTATTCTGCTTCAAATAATTTCTGCTTAAAGTAACTAATTTTTTGTATGATTGAAATAACCATCTTTAGCTGAGTCTTCAATTACAACGCCTTTACTACTAAATGAAAACGCTTTATTGCTAAAAGTTCCAACCATAATAGATTCAATTAATGGTGAAACATTTTGCGCTTCGCTTTCGATGGCCACCACAAAGTTGGCACCGTCACCGCCTGTATCATCATTTTTTTCGACAATATAGTTGAGCGTTCCCATAGGCGGTAACTCAATAGATTTATTCAGATAAGGACGAACATAATCCCCTTGAGTATTATAGTAATCAATTCTAGTCACATATAAGCTGTTATCTAAGCTGGTATTACGAATGCTCAAAGTCGCTGATAACATAACTTTAGGAGTTTCTTCATCACCATATATATTTGAATAAACAGGGACATAAAACAGGTGTTGATAAGCCATATTACCCTTAGGCATATCGACTTCAAGTTTTTTTATCGGGTCCTTATGATCTTCATTGTACAAAATATTTGGATCTCGCTCAGGGGGGTTACACCCTACTAAGCCAGCGCTTAATAGCAATAGCGTCGCCAATAATGATGTGGTTTTCATATCACTCCTTACGGCCTGATAGTCAGAGAAGCAGCCAAGGCCATTTATATAGTGGACTGAATCATAATATCATTAACTCAAGACTCTCTTAGAAATGTAAAACGATATATCTATTACCTGATAATTTAACCCACCAATATATTGGTTTCTGGATAGTTGACCCGAGTAGATCTTGGCATGGCAATTAAATAAGCCAGTGTCAACGGTCCCAAGCGCCCTGCAAACATCATAAACATAATGACAATTTCACCTGCATTACTTAAGCGAGTCGTCAGGCCTCTCGTTAAACCAACCGTACTCAAAGCAGATACCACTTCAAAAAGAACATCTTCTAAGGGATGATCCGCCTCAATAACGGATAGAATAAACACACTTAAAAATATTAACATCATTGTTATGCTAATGAGCGCTAGTGACTTTCTGACAAGTCTATCGGGTATACGACGCTCAAAAATAGTAACATGATCACGTTGGCGTAAAAAAGCCCAAGTCGTCAGTAGTAAAATAACAAAGGTACCTACTTTAATGCCGCTAGCAGTCGATACTGAACCGCCACCAATAAACATTAAGAATATAGTCAAAATGGTGCTGGCATCAGTGAGTCCATCAACAGGTACGGTATTAAAACCTGCCGTTCTAGGTGTAATAGCTTGAAACCAAGAGGCAATAAGCTGATCACCTAAGGTAAAATTCCCCATAGTATTGGGATTATTATGCTCTAACAACCAAAATAAAACAAATGCAACTACATTCAAAGCAGCCGTAGCCCCAAGCATTAACTTGGTATTAACGTTTATTTTTGACCATCTTTTATTTTCAATTAAATCTTTTATGACAATAAAACCCAGTCCACCAATAATGATAAGGGAGGTGATGGTAATATTTATCCCAACATTATGCACATAAGGCATCAAGTTGTCATTACTTAAGCCGAAGCCTGCATTGTTGAATGCTGATATCGTATAGAAAAAACCACTATAAAGGGCCTCAGATAGGGGCATTTCTTTAGCAAAAAATAGTGATAGAAAGATAAATCCTATAAGCTCAACCGTCAATGCAATAGCGATGACAGATTTTGCAGTAGAGGTTATATCGCCGAAGCTTGCATCCGCAAATGCTTCACGCGCTATTTTTTGTCCAGCAATATTTAGCCGTCGTTGTAAGCTTATAAATGCAAAGACCGCAAAGGTCATAAACCCAAGTCCACCTATCTGAATAAGAGAGGCGATAATGACCTGACCTAAGCGGGTATAGTTGGCAGTGTCCACAACTGCGAGACCTGTTACTGTTACAGCGGATGTCGCTGTAAAAGCGGCTTTAAGCCATGAAACGGGTTCAATAGAGCAGGCGGGCAGCATTAATAAACAGGTGCCTATGGTTATGACGACCAGAAATCCTACTGACAAAATCATAGGCGGTGATGTTAAAATAGACATTCTTTTCTTTGGCATATTACCTACTTTTAAACCCAATACGCTTTCTTTTGACAATAATTTAGATAGATAACTATTTAAATAGACAATAGTTTTTTGGCTAATATTTTAAGATCATTCACATCGCCTTTAAAGACTAAACGATCTGGGTATTGAACATACATATCATCAGTAAAATCTTGAAACACATCATCATTACGAATAATGAGTAATAAGGATGTTTCAGGGTTTTTGTACTTAATTTTACCGATATTGATGGGGGACGCATGTTCTGGTAGATCGATACGTACCAGATACTCTTTATTACCCAGTGATAGATACTGCTTCATCATGGGATAGGCCATAGATTGGGCGATACGAATACCCATATCTTGTTCAGGATGGATGATATTGTTAACGCCAAGACTATTGAGAATATCATGATGAGCATCTGTCTTAGCTTTTACCCACAAGTTCTTAACCGGTAATTTAATCAGATTTAGCGTACACAATAAGCTGGCTTCCAAATCTTCACCAATACTTACGATGACCCCATCAAACTGACTGAGGTTGAGTTCTTGCAATGTCTCAATATCAGTGGCATCGGCAATAACAGAATGCGCCAAGGTATCACTAACTTTATTGACTTCATCTTCATCTAAGTCAATACCTAACACCTCATTTCCCAAACTTTGTAGCTCAAATGCGCACGCTCTACCGAACACGCCTAATCCTATAACAGCAAATTGCATAGTCACCTCAGTTTATATTTAGGAGCTGGTATTAAATTACTTGTATTAGGTCATACTGATATTATCTTAAATACGGATTTTTGTATGCCAGATGATTGTCAGTGCCCACAAATAAATGGGTAATAATTATACTCCTAAACCCATTCAATTAGAAAAGTTATGTTTATATTCACAACTAAAAGAAACAATAAATAATACTATTTATATAAAACAAGTGCTTTATATAAAACGAGCATTTCTGCATACAACTTTTTATAAAAAGATCTGCCAAAAAAAAACCTCTATCGGCGATTTAGTCCCTTTAATAGCAAAAGGGTAACTATATACCAGATAGAGGCTCTTATTTAACTTAAGAACACAGGCTTAGTAGTGTACTTAAGCCTTTAAACGATGAATAATTTATCACTGAGAGCTTTTAGCGAAGCATCGTATCATGAACTGACTTTCGCGATAACGTCATCACGACTGAGTAACTGCTTTTCACCATCACGACGATCCACATATTCATATTTGTCATCACCTAAGTTGCGATCAGAGACTACAATACGATGCGGGATACCTATTAGCTCAAGATCTGCGAACTTCACACCAGGACGCTCATTACGATCATCAAGAATCACATTCAGCCCTTTGGCTTTTAGCTCTTCGTATAATGCTTCTGCAGTATTCATCACCGTGTCTTCTTTCGACTTCATCGGTACAATAGCGATATCAAAAGGAGCGATAGAGTCTTGAATATCAGGCGTCTTTGGCCAAATAATACCGTTCTCATCATGGTTTTGCTCAATAGCGGCAGCAATGATTCGACTGACACCGATACCATAACAGCCCATCATAAGCGTGACAGGTTTGCCCGTCTCACCCATCACTGTGCAGTTTAGGGCTTTTGAGTATTTATCACCCAACTGGAAGATATGACCCACTTCGATACCACGTTTGATACTTAACGTGCCATGACCATCAGGAGAAGCATCGCCATCCACTACGTTCCGTATATCAACTACTTGAGTAATGGTCGCATCCCGATCCCAGTTCATACCGGTGGTATGCATATTTGGCTTATTGGCACCAGAGACAAAATCTGCCAATGCTGCCGCCGCACGATCGACAAATACGGGCATATCAAGATCAACACCGATATAGCCCTTATGTAGACCCGCTTGTTTCATTTCTTCTTCAGTGGCAAAGGTAAGAGGCGTGGCTACTTCAGCGATTTTTTCCGCTTTAATATCATTTAAGGTATGATCGCCACGTAGTACTAGGGCTACTAAATGCTCTTCACCTTCAGCAGTTTGACCTTTTACGATGAGGGTTTTAACCGTTTGCGATAATGGCACGTTTAAATGCTCGGCAACCGCTTCACAAGTCTGCATATTTGGCGTGTCCACATCTTGACGATTTTGAGAAGGCGCAGGGCGCTCATCATGGCAAATCGCTTCTGCTAACTCAACGTTCGCCGCAAAGTCTGAGCTGTCAGAGAAGGCAATGGCATCTTCACCACTACCTGCCAGTACATGGAACTCATGCGAGGCTGAGCCACCGATTGATCCTGTATCCGCCAATACCGCACGGAAGTTAAGACCCAAGCGACTAAAGATACGGCTATACGCCTCATACATTTGTTGATAAGTCGTCTCTAAAGAGGCTTGATCGACATGGAAAGAGTAAGCATCTTTCATAGTGAATTCACGAGCCCGCATGATGCCAAAGCGAGGACGAATTTCATCACGGAACTTACTTTGAATCTGGAAAAAAGTAACCGGTAACTGTTTATAGCTGCGTAATTCACCACGGGCTAAATCGGTAATGACTTCTTCGTGAGTGGGTCCCAATACAAAGTCGCGATTATGACGGTCTTTGAAGCGAAGAAGCTCTGGACCATAGTCCTCAAAGCGTCCTGACTCCTGCCACAATTCTGCGGGCTGAGTCATTGGCATATAAACTTCTTGTGCCCCGATATTTTGCATCTCTTCACGCACAATTTTTTCAACTTTTTGCAACACCTTCAGCCCCATGGGTAACCATACATAAAGACCAGAGGCGAGTTTACGGATCAAACCGGCTCTAACCATTAACTGACTTGATGCGATATCGGCATCGTTAGGGGTTTCTTTTAGGGTAGCAAACAAAAACTGGCTGGCTCTCATAACTGACTCAACTTTACTCAATGTGTAATTTAAAAAGGGTGAAACAAAAGAATTAAATAAAACAGTTAAACAAAAGAATAGGGCGTGTGGAACATTCGCAAATTATCACTGATAATATACTGACCTTGATGACCGTTAACCCATTAAAAAATTCATCTTACGGTGTCACTCAAAATTAGTCGCTATAACTTGCCTATGTTAGGTAAACTCGCGTGATGACGCAATCCTTTTTTTACCACTTTGTGAATTTAGTTCAAAATAACCTTAGATAGATAAGTTTAGGCGTCAGCGATACTTAAAATAAGCCTCTAAAATGACTCCTCAAATCTGTAACTTAAAATAGCAGACAAATATGAGCTTATTGACTATATTGTAATAGTCAGTCAACCTAAATAAGCGAGATAAGGCAAGCGAGCGCTAGAAATACTACAGTTATAAACGTGGCGAGTTTAAGTCGCTAACCTTTTAATAATACTTCTTAATAATACTTCGTCTCATATTAAACTATTAATGACCACTTCAATGAAGACAAACTATGAATAATTCGACTCAAAATAAGGCTCAAAGTAACGGTATATGGTTAAAACTTGTTTTGTTAATCACTCTCATTATCGTGAGTGTCATGCTTTGGCGGCAGTATATTCAAGATAAAACGCCACAGATTCAAACCGTCAGTCGTGAGGGGGTTATTTCCAAAATTCAACAGCTGAATCGGCTAGAGACTGTCGCCTACAATGTCGATACGGTGATCACCAGTGAACAACAGGGTACGTGGCAACGGCTATGGCAGGATGAGCAAAAAGGCTTGTTTATTGCACGGGGTCGAGTCGTAGCGGGCGTTGATTTAAGCGAGCTAAGTCCTGAGATGGTAAAGGTTTCGGAGCCGACTGAAGAGCAGATTGAAGCGGCAAAAAATGAAGCGGCTATATCGGGTAATGACAATACACCGATTACTCTAATGCCAGATCTGATGATTACCTTACCGCCCGCTGAAATTTTTAGCGTATATCTTGATGATGTTGAAGTATATGACTGGGAAGCCGGCGGCTTCTTTGGGATGGTAAAAGCTGAGCCAAAAATCTTAGAGCAAGCACAAGCCAGTGCCAAGCAAGAAGTGCTAAAGCGTGCCTGTGCTGATGGGGTGATGCAACAAGCGGAAACCAATGCCAAAACGCAAATGGAAAACCTCTTTGCAATGACTGGTGCCAAAGTCACGGTAACCACGCAGGGGGCAGGGGCTTGCCAGCCAACCGATTAAGCCATTTAAGAACTAAGTTTGATATGGTGACTATAACGTCATCCTTCAGCCTCTAAATGCTTATTTTTTAAACGGTTCATTTTTTAAACGGTTGATTTTTTGAACGGTTCATTTTTTGAACTGTTCAAGCGCATAAAGGCGGGCTTGCTTATGTTCTACCATCGGTTGAGGGTAGTCGACATTGGCAAACTTGCCTTGACTGCTTAAGGCTTGTCTAAATTTGGATTCATCATGCAATATTGTGGGTGGCATGTCTCTGAGCTCTGGAAGCCAAGTTTTGATAAAAATAGCTTTTTCATCATGCGTCTTAGCTTGACTAAACGGATTCATAATTCGAAAATAAGGCGACGCATCAACCCCTGTAGAGGCACTCCATTGCCAACCTCCATTATTTGACGCAAAATCACCGTCAATTAAACGTTGCATAAAGTAGCGTTCACCCAATCGCCAATCAATTAACAAATCTTTGGTCAAAAACATCGCTGTCACCATGCGTAATCTATTGTGCATAAAGCCAGTCGCATTAAGGCATCGCATTGCGGCATCTACTATGGGTACACCCGTTCTGCCCTCACACCATTTTTTGAAGTCATCACTATCATAAGACCACTCAACTTTTTTATCTGTAACTATTTTATAAGCGCTACCTTTTACGATGTCGGGGCGATAACTGATGACATGACGATAGAAATCACGCCAAGCCAGCTCACTAATCCAGCGTTCGATATCGGTCTGGGAAGTTTCTGATTCTCCCTTTGAATCTGCTTGGCTGAACACATTAAGCAATTTATTTGCCCGTTGATAACACACTCGTGCGCTAATGCTGCCAATGGTCAAGTATGCTGACATTTGGCTGGTTGCCATTAAAGCAGGCTTATCTCGAGCAGTATTGTAATTGCCAATATCTTCTTTGACGAACTCATTAAGTCGCTTTTGTGCTTGGCTTTCGCCTGCCGGATAATCTTCATAAGTATTTTTAAGTAAAGCGTCAACAGTAGATTGTTTTATTCCATAATATAGCTTAAATAGCTCAACGGTTTGCTTATGGTAACTATCAATGGTTTGCAATAGCATTACTAAATGTTCATCGTCACTAGATGTAGTAGTTTTATTAACAGGAACGGGAGCAGGATATACCTGAACAGGACTTGCCTCTAAAATAGACTGCCATTTTTTATAAAAGGGGGTGAAGACTTTGTACATAGTATCATCGCCAGTCTTAATCGTGTTCGGCGGCAAGATACATTGGTCAGGGTAGCGGCTAAATTTTATGTTATGTTTATTAAGCAGCTTGTCTAATAGGCTGTCTCTTACCTGTTCATTACTTTCATATTCGATATTGGCAAAGACATGAGTGATAGATTGCGCAATACAAAGCTCTTCAATAGCATTAACGCTATGTGTAAAACTATCTGAGTTTATAAGTTGTAAGGGTATGCCTAGCTTGTTAAACAAATTTTTGGCGAGTTGCTTTAAGGTTCTAAAAATAAAGTCCATTTGCACCAATGACATATCATGCTCAAGCCATTGCTTAGGCGTTATCGTATATACGGCTAAAATTGGCGGTACTGATTCATTGATGTCATTGCTTAAGATTTGGTTAACGTCATCAAACAACATTGTTAAAGCAGTATTATCATGGATACGTAGGTCACGGCGAAACCACATCAAATATTTTTTTGGTTTAATAATTGGTTCAATAGTAGGCACATAAGACGTCATAAACTAACCTTCAGCGAGTAATGCTAATAATGATTCAATATATGCTAGGATAAGCAGTATTTAGCTAACTGACTTTAGTAAAAATGTTGTTTTAAGGATTTTATAAAACTATGCAGGTCAAATTTTGTGGATTTACCCGCCTCGAGGATATTAAAAATGCGGTTATGCTTGGCGCAGATGCGTTAGGCTTTGTATTTTATCCGCCGAGTCCACGAGCCATTACCCCTGAGCATGCCAAAGATCTCATTAAGCATTTGCCTGCGTTTGTCAGTGTCGTTGCTTTGGTTGTCAATATGGGTAAGGAGGAGCTTGTTGAATTGGCGGCTACTGTTCCGTTTGATGTGATTCAGTTTCATGGTGATGAGACTGCCGAGGAGTGCCAACAGTTATCCAGTAAGGTAAATAAACGTTGGATTAAAGCGCTTAGAATCAATAAAGAGACGCATGATTTAGAAAGCATTAGGGCGCAAATTGATGACTATGCTAAAGCAGGCGCTAGCAGTATTTTGCTTGATGCCTATCATAAAGATAGTTATGGTGGCACGGGCGAGCGTTTTGATTGGTCACTTATTCCAAATAATGCAAGCTTACCTATTATTCTTGCAGGGGGATTAACACCTAATAATGTTGGCGCTACGCTTAATCTGCCCATTCAAGCGGTGGATGTCAGTGGGGGTATTGAGTCAGCTAAGGGTGTTAAAGATTCGGGCAAGATGCGGGCATTTATAAAGGCTTTCAGTGTCTAAATAAGACACTGTTATAAATAGGATGATCATGCAAACTTTACGTTTTAGTGTATCTTGCGACATATCCTTAAAAGAAATGGCTGATGAGATGTCCAAAATGAATTTATCAGGAAGTGTTTGGATAGACTATGATGAAGCGAGCAAGCAAGTTTGTGAGACCTTAGTCAACCATTGGCTACAGTATATTGGACATGCAGACAAGGCTATTCAACCAACCAAAGACTTCACACAGCCTCATTATATTTATGAGCCTAAATCCAAAATATTTAAACCAGTTTTCTATACAGATATAAAGCATGTAGAAAATATAGACAAGCTTGATTTAGAAAACTTTTACCTATATATGCAGGATGACAATGCATTAGCTATTATTACAGGAGTGGGTGGAGTCGAAACGGGTTTGCCGCAACCAGTTTTTATCATTAATCTTGAATATATTGATGACTTAACTTGGATGGAAGTCACTCTGACTGATATAGGTCAAAAAGCTAAAATAAATATAGAAAGATTTGATGTCGATAATGTTTGTTTCTCAACCAGAGTAGTCATTTCCCGAACTACTATAGATGCTCATAAAAATGAAGATAGGGTTATTGATATACAAAATGGTGAGTTAAACTATCAAAAAATAGACTACGCTTTAAACTTATTTAATCAATTATTGTATGGGATCTTTCCTTATCTAAATGTTAGTACTATGTTTTATAATCATTTATTCTTTAGGATTACGTTTAGTAAAAATGGTAGAACGCTATTAAGCTTTAATATGGACTACGGGGATTATTTACAGCATTCTCTCTGGGATAGCTCTACTTTTGGTGTTCCAAATAACAGTGAACTGCTGAGAGTAGTTTTAAATAAAATAAATGGAGTTGATATCGAAGAGGAGTTTGAAATAAATGATGCTTTTAGCAATACTGAAATTAGATATATAGAAACTTATGAGTCTAATAAAGGTAGTACGGTTGATATAGATTTTCAAAATCAAAATGACTAAGTAGCTTTAGTTGTAATAAAGAACTTTCAATCATTACTAAATGGTTATGTAGCGTGGGTGCAATGCAATGGAACCCACGGAAGGTTTAATTTAGCAAAGGCTTAATGAGGCATCTAAAAATTCTTGGGTTACGCTTCGCTTCACCACACGCTACAACTATTGCTCATCAAATACAGTTTTGACGATATGTTATTGTGATTAAATATTAGGACTCATTGAGCCTTATAAAGGTAGGTGTGTAGCGTGGGTTCAATGAAATGGAACCCACGAAGGTTAATTATTTTCAGATTGACAGCTTTCAATGGGAGCTGGAATAAGAGCATTGGATGTTCAACGAACCCTAAAACTCAAACCACAATAGATTTGAAATAGAGTATTGATGTGACCCGCTAGCCTTGACAGTAGCGGTATACTACTGGGTAGGGCGAGTGACGATGTCTTAGTCAGAGGCGGTATCGAGATAACAGGAACGCATCTGGCTTTAGTCATCGTCTCGCCCAATCCAGTCGATACAAGCGGATGGCGAGAATAGCTACAAGACTTTAAGGCTTTTAATCATACTATTAGCACTGATGACACTGCGTGCCTGATAAATAATACTGAAAATCTCACTGCAAAATTGAGTATTAAGTTATTAAATAAAGTTCTCATTAAATAAGTTTAATGCGATAAGATAGTGATTAAATAATAAGACATCAAAATGTTTACTAAAGCTTAATTTCTCTTTGCGAGATAACCCCTTATAATGATCTAAATCGAATAAAAATACATTTTAGAATAGAGTGATAAATTATGAATGATTTTAATACTGTGCTACATAACGATGAAATAGACGACAGTGAAGACTTTAGACAATACCCTGATGCCAGTGGCCATTTTGGGATTCATGGTGGTCGATTTGTTTCTGAAACGTTGATGGCGGCGCTTGAAGAGCTTGAAACGCTATACTATCAAGTGAAGCAGGACCCTAAGTTTTGGGAAGAGTATCACAATGATTTGGTGAACTATGTGGGTCGTCCGACGCCGTTGTATCATGCCAAACGACTCAGTGATGAGATTGGCGGGGCGCAGATTTATTTTAAACGTGAAGACTTAAATCATACGGGCGCGCATAAGGTTAATAATACGATTGGGCAGGCATTGCTGGCTAAAATGTCAGGTAAAAAGCGTATTATCGCAGAGACAGGTGCCGGTCAACATGGTGTGGCGACGGCGACCATTGCCGCGCGTTTGGGCCTTGAATGTATTGTGTATATGGGCGCCGATGATGTAGAGCGCCAGAAGATGAACGTGTATCGTATGCGTCTGCTAGGGGCAAAAGTAGTGGCAGTGGAATCGGGCTCACGCACATTAAAAGATGCGATGAATGAGGCGATGCGCGATTGGGTCACCAATGTCGATACCACGTACTATATTATCGGTACTTGTGCAGGACCGCATCCTTACCCACTGTTGGTACGTGATTTCCAAGCGATTATCGGCAAAGAGGCGCGTATTCAGCATTTAGAAAAAACAGGTAAACTGCCTGATGCTCTAGTAGCGTGTGTCGGTGGTGGCTCGAATGCGATTGGTCTGTTTTATGATTTCCTAAACGACAAAGATGTGAAAATCTATGGCGTTGAAGCCACAGGAGATGGCTTAGATACCGATCGTCACTCTGCGCCATTGGCCAAAGGCCGAGTAGGGGTGCTACATGGTAATCGTACTTATCTAATAGCGGATGATGAAGGGCAAATCCTTGAGACGCATTCTATCTCAGCAGGTCTAGACTATCCAGGTGTGGGTCCTGAGCATAGCTTCTTAAAAGATATTAAGCGTGTCGAGTATGTCGGCTGTACCGATAAACAGGCGCTTGAAGGCTTCCATGAAGTAACGCGTAAAGAAGGTATTATCCCTGCGTTAGAATCGGCGCATGCGGTATATTATGGCTTACAGCTTGCAAAGACCATGACTCCTGAGCAGACTATTATTGTTAATATGTCGGGACGTGGTGACAAAGATTTGCATTCGGTAATGAAGGCGGAAGGCATTGAGCTTTAAAGAAAGCTTAGTGCCTAACTCAAGGTTAACTGTTTAAGAGTGAATGAAATAACTTAATGGGAAACCTAGAACTTACATAGTGTTTTAAATCTGCGTGAGTTCTAATAATTCAAATCTTGAGTGGTTACTTTTAAAAGCTTATTTAGAAACTTAGATTTAGAAGCTTAGATTTAAAAACTTAGAATCCTGATACTTAATAAATAAATGATGACGAATTAAGAGACCTCTATGACCCGTATTGAAAACACTTTTAAAACGATAAAAGAACAAAATAGAAAAGCGTTAATTCCGTATGTGATGGCCGGTGATCCCAGTCCAAACGTTACCGTTGGCTTACTGCATGATTTGGTTAAGCATGGCGCTGATATGATCGAGGTGGGGTTGCCATTCTCTGATCCAATGGCAGATGGCCCAACGGTGGCTTTGGCAGGTGAGCGTGCCTTAGCTGGTGGCACGAGTACCCATCAGGCTATCGCCATGGTAAAGCAGTTTCGGGAGCAAGATACCACGACACCGATTATTTTAATGGGTTATCTAAACCCGATTGAGATTATTGGTTATGATGAGTTTATTCGTTTGTGTGAAGATGCGGGCGTCGATGGGGTGTTGGTTGTCGACTTACCACCTGCTGAGTCTGGGAACTTTGTAGAGCATTTGGCTGAGCACAATATGAATAAGATTTTCTTATTGTCTCCAACCACGTTGCCAGAGCGTCGCCAGCAAGTGATGACCCATTGTGGTGGCTATATATATTACGTATCCTTAAAGGGTGTGACTGGGTCGGCAAGTTTAGATACGGTAGCCGTCAGCGAGCAAGTACAAGCGATTAAACAAGAAACAGATATACCGGTATGTGTGGGCTTTGGTATTCGTGATGGAAAATCAGCAGCGGCTATTGGTCAATATGCTGATGGGGTTATCGTTGGGAGTGAGCTGGTGAAACACTTTGCTGGATTGAATAATCAGTCAAGTGCTGAGGAGATCACCCGTGCTCAAGCAAACATTATGGATAAAATGTATGAATTACGTCAGGCATTGGATGCCTTATAAAGGCTAATCTGTTTTATAGTTATTGTGCATTAAAATCCTTTATAAATAGACAAGTCTATGACCAAAGTAAACAGTACCCCAAAAAATAAGCCAAATGATACTGAGTCGGAGTCAATGTCAGTATGTGAGTCTAAAACGGAAGCTGCCATTGCTAAGCTTGATCAACACAGTAGCACATGGCTGTCTCGACCAGTGCCACGCGTTAAGCGTCATAGCCTTCCACAACTAACCGCAGTTGAAACGGAGCCATCAACACAGTGTCCCCAGTGTCATTCGATGACCACCAATACGGCATTAATTTTTAACTCGTATGTTTGTCCACAATGTGATTACCATTTGGCGATGACCGCCCGTGATCGGCTGACTGGATTTTTAGATCAGGTGGATGCGGAGTTGGGTCAAGAGTTTACGACTGGAGATCCCTTGTCGTTTGTTGATAGTAAGCCTTATACCCAGCGCATGGATCAAATGCAGGAAAAAACAGGTGAATCTGAGGCGCTAATCGTATTTAAAGGCAAATTGCATGGCTTGGATGTGGTGGCATGTGCCTTTGACTTTCGTTTCATGGGTGGCTCGATGGGTTCAGTCGTGGGTGATCGCTTTGTGCAAGCGGCTGAAACGGCGCTAGCCAATAAGAGCCCTCTCATTTGTTTTGCCGCCTCTGGTGGAGCTCGGATGCAAGAAGGATTGTTATCCTTAATGCAGATGGCTCGGACTGGTGCTGCTATTGAGCGTCTGCGTCTTGCCGGCATTCCCTATATTGTGGTATTGACCAATCCTGTCTATGGTGGTGTGACGGCATCACTGGCAATGCTAGGTGATATCCATTTGGCCGAGCCTAAAGCGATGATTGGCTTTGCAGGTAAGCGTGTCATCGAACAAACGGTACGTGAGACCTTAGAAGAACCGTTCCAGCGTGCTGAGTATTTGCTTGAGCACGGTGTGATTGATCAGGTTGTGCATCGTCATCAGCTTAATGATACGGTGTATCGATTATTAGCGAAGCTGATGCGCGTGTAAATGCTCAGTGTCTTAATTTTAAGTATAGTTTTAGTAGCGAGATTAAATGACTGTGACTGTCTCTAATACCCCCTCTAGTCTTGATACCCCCACTCAATCCAGTTCGTTATCGGACTGGATTTATTATATGCAGCAGATACATGTCACTGCTATCGATATGGGACTGTCACGGGTTATTCCAGTGGCTGAACATCTAGGTTTGATTGAGTCTGCAAAAGATGATGCCTATGTCTTTACGGTGGCAGGCACTAATGGCAAAGGCTCTACCACTGCTGTGATCAGTGCTGCTTGTCAACAAGCGGGCTATAAAACGGCACTATACCAGTCCCCGCATCTGATTGATTTTAATGAAAGAGTGCGCATTAACGGACAACCCGTGGGTGATCAAACGCTTATTGATGCCTTTGTAGAGGTAGAGCAGGCTCGCCTAAAATGCGAACTGACGCTGTCTTTTTTTGAGATGACAACACTGGCTGCCATGTTGATTTTTGCTCAGGCAGATTGTGATGTCTGGGTGTTAGAAGTCGGACTTGGGGGTCGTTTGGATGTGGTTAATATCATAGAACCCGATTTGGCGGTGATTACCAATGTGGGTATTGATCATATTGATTGGCTTGGCGATACTCGAGAAAAGATTGGCTTTGAGAAGGCGGGTATATTGCGTCAGGGTATTCCTCTAGTATACGGCGAGACCGACATGCCAGCTTCCGTACGTGAAAGAGTAAATGCACTAAATTGTACGTGCTATCAAATAGGCAAGGATTATGATTTCACTGAGCCATTAACGACTGAACCTGCTATTCAAAAAGAGCAGTCGTCAAATGCCGTTTGGCAGTTTAGTAGTGCCCGTGTCACTTTGCAGTTGCCAAAACCTAAGCTATCATTAGTCAATAGTGCCAATGCAGTGGCAGCCTTGCTAGCCAGCAATCTTAATATCTCCGCTGTTCACCTTCAAAAAGCATTGCAAAAAGTCACGCTGGCAGGACGTTTTGATGCCCGAGATATTTCAGGTCGACATTGGCTATTTGATGTGGCGCACAATGAGCAGGGGATGCGCTTTTTATTAAGTCAGTTTATCCCATTTTGGCAGACTCATCAGGCTAACTATCCGAAGGGTAAGTTGCATATTGTATTTTCGATGTTAGCAGATAAGGATATTGGCGAGGTGGTAGACTTATTAGTTGAGGCTAAGTTGCCGATCCAAACCTGGCATATCGCTGAAATAGACCATCCTAGAGCCGCTAGTATTGAGCAGCTAACGAAGGTATTAAACCAGCATCCGCAGGCTCAGATACTCAGTTATCCGTCACTTGCTAAGGCAAAAAATGCCGTCATTGATGCCACAGAGGTAGATGATTTAATCTTAGTATGTGGATCATTTCATACGATAGGTGAAGTGTTGGTATCGGTTTAAGTTTTTATACATAGTATGATATGTTTTAGTTTAGTTTGATTAGCTGTTATGAAAAAGCATGACTTTCTTCATTACTCTTAAAGTTTATCAAGCTTAAACGTGCGATTCCAGCTTATAGGGTAGTCATAAACTTACCGTCATATACAGTCTTTAAAATAATGAAAGACTTAAAATTTTTAGAATTAAGTGATAATTAATACTTTTATGGAACATTAGTTAAGCAAAAATTTAACTAACTATTTAAATTATTTTATGATATAAAACAAGAATTAAGTATTTTTTGAAAGTAAATTCAAATAAAATGTAGTAGTATTGCAACCTAAACTATTTAGGCGTTGCGTTTTTCAATACTCATTTTTGCTACAATAGTGCCATTGGCATCGATTCACTCTTAGACTAATAAGTTAACACATTATGATGTTTAGCCCATATAAATATAAAAACAAACTGCTAATGGCCATCCTGTTGATAACAGGGGGAAGCCTACCCAGCTACGCTGCTTCAGTCACCACTGATTCAGAAATTAATGAACTGATTTCAAGAGCTATTGAAACTCATCCTTTAGTAGGATCAGCAAGAGCAGAACAACAGGCAACGACAGAGGGAATCAGGGCTGCAAAGTTGAATTTACTTCCTACCCCAAGTGCCTCAACCAGTTACAACAGTAGTAATAATATCGTATCTGAGATTGGTATTCGTCAGCCGCTATGGACGGGTGGGCGACTTACCGCTAATGTAAACCAAGCTATTTTTGATGATAAAGCGGCGGTCGAAAATATATATGCGCAACAAAATGAGGTGGCTAAAACCACTATTGAGGCATGGCAGACTTATGTTAATGCGGTAGCTCAGCAACGGGTCTATCTTGATAATCTGCAACAGTTAGCAAAATTTGAAGCGATGATGAATCGCCGAGTGAAACAAGGTGTATCAGCTCGTATTGACCTTGAGCTAGTTGCTAACCGTATCCTTCAAGAAACCAATGCTTTTGAAGCTGCTCAAGAGCAGCAATACATTGCAGAAGCACGTCTTCAACAAATTACCGGACGACCCCTGCCTCGTGGCAGCGAGCATAATATACCCCAGTTAAGTGTCCTTGTGGAACAAGCCAAAAGAGCATCGATTGGCTTTGAGAGGATGGCTTTTGATAATGCCAGTTTTTATAATCCTTCTGTTGTAAAAGAGCTATTCCAAATTGAGTCTGCAAAGCAAGAAGTGAAAGCGCAAAGTGCGTCACAATATCCCACTGTCTTTGCAGAATATACACATACGTATGATCATGATACCAAAGAAGATGATGGTAGATTTTACGTCGGATTAAACTACCAGCCTGGAGCCGGTTTTTCAAACCTTGCACTGACCCGAGCATCTGAAGCCCGTGTTAACAGTTTAATTCAAAATAAAGAAGCCGCACAGCGTAGTGTCATGGAGAATATCCAAGTTCAATATCAACAGTTTGCCAGTGCAAAAAGTCGTGAAGTATCCTTGGTATCCGCTGTGGCAGGGGCGCAAATTGTCTTAGACTCCTATCAACGTCAGTTTATAGCGGGTCGTAAGTCTTGGCTTGAAGTACTCAATGCAGTACGCGAATTAAGTGATTATCAAATACGTTTGGTGCAAACACGCTCTGAAATCCTTGGCTCATTCTATAAGCTGCAAGTCGACTTTAGTTTAATGCCTTGGCAAACGTTTGCACAAAACCGTCAGCCCGTCAAAATGTTTAATGCGCTTGATCCTGTGAAAGAATGGGTAAATAACCAGCAGAACTCTGTTAATAGCCGTCAGTTTGGATATGGTCAAAAAAATGGGACAAATTCGAACCCTAATTTAGTCCCTAATAGCTTGTATAACGAGGCTGATGAAAGTTCGGAAGATGAATATATCCATATATCACTTCCTTCTTCTATCGAACAAAAGCTTGATAATGGTGAGTTCGTTATGCTTGATGAAAATGGACGACCCATTGTTAATACAGTCAATACAGATGTATCAGAAACTGATGTGGTTGTTGTTAAAGCAAACCTGGCGACTCAAGAAAACGTAGTAAATAGTGGTGTAGAACCTGACACTAATAAAACGGATACCAATAACACTGATACTAATAAAATTCATACTAATAAAATTGATACTGATAAGACTGACACTAATAAAATTGATACTGATAAAATTGATACTGATAAAATTGATATTGATAAAAATAGTCCTAATACAACTAACTCATCCCTTGAAACGACATCATCAAATCCTCCACAAAACAACGTTAATTTAAAGAATTTTATGACTCAAATACCTATATCGCGCAATTCTGTTGATAAGGTACTGGTTAATGATTCAAAACCTAAAGATTAATACCTTACCTTCAGGACATGAATACTTAGTTAGATACTATATGGTTAGATCTATAAAAGATTATTTTAATTAAATAAATAGCATGCAAATTTAATGTTTACTTTAAAAAAGATATTTTATTTAAACTAAAAGCACCATTAGTTTTGAAGGAATAATCTTTTAAATAACATTCAAAATACTATTATCCAATGGATAAGAAATTATTTTAAATAAGCGGGAAATATGAGCAAAAATCAAAACCCATCTGGTAACTCAACTATAGATACTGTAGGGTCGCAGGGTGACTTGATGACAAGCACCGAAGAATTAACCACCGCACGCTCGTTAGCGGATGCTTTAAGACATATTTTAAGTCAACAGGGATACCCTATTGATACGATACGTTTGCAAGATGTGGTCAGAAAACATGACAATCAAAAAGCTATCGAGCAAGGCCGTGGTATCGATACTCTTGGCGGAGTAATCAGTGTTCTTGTTGGTTTAGGCGTCTCAGAAACACCTGAAATATTAGAGCAACCAGATGCCGCGTTTTTACCCTTACTGGCCTATCATATACGACATGGGTGGGGGGTTATTGACGGTCAAACACCTCAAGGAACGTGGAGCTTCCGTCAGGACTCACAGACTCGCTATGTACCATTAGATGAACTAAAAATTATTTTGCGTTTACGATTAACCGAAGATCATATCAAAAAGCGTAATTCAAGCTTTACAGATATTCTAAAAAAAGAGCTGTTCAGCTATAAAGGTGTGGTATTTGAAGCGGTCGTCGCCTCATTCTTGATTAACTTCTTAGCATTAGCAGTATCGCTATTTTCATTGCAAGTTTATGATCGTGTTATTCCCACTCGCGGTGTAAGCACCCTCATTATTCTCGCCAGTGGTGTGGCATTATTCATACTATTCGAAGCATTTATGAAATTTGCGCGATCGAAAATTATGGATAAAGTGGTGGTTGGTCTCGATCAGCATTTATCTCGCGAAGTCTTTCAACGCTTGCTAAGAGTGCGTATTGATCAAATGCCTGGCTCAGTAGGGTCGATGGCAGCCCAATTAAGAGGCTATGAGCAAGTTCGTAGCTTCTTTACGGCGGGTACGTTGTTTGCGTTGGTCGATTTACCCATGACCATTATCTTTTTGTCTTTAATTGCTTATATCGGTGCACCAATTATTGCATTAGTACCTATTATTGCCTCAATCATTGCCTTGTCTATGGGGCTGTTTGCCCGTAAACGTATTGATGCGATTGCGGCTGAAGGTGCCTCTGCTTCTTACTATAAGACAGGTTTATTAGTTGAATCTGTAGAAGGCATTGAAACCATCAAAGCAGGCGCTGGTAGTTGGAAGTTTTTATCGCGTTGGCTAGATGTCATGAACATTACTATTAAGAACGATCTTAATATGAAGCATGCGAATGACTATCTAAGCTACTTTACCCAAATGCTACAACAAGTCAGTTACGTGGGTATTGTTATCACTGGGGCATTTGTGGTGATGAACGGTGATATGACCATGGGTGGATTAATTGCCTGTTCTATCCTTGGTGGACGCGTCCTTGCACCAGTAATGTCAATACCTAACTTATTGGTTCAGTTCTCTCATGCTAAAGCAGCTAAAAGCATGATTGAAGCCATTTTTGCGTTAGAGCAAGATAATCATGGCGTAAACTACCCCTTATCACCTACGAAGATTAGAGGTCATTACCAGTGTGATAATCTCGTATTCAATTATGTGGGCAATGATCGTCCTGCGGTAACCGTTAAAAAGTTAGTAATCAAACCAGGTGAGCGTATTGCTATCTTAGGTCCTATTGGTTCTGGTAAATCGACATTACTTAAATTGTTATCAGGTTTATATGCGCCCACTTCAGGTAGACTTTTGTTGGATGGGTTAGATATTCAACAAATTAGCCGTGAAGCGTTAAGTGATCAAGTAGGCTATTTGCAACAAGACCATCGATTATTCCAAGGCACATTGCGTGAAAATTTATTGATTGGTATGCCGGCACCTAAAGATGATGTCTTACATGAGGCAATGCAAAAAACAGGCTTAATAAATCTAGTAGCGAACCATTCAAGCGGTCTTGACTTACCCATTAGTGAAGGGGGACGTGGACTGTCAGGGGGGCAAAAGCAATTGGTTGCATTTACCCGCTTATTATTGACAAAACCATCAGTCATGTTGATTGATGAGCCTACCGCATCGATGGATAATCGACAAGAACAACGCTGTTTGCAAGTGCTTAAACAAGAGTTACAGCATGGTCAAACACTGGTAGTGTCCACTCATAAAACGGCACTACTTGATTTGGTAGATCGTATTATTATTATGGACAAGCACCAGATTATTATGGATGGTGCGAAAGAAGAAGTACTAAAACAGCTTATGCAAAATGAGCAGGCTAAACGACAAGGCAGTACCAATAAACTCACTCAGCAGTCTGAACAAAGACCTGCTATTGACGCTAAACCTAATACGCCAAATGAGCCTAGTCATCCTAATCAACCTAATCAACCGAGTGATAGTAACCCGAATAGCTCTCAGCCTAGCACTACTGACAGTAGAGGCACCCCACAAACGAAAAGCGGGAGTCAGACTAACATAACGGCTAAGTCTACGGAGAGCTCATCTCCTAAGACAAAAATTACCATAAAACCGACTTCTGAGAACACGGTGACCGATAGACCGGTTGTCAATCAGGAGAGGCAAGATGTTAAGCCTAGCAATACCACGGCAAATAAAGGCAATGTTGAAGCAGTTACTAATGTTGAGATTGTCAGTGCAGAGGATAAAAAAGCTCCCAAAGCAAAAGCTAAGCCCAAAACGATTATTATTAACCCAAAATCTGAAGAGAAGTAGGCATGTCTGATTATAAATATATTCCCACACAGCCAAAAGTTGGCCGTGCTCGCCTCACTATCTGGATTGCCGTTGCAGGTATTATCATACTATTGGTGTGGGCTTCATTCGCAAAAATTGACCAAGTAACTCGAGCGAAAGCAACTGTTATCGCGAGTGATCGCACTCAACAAATTCAAGCTTCAGAAGGTGGTGTATTAACAGACATACTTGTCTCTGAAGGGGATGATGTTAAGAAGGGTCAACTTTTAGTTATCTTAGAAGAAGAAAGAGCGAAAGCTGCTTATGATAACTCAGCGACAAAAACAGCGGCATTACAAGCAAAATTAGCCCGTCTTAATGCTGAAATCTTTGATAGACCTCTTGTATTCCCAAAGAATGTCTTAAAATATCCAGAGTATGTGGAAAACCAAACACAGCTTTATAACCGTCGCCGCCAAGCCATTCAAGAAGAGGTGTCCTCTCTTGAAGATATGCTAGTTTTGGCGAATAAAGAGCTTAGTATGAATGAGCCTTTATTAGCATATGGTGATGTGAGTCAGGCTGATGTTATTAAACTACGACGTCAAGTCGCTGATATTGAGGCCCAAATAAATAACAAGCGTAATAAGTATTTTGAGGAAGCTCAAGCTGAAATGACCAAGGCTCAAGAAGAGCTTGATAGTGAGCTTGAACAGCTTCGCGACCGCACCCAAGTCTTGGATGAGAAGCGCTTATTATCGCCTCAAGATGGTAAAGTTAATAGCATTAATATTACCACCATTGGAGGGGTTGTTAAGCCTGGTGAAGTCATTATGGAGTTACTACCTACCAGCAGTGATCTGATTGTAGAAGCCAAGGTCAGCCCTGCTGATATTGCTTATGTCAAAGAAGGACAAGCCGCTTCTGTAAAATTAGATGCGTATGATTTCTCTATATTTGGCGCTATGCATGGTACAGTCACCTATATCAGTCCTGATACCTTAATTGAGACGACGCCAAAAGGGGAAGAGCCTTATTATCGGGTGTTAATTAAGATTGGTGAGGCAGAGTTTGCTGATCGTGGTGAAGAAATTATTATTAAGCCTGGTATGACAGCCAGTGTCGATATCAAAGCGATGGAGCGTACCGTGTTATCCTACTTGACCAAACCAATTACTAAGACTCTATCTGAGGGCTTAGGAGAGCGTTAATAGTATTAGTGCCCTTCGACAGGTAGGTCTATGTAATGTTATTGGATACGGTATTTAACCAGTTGTCACATCTGTGGCAACTGACTTAGTTTTAGGTAACAAGTAGGGGGAGTAAGCTATAGATATCATCTAAATGAATAAATTGAACAAATATCTCATTTATTTGAAAAAAAGGTTTGACACACTAATGAAAATCTATATAATACACACCCACAGAGCAAGACCTAAGGGTGATTAGCTCAGTTGGTAGAGCGTCTGCCTTACACGCAGAATGTCGGCAGTTCGAGCCTGTCATCACCCACCACTATATAGCGATGGTTTAAACACCAAGTGGATAAATAAGCTAGACGACCTTAGCAGCGGTAGTTCAGTTGGTTAGAATACCGGCCTGTCACGCCGGGGGTCGCGGGTTCGAGTCCCGTCCGCTGCGCCACATTTTAAAACTTAAGTTACCTTTTAAGTAAGTACAAAAGTTTTAACCCTAAGTATTAAGTTACTTAGGGTTTTTTTTATGCCTGTGTGTTTTATTAAAAATTGTTTTAGGTTAGGGTTTGATTTTGGGTTTAAGTTTAAGTTTAATAGGGTATTATAATATTACAAATGAAGTTAAGTTTCATTAAATTATTCTTGCAACGTATGTATACTATATTTATAATTAATTCATCAATTTATTAATAAAATGTATTATTTATGAAAACTAAACCCTATGCATTATCATTATTGCCTTTAAGTATACTGTTAATAACGACTTCTGCTCAAGCTCTTACACCCGAACAACAATACCAATATCAACAACAACGCAGCGAAGCGTTAAAGCAGCAGCAACTCCCAAATCCTAATGTTTCAATAGATACCACTGCCTATCAAACCAACACCCCGCAACAAAACACCGCACTGACTACCCAACCAGACACTAACTCTCCTTGTTTTGACATACACCACCTATATCTAACAGGTGAGCTTGCCGAGCAATTTAACTTTGCCGTATTACCGTTTACCCAAGGCTCAAGATCTATTATTGGCAGCTGCATGAGCGTGACTGATATAAATAACTTAGTCACAGCCGTACAAAACCACATCGTTGACGAAGGCTACATCACCTCCCGAGTCTTAATACAAAACCAAAACCTAAAGACAGGCAACCTATATCTCACCCTAATACCAGGGCGAGTGGATCAAATTATCGCAGACGACACTCAATCCAGTCGCCCCATCTACACCGATAGCACAGGCAATCCTGCTAACTTTGCAAAAGCCATCCCCATTAAAACAGGTGACCTGCTCAATGTACGAGACATCGAGCAGGCACTAGAGAACTTTAAAAAAGTACCCACAGCAGACGCTGACTTCTCCATTGCCCCAAGTAGCCGTATCGGCAAACCTGGCTATAGCGATATCCTCATTAAGTACAAGCAAGACAGACGCTTTAGAGTATCTGCCACCCTTGATGACTCAGGACAAGAGAGTACTGGAGAGTATCAAGGTAGCGTGACTTTATCACTAGATAATCCAACGTGGCATAACGACCTGCTTTATTTATCTTATAGCCGTAGCCTAGATGACATTGATGGTTCAGATAAAGACGGTGACAGCTGGAGTTATAACGTCGGTTATACCCTACCTATTCACTACAGCCAGCTTACCTTAACCCACAGTGGTTATGACTATGACCAAACCGTTGCCGGCGTCAACCAAGACTATACCTACAGTGGAGAATCCTACACCACCGACGCCAGCATCAGTCACCTAGTACATCGTGACAACCACAGTAAAACCTACCTAACAGGGGGTCTGTTTGCCAAACAGCAGCGCAACTACATCGATGACACCGAAGTTGAAGTACAGCGCCGTAAAACAGCAGGCTACAAAGCAGGCATTGGCTATGAGACCAGTATCGGACAAACCCAGATAATCAGTGATTTGAGCTATCAGCGTGGTACAGGGGCCTTCAATGCCATGACCCCGCCTGAATCTTTATTTAATGAAGGTAGTGCCCGTACCGGCATCATAAAAACCAATATCGACATTAACCATCCGTTTAAAATCAAAGCACAAGCACTAAACTATCATGCCAACATCAAAGGCCAATATGCCGTGGAGGCGCTAGTTCCCAATGACAGATTTAGTATAGGCGGACGCTACACCGTACGCGGCTTTGATGGAGAGCGAAGCCTAAGTGGTGATCATGGTGCGCTCATTCGTCAAGAAATCAGCGCCTACCTAGGCGACAAACCGCATGCCTTATACGCTGGGGTAGATGCAGGCTATGTCAAAATGGACAATAGCGCACAAGATGATTTGCTGCTTGGGCATCACTTAATTGGCGGTGTGGTCGGTATTAAAGGCTATATAAAGCCTGCGCATATCAATTATGACTTATTTGCAGGATATCCGCTCAAACAACCCGATGGCTTTAGTGATAAAGACTGGACGACAGGCTTTAGCCTAGGTTGGCAGTACTAAACACTGTCACTTAACCAATAGTAAATCAAAAATTACGATGTTAGATTATTCATTAATCTTTCACACAAATCATGCAATTTTTATTAAAAATATCAATATATTTATATAGGACGTGTGGAACATTCGACCATGGCACTGGCGGAGACTATTTTTTAGTCAATATGCAGTGAAATTTTTGACGCTTAGTCATTTTAAGTTAGAAAATTTCGCCATATATTGGCAAAAAAGAGTCCCGCCCCTTCGGGCTGATACTAAAATCGCCCCAGACGTTGTTACAAACCTAGCCAAGGTCTAGACATTAGCGTCAGTTTGCGCCTAGTCTGGAACGATTTTAGCTATCAGCAGTGCTAATTTGCGAATGTTCCACACGCCCTAAGTAATATTAAACAAATAGGACACCACTATGAACGCACAATGTTACCGAGTTATCTTCAACAAAGCCCGTGGCATGCTCATGGTGGTATCCGAAGCCGCCCGCGCACAAGGCAAAACGGGTAATCCTGCAAGTACCGGCAGTGATATCAGTCAAGTAGCTGCCAGCTCACAAACGCTGAGCACTGCCCAAAGTAGCAAGCTTGACACCCTAAGATCGCACTTACTGCTTGCCTTAGGACTTGCTAGTATCGTTGGCATCAGTAACCTCTCTTACGCTGACAACACCCAGATTATTGCCGATCAGACCGCCGCTAAAAACCAGCAAGCCTCCATTATCAACACCTCAAATGGGATGACGCAAGTTAACATCCAAACCCCAAGTAAAGCGGGCGTATCACGTAACGTCTTTAGTCAATTTGATGTCGGTGCTGATGGTGCGATATTAAACAACAGCCGTACCAACACCCAAACCCAAATGGCCGGATGGGTTGAGGGCAATCCTTGGCTTGCACGCGGGGAAGCGAACGTTATCTTAAATGAAGTGAACTCTAGTGACCCAAGTAAACTTAACGGCTTTACCGAGATTGCAGGTCAGCGCGCTGAACTGGTGATAGCCAATCCTGCCGGTATTAGCTGCTCAGGCTGCGGCTTTATCAACGCCTCAAGAACCACCTTAACCACAGGTGAGGCAATGATGACAGATGGCATGCTGACAGGCTTTGATGTTCAAGGCGGTCTTATTCGAGTAGATGGCACAGGGATGAATAGCAGCGACTCTGACTACACCCAGCTTATCGCCAAAACCGCACAGCTTAATGCCAACA
Organism: Psychrobacter sp. CX18; assembly: GCF_057396215.1. Classification (NCBI taxonomy): domain Bacteria; kingdom Pseudomonadati; phylum Pseudomonadota; class Gammaproteobacteria; order Moraxellales; family Moraxellaceae; genus Psychrobacter; species Psychrobacter sp. CX18. The sequence goes on along the minus strand of NZ_JBXYJH010000011.1, from coordinate 11,313 downwards.
TTGCGGCCAAAAACTTAGATGTGATAACAGGCACAAACCAAGTAAGCTATGACAATAATCCTGAGAATACAAAAGTTACCAATACCACCGGAAGCACTACTAACAGTCAAACTGGCGTTGCCCTTGATGTATCAAGCCTTGGCGGTATGTATGCCGGGAAGATTCGTTTAATTGGTACAGATAAGGGTATGGGGGTGACGAATGCCGGTAGTATTATGGCAACCAGTGGCACCTTACATCTTGATGCCAATGGCAACTTGGTAAATACTGGAAGCGTTATGGCCAATCAGGGCCAAGTTGATATTGATGTAAATAATAATCAGATTGATAATTCTGGTACGATTGCCAGTAGCCGCAGCGGTCTTCATTTAAGCAGTGATGGTCTTGATAATAGTGGTGTGATCAGTGGTTATGATACCGCCAAACTGCAGCAAACACAGGGTATTAGCAACGTAGGTGACAGTGCTGAGATTAGCGCAGGTAGCTTTGATATCACAGCGGCAAGCCTAACCAATACAGGTAAACTGCTACAAACAGGTCAAGGCAACCTGTCTATTGAGACAGCTACCTTAGATAACCACAACAACGCTATCATCGGTCAAAACTTATATCCAAACCCTGCGACAGAACCTAGTGAACCTGAGGTTATCGCACCGACAACCACACCACCTACTAGTGCCGATAATGGTAGTAATATTAATAGCAGTGACCTTAATAGCACTGATGATATAAATGCTGGCAGTGAGCCTGACACTAATCCTGAGCCATTACCAACCATTACTGATGCGGGGAGCATCAAAGTGGATACGCTATCCAATACTGACTCAGGATCCATTTATGCCAATGGCAAGATGGACATACAATCAAATACCCTCAACAATACTCAGCAGTCAAGTATTGGCGTTAGCTCATTAGCCATTAATGATAATGGATCGGTTAACAACAGTGATAGCCGTATTCAATTAGATGACGTTAACTGGAAACTTGCAAGCTTTGATAACATAGATGGCAAACTTGTGAGTAGAGACAATGCCAACATTATCGTAAAAGATAATATCGATAATACGACAGGTCAAATTAGTGCAATTGGTAAATTGGCACTAACTACAGAGGCTAATTTGACTAATCGCTCAGGCAGTGTATCAGCATCACATCTTAATATAACTACTGGTCAAGATATAAGTAATGATGCAGGATTAATAGCACAAACTGACTCATCCCAAGACTTGAACATTCATGTCGGAGGGGTACTGAGTAATAAAAATACAGATGCGGCAGATAGTAAGCAGCTTGGTGTATTAGCCAATGGTAAAGCCGTTATTGACGCAAATAATATCGACAACCAACAGGGTCTAATATCGAGCAATAATTTAAAGCTAAACACCAAAGATATAGCCGGTATTAATAATAATCAAGGCGATATATTAGCCAGTGATACATTAACTATTACCACCAATAGATATAGTAACCAAAACGGCACAATAAGCGCTAATAAACTAAGCTTAACCGTTAATGATAATATAACGCATGATAAGCGCTCAACTATCAAAGCAAATGATCTTAATGTCACTACACAAGGTAATTTAATCAATAAAGATGTGCTCAAAGCGCAGAATTTGAGTCTGAATGCAGATAGTATTACCAATGAAAAAGATGCTCAAGTAGAGAGTGTTAATCGCACCCAGTTCACAGCTCATAATAAGCTTGATAATAGAGGATTGATTAACGGTAGTAAAACCTATCTTGATGCTCCTATTATAACCAATCATAGTCATGGTCGTATTTATGGTGATCATGTAGCAATTCAAGCAAATACGCTAAACAACTCGCCTGATATAAATATTAGCAAATCCGAAATTACTCAAGAGGAGTGTCAGCAAATTGATAACTGTTCAATCGAGTATAAATTAACGCCACCAACTAATCCGAACCCTACTACTAACCCTGCATGGGTAGATGCACATACAACCTACACACCCACCTACTTTAAAGTAGGTTCAAACGCAGCACCTGTTATTGCAGCACGAGAGCGGTTAGATATAGGCGTCCAAAAACTGAATAATGAAGCTAATATTGCACGAGCGAATAGATTTAATGCAGACTTTAATGGTCAAGCGCAAATTATTAGTAATGGTGAGATGCATATTGGTGGCAGTTTAGATGATGAGTATCATGCCACTGGTAAAGCGGTAGCCGTGAACAATATTGGGGCGACAATAGAGTCTTTATCTGATATGAGTATCAGTACTCAACTATTGAATAACAAAAATGCTGATTTTGATTTCTATTCAGCTCTTATAAATAGCTCAAATAAAGTTGAATATACCCCAAAAGATCAAACGGTTCGGTTTGATAAAAGCGAAATCGAGATCGATGAGCATGGATGGGATGGAGACTGGGAAAAAACTTTAGTAACACCTGATGGCAAGCGTTATAGCCATTACAATAAATTTACCTACGATGAAAATACATACCAAGATAAAACACTAAGCAGTGATCCCGCTTTAATCAGAGCTGGTGGAAACTTAAACCTATCAGCTCAAAAAGCAATAAATGATCATAGTACTGTCGTGGACGGTAAAACTTTAATCGTAAAAGATGATCCTACTAAGACGAGTCGTTTTGACTTTGAAAACATAACAACTCTAGGTAAGACTTACTTAGAGGAAACAAATAGTTATGAGACTACCTACTATACAAAAAGGAAAAGAAGGAGTGATAATCCAACCAGTAAACGGCCTTACACTTATTCTAAGACAAAAGACGTTGCTGATGAGTTTTACCAAATAGATAGCGACGCCTTACCTATATTAAAGACAGATATTCAGCTCACGGCAGCTGCTAGCGATGCGCCTAATGCTACAACCGATAAAGTGGATACCAGCAAAAATAAAAAAGCCGATGAGGAGATACGCAGTAGTGGTAATAGCCCAACTGTGCCAAACTCTAGCCTATATGCCATTAACCCAGATAGTAAAACTAACTACTTAGTTGAAACCGACCCCGCCTTTGCAGACTATAAAAAATGGCTATCATCAGATTACATGATGCAGCAATTAAACCTAGATCCTAGTGTCACCCAAAAACGTCTAGGCGATGGCTACTATGAACAACAATACATCAAAGACCAAATCATGGCACTCACAGGGCGCTATTACTTAGGCGACTATAGTAACAATGACGAACAATATAAAGGGCTAATGGATGCAGGCATCACCATGGCAAAAGCACTTAACCTACGCCCAGGTATCGCCCTAAGCCCCGAACAAGTCGCAAATCTTACCACAGACATGGTGTGGCTAGAGGAGCAAAGTATCACGCTTGCAGATGGCAGCACCCAAAAGGTACTGGTCCCCAAAGTCTACACCCGCCAAGCCGCCTCACAAATCGATGGCACAGGTAGCCTCATAGCAGCCCAAAATATCGTTGTCAACGTCACCGGTAACGTCAACAACCAAGGCCAACTTGTTGGGCATAACACCCTGAACGTTAAAGCACTTAATCTAACTAACGAAAACGGCGGCGTTATAGCCGGTAACTACCTACAAATTAACACTACAGAAGACTTCACCAACAAAGCCCAAATCAACGCAAACAATGCCGCAAATCTTGACGTCGGTGGTAACTTCAACAACCAAAGCGATACCTATAGCACAAGCTCAACCAAAGGATTAAGCTCAGGTAGCCGAACTGGCATCAGTCAGCTTGCCACCATCTATGTCGGTGATGGTCTAAAAGGTCAAACTGACGCAAACGGCAAACCGCTTATCACCTTTAATGCCAATGTCGGCGGTAACACCACCTTTGAAGCTGGAGTGCTTAACAACCAAGGCGGCAGTACCCGAATCAACACCACAGGCGATACCAAGCTTAATGCCGTGAACACAGGCTATCAAACCAATGCCATTGGGGATGCTAACAACTACTATAAACAAGGTGAAACCCGTGACATTGGTAGCCGTATCACAGGCACAGGCGATGTTACCATCCTCTCAGGTGACGATATCACAGGAAAAGCCGTCACCCTAAGCTCAGATAATGGCACAGTAGGACTCAAAGCGGGTAATGATATCACCCTAACAGAGGGTCGTCACACCCAAAACCTATCTACTGGCATTAAAGTCACTGACAAAGGCCTGCTTAGCAAAACAACCACCCAAGACCGCTATGACAGCCAAAGTGACACTGCCATCAGCAATAGCATTGAAGGTAACACAGTTATCTTTGACGCTGGCAATGACGTGAACCTTACTGCCACTAATGCTGTTAGCGATACCGGTACCTCTATAAAAGCGGGTAATAATGCCAACATTTTAGCAGCACAAAACACCTCAAGCACCACTCGTGAGAGCAGCACCAAAAAATCAGGCGTATTTAGCTCAGGCGGGTTCGGCTTTACCATAGGTAAGCAAAAAACAGAAAATGACAACACCCAAACCGCACTGACCCATACCGGCAGCAACATCGGCGCGATAGACGGTAACGTCAGCATCAGTGCTGGCAATCATATCCAGCAAACAGGCAGTAACGTCATTGCAGGAATAGGCGATCGTCAATCTGTTGACAGTAGCGATACAGAGCGTGGCAACGTTGTCTATCAAGCCAAAAGCGTTGATATTGACAACGAAATGGATTTCTACACCAACCAAAGCGAGCAGACATTCAAACAAAGCGGACTAACGGTTTCTGTCTCAAACTCACTTATCGATAGCGCCCAAAACATAGACAGCCTCATTGATGCTGCAGGCAATACCAGTAGCCCTCGTATGAAAGGCTTAGCAGCCATCAGTGCAGGACTCAAAGTCAAAGATTTAGCTAAACAAGGCGGCGCAGCTTTAGAAGCTATAAAAGCTGGCAACCTAAAAGATGTGGGCTCAACCCGCATACAAGCCACCATAGGCAGTAGTAAATCGCAGTCCAATACACAAAGCGATAGTGAGCAAAGCCAAGCCTCAACTATTCAAGCTGGGAACAACCTTGCCATTATTGCCACAAGCAGTGGCAAAGACAGTAATATCAACATCAATGCCAGTGACATCAGTGTCGCTAATAATGCCCTATTTAAAACAGACAATGATTTAAATATAAACGGCGTGGCACAAACCGAGCAAACACGCAGCAACAACAAAAGCTCAAGCTTTGGAATAGGGGCTTATGCCGCTACTAACCCAGGTGGAGAGACAAGCGCAGGTATCACCCTTAACGCCAGTGGCGCTAAAGGCCATGCCAACAGTAACGCAACCACTTATGCCAACAGTCACATCAATGTGGGCGGCACCACCACATTAGATATCGGCAATGATGTCAATATCAAAGGCGGTGTACTCACCACAGACACACTCACAGGGCAAGTGGCAGGGGATCTAAACGCAGAGAGCCTGCAAGACACTTACAAGTATGACAGCAAGCAGAAAAATGCAGGGTTTAGTGCCGATATTGACATAGTTGGTAAGGGTAAAGGCTCTAACCTATCTATCAACGGTGGTAGGACTAACCTTGATGCCGACTATGCCGCCGTCACTGAGCAAACGGGTATTTACACTCAGCAATCAGACTTAAAGGTTGGCGGCAAAGGCAGCTTTAAAGGCGCCGCGTTCACCACAGCCTCAATTGATGACAACCAGACTGTCTTTGCTCAAGGTATAGACACCTCAGATATCCAAAACCATAGTAACTATGACGGTGAAGCCATAGCAGTTGGCGTAAGCTTGGGTCAGTCTAACGGAAAAGCCTCAGCTAATATGCAAGGCATTGGCTATGGCAGTGATGGTGACAGTCAAACCAGTACAACCAAAGCTGGTGTAACAGGTATGGCAGGGCAGTCTGATGTGACTACGGCTACTAAAGACAGCTTAAATGAAGTGTTGGTTAATAGCTTTGATGCCAGTACCGTCAATGAAGAGCTTGGGGCTCAGGTTGATATTACGAGGGCTTTTGGACAGGAAGCACCGAAGGCGGTTGGGGATTTTGCGAGTAATATGCAACTTAAATTAATTGATACAGGCAATATTGAAGAATCTAAGAAGTGGGCGGAGGGTGGAACATATCGAACTATCCTGCACACAATGATAGGCGCCCTTGCTACCGGTAGTATTGATGGAGCAATTAGCAGCGGCACAACATCTCTAACAGTTCCGTTTGTCGATAAGTATCTTGAAGGTCAAGGCTATGATGATAATACAAAAGGTGCTATTTTATTGGGCTTATCTGCAAGTATTGGGGCTGTAGTAGGTGATGATACGTCAAGTACAATAAATAGCTTCAACCAAACAGATAATAATTATTTAGATCATTTACAAAAAGCTCAAAAAGCTAGAGAGCTTAGTGATTGTGAATCAGTTAAATGTGTTGTAGAGGTAACTCATAAATGGGATGTTATAGACTCTAAACAGAGTAAAGCTTTTAATGATGCCTATGATTCATGTAGAAACTATGCAAAATGTGATCAATTCTATAAGATACATGTTATTGAGCGTGAAAGACTAACTAGAATGGGAATTGCAGAGTTTAAAAAAGACCTAAGTAACGGTAGGTTGAACGAGAATTGGAAAGCTGTTACAGATAGTAAAAACGCGTTTCATAATTTTAATGTAACTGGTAATGAAGTTAGAGAAAAGGTTAATGGAAAATATCCTAATATAAAATACATACACAACAATGGTAATTTTGAGGTTATCATTTCCAGAGAACGCAATTCCGATGGCAAAATAGTTTATATCGAACAACCTAACAGCCGGGCTACATATAATTATGGCACTTCAACTCTTGATCACATAGATTTTGATGTAGATCCTTGGGCAGATTTTGGCAGCGGGTATGGTGATAATACGACCTATGGATCAAGACGCGTTCAAATATCTGGTAAGTATTTTGGAGAGTTTTCAATGTTTGAAATAACAAAACGAAGGAATGCGATATCTGAGTTTGAAAGGATTGATAGACAAAAAACTAGAGATTAATTTATGAGTAATTATGAAAGATTAGCCTATGTAGTAACAATTAACATGTTTTTAGGTATATTAATTGCTATTTTTTAAGCTTTACTAGGGTGTGTTGATATATAGCAAGAAATAGAGGACTATATGACTAGACTAACATAAAGTGATGCCCAATGGTCAAAGTTAGCATCGTACTGCGCGGGTATACCCACTGACCGATGCAAAAAGCGTTAGATAACAGCCTGTCTATTTAAGCGCTCCTATGGATTATTCGTACTGGCAAGCCCATGGCGAGACTTACCGCCTAAATTTGGTAACTGGAACAGTGTTTATAAGAGCTACCTTAGATGGGGAAAAAGTAAAATGTTTAGCAACCTATTTAATGCTCTAAATGACCCTGATTTAGAGTATGCCATGATTAATGTGACTATCTTATAAGTAAAGCGCTATGGAAAAGGTGGAAAAAAGGGGGCTTTATGTCAGGTAAATGGCAAACCTAGAGGCAGTATGAAGACTAAAATCATTGCAATGTTGATGCTTTAGGTAACCCCGTTGACTTTACCTTATTCAAATGACAACAGCATGATATGGCTGGTGTTAAACCATTAATTGAAGACAAAGAGTTTGGTGCATTACTTTCCGATGGATCCTTTGATGCCGACTGATTACTACTGGATTTAGGAGCTCGTGGTAGCTAAGCGTTATACCCCCTAAATGCTCTCGTTTAAAGCAACGAAATTTCGATAAAGAGAAGTACAAATGGAATCATTTGATTGAGAACTTTTTTTGTAAACTTAAAGACTTTAAGATAATTGCTATGCATGCTTAAAAAACGGATGAGTGGTTTGCTGATAATATCTACTTTGCAGCGATGATTATCCATTTACGTTAATTGTCAACATGTCCTATTCGATTAATTGTAGAAAAAACTAAGCTATTTTGTTTTACAAATTAAATTTATGTTTTATTCATGGCTATACAATATGATTAAAAAAGAAAGATTTTATTTAGGGTTTATATCAGACATATATATAAGTATTGTAGTATATATAGTTTTTCAGTCTATAGATTATACTGTACTATTTATATTCTTTACTCTAAGTTTGGTATATTCTTTAATCTTGTTTCTGATAATAAAGACTAAAACTAGCAGTACAAACGCTAAAATTCTGCAATACATTTCTTTTGTCATCACCTCATTCATTAAGTTTTTTATATTATTTCTAAGTTTGGTGAGTGTTTAGTTATTTAGGTTAATATTGAAAACCCCGAATATATCCGAGAGTGAATTACATGAGTCAGGCAGCTTTGCTTGACATAGTAGGACTATCATAGAATCGTCTTTCAAATTCATAAGATGACACATATCCAATCGTATTATGAATGTTAGTTTTATTAAACCTGAGAGGCGTTAAAAATTGATTGAGTATTGATTTAGCTTCTCAATGCGAGAGCTGTGATCGAGTTACGCCCCATTCTAGGGAAGCCAGTTTACCATCAATCACACTTTGCCACTGCTGTTTTAGACAATCAATCACCTAAGTTTTATAAATAAACATATATCGAATATGGATGTAAGTTAATTCTATCCATACATCAAACTTAAGACGAGATTGTATATATTCTTCTAATCGACAAAAAAGTGCTGCTCATTTTATAAAAAGGCTGGGCTTTTAGTCCAGCCTTTTTATATTTAACAAAACAATCCCAGCCAATCAGTTTAATAATGTTTCTAAGACGATGAAGAAGTATTGAACTATATTGTCTTATCCAACAACCCTTTGTAAACGCACCACGTGTGGTCATAACAAGCGCTTTAACCTCAATTGAAACGATTGAACGTGGTGAGTTGGTTTGGTCACGAGAAGAATTTGGTGAGAAGTATGATTATCGCCCTGTTGTTGCTACTAAAGTTACACCTAATATACCTATTTATGAGGTTAAGGTGCAGCATGATAATGGATTAGAAGAAACCTTCGGCACCACCGAAGAGCATCCATTCTGGATTGACGGACTAGGTTGGTGTAAAGCGTCTATCTTAGAAGAAGGAATGAAGTTACTGGATAAACACGGTAAAGCAACCGCTACCGTGATGAGTCAAACTGCTTTAGAGCAAACTGATACCGTTTATAACTTTGAAGTACAAGACTTTAGCACCTATCACATTGGTGAGCTGGGTGTTTGGGTTCATAATGCAGATTGTTGTGAGTTTACTAGTAACTGGGGAAATATTGAATCCAAATTTAAAGAAGCAGGTTGGGTGGATCCGAAAACAAATAAGGTTCGATATTTAGATCCATTCGATGGTAAATTTAAAGATTTTCCTGATAATGTTAAACCCACGGTTGATCATATCTTACCTAGAGCCGAAGCTAAAAAGATAGCGGGTAATAAGCTAACAACAGCAGAGCTAAACAAAATCATCAATGATCCTGATAATTTAATGCCCCTACCTGGTCATTTAAACTCATCTAAAGGCGGTAGAGTAGAATATAAAAATGGCGGTTGGGTGCAATACGGTAATAATGGGAATCCTATACCGATTAGTCCTGCTTACAAACAACATATTGATCAGATTCAAAGGAAAGTTCGCCAAGATATATTAGATGCTATTAAAGCTAAAGAGGGAAAATAAAATGAATAGCTACGTTTTAAGTGAATTTAGTGAAGTTTATTATGATATGAGTGAACTTAACGCAGACAGTATCTATTATAAGAATCGAATTAGTTCATTAGGATTAGATCGATTCCGTCATGATCCTTTAAACTTCAAAAACGTCAAACCTAAAGATATAAGCTTTCATGAGTATTTCTTTGAGCCATTTAAAGACGCTCAACCTGAAACTTATGCAGTGCTCTCTCAAGTTAAAGAAAAGTTCTTTTATGCCATTAAAAGATCGGAAATTCCAGCAATAATGTCTGATACGACAGCTTTTGGTATCGATATAAATGGGATTATTGTTTATTTGGATTTTAGTCCTTATATTACAGAAAGTGCTGAGCAAAATGAGTATAATTTTCCTATAGAGATTATTGAATCGTGGCTGTGGCATAGTGCAGGTTGGTATATTCCAGAAAGTACACATATTCCACCATTAGTTGCAAGTGCTCTACCGTCAAGTAACAACCCTCCTTTAGGATCAATTTGTCCAGATATTGAAGGAAAGAGCAAAAAAGCTCGAGAGAAAGTAGCCTTTTTAGAAGAAAAGTTTCAACAGCCGTTTTTAGTAGACTATGAAGATGATGATAGTTATGCGACTCATTTTCAGCTTCGAGCCTTACTCGATACTAGATTTAACTTCTTAGAGCAACCAAAAAACTTTCAGCTATTCTCAATTGTCAATCACGCTAAAAAAGAAATGTTTTTTATTGAAGAACAAGATGTTTATAGCATTAAAAAACTCAATAACCCTGCTGAAGCAATTGACAAATATGCCGCTCACTTATTGAATAGACAAGAAGGTTTTTTTGACTTTACAGCTTATGGTGAGGATTTTCAGTATTAGCTTAGCTTTTACAGTATCAGTAGCTTATTTAGTACCTATCCAGACAGTAATATCAACATCAATGCCAGTGACATCAGTGTCGCTAATAATGCCCTATTTAAAACAGACAATGATTTAAATATAAACGGCGTGGCACAAACCGAGCAAACACGCAGCAACAACAAAAGCTCAAGCTTTGGAATAGGGGCTTATGCCGCTACTAACCCAGGTGGAGAGACAAGCGCAGGTATCACCCTTAACGCCAGTGGCGCTAAAGGCCATGCCAACAGTAACGCAACCACTTATGCCAACAGTCACATCAATGTGGGCGGCACCACCACATTAGATATCGGCAATGATGTCAATATCAAAGGCGGTGTACTCACCACAGACACACTCACAGGGCAAGTGGCAGGGGATCTAAACGCAGAGAGCCTGCAAGACACTTACAAGTATGACAGCAAGCAGAAAAATGCAGGGTTTAGTGCCGATATTGACATAGTTGGTAAGGGTAAAGGCTCTAACCTATCTATCAACGGTGGTAGGACTAACCTTGATGCCGACTATGCCGCCGTCACTGAGCAAACGGGTATTTACACTCAGCAATCAGACTTAAAGGTTGGCGGCAAAGGCAGCTTTAAAGGCGCCGCGTTCACCACAGCCTCAATTGATGACAACCAGACTGTCTTTGCTCAAGGTATAGACACCTCAGATATCCAAAACCATAGTAACTATGACGGTGAAGCCATAGCAGTTGGCGTAAGCTTGGGTCAGTCTAACGGAAAAGCCTCAGCTAATATGCAAGGCATTGGCTATGGCAGTGATGGTGACAGTCAAACCAGTACAACCAAAGCTGGTGTAACAGGTATGGCAGGGCAGTCTGATGTGAC